>JAUNGV010000001.1 GCA_030524225.1 Eubacteriales bacterium
GCGTCTTATTTGGTCGTCCTCTACTTTCTTTCACACTAATCACCATTCCGGAGCGGCTTGCGGCGGGAACAGAGCGGGAAGCAGAACTGTGTCTGCCGCGCGATTTCCGTATCGAAGCGCCCCTGTGCCGGCCGTGCCGGCGCTTGTCTGGCTGCCTGTTGGTTGTCTTTTGTATTGCGTTATTTCTTGATGTTTAGTTTAATATAAATTATTTTAGAAGTAAATATAAAACATAATAAATTTCGATAAAAAAATAACAGTTCAGCCGGCGCCATTCGCAAAGTCGCGCTGTCGCGCTTTCCGCCGCTCTGCGGCTGTCTTTGCGCATGAACTGGCGCTCCCTCAGTCGAAAGCAGGGGGCAAATCGCCGTTTCAGGGGCGCGGATGCAGCGGAGGTTCTCCGGAAGGCAGGAGAGAAACGGGCAATTTGATGCACTGCCTGTCATGTGGAAGACAGGGAAAGGAATACAGAAGAATGAAAGAGGAAACTGTGCGTGTGTGTCGCCAGTGTCTGACGAGAGACATGGCGGAGAAAGATCAATTTGAAAATCTGTATCGGCTGATAGCCTTGATTCCGGAGGAGGAGAAGGTGGATGCGGAGACGTATGAGAAGCGGCTCGCAGCGTGCAGGGCGTGCCGCTATCTGCTCGAGGGAATCTGTCATGCGTGCGGCTGCTTTGCTGAACTGCGCGCCGCCCGGGCGGACAGAGATTGTCCCTATGAAAAATGGCAGAAAATCGTCAGGCAGGGGCCTTCGCAACCGCCGGTTGACAAAAAATACAGCCTGCTTGGTGGCGGGCAACCGGCCGGACCGGTATCATGAGGACGACATAGAAAAGCTGCGCGCGGGAGATACTCCGCCGCAGAGGTGACGTTCAGAATAAGTAGTGGAACTGTTCAGTGCGGTCCGCAGCAGGGATGTCTGCAATTGCAGCCGTAAGGGCGTGGAATCGATGCTGACAGTGCAGAAGGAGGAGATCACATGATACTGGCGGATAAGATTATGAGTCTGCGCAAGCGGCAGCATTGGTCGCAGGAGGAACTGGCGGGACGGCTGGAAGTCTCGAGGCAGTCGGTGTCCAAGTGGGAGTCCGGCGCGTCGATTCCGGACATCGGGAAAATCGTGCGGATGAGCGAGCTGTTCGGCGTGAGCACGGACTATCTGTTAAAAGAGGATGAGGAGCTGCCTCCGCAGGGCGGGGAACTGTGGGGCGGAGCCGTCCTGCCCGGTATGGAACGGGCAGAGGAGGCTACGGGAACGGACGGCATGGCCGGAGAGGGGCAGAGTGCCGGACATGGAGCCGGGGAGATGTTTGCGCCGGGACGATTGTCCGGAGAGAAGGCAGGGAGGATCCGGCGCAGTCTGTCTATGGAGGAGGCCAACGAGTATCTGGAGGCGGTGCGCCGCTATTCCCTGCGCATCGCACTTGGCGTGCTGCTGTGCATTATCTCCCCGGTGGCGCTGATCCTTATGGATGAGGCAGCCGCAGCGGAGCGTCGGACGGCGCCGTCTGCAACGGAGACGCTCGGGAGGCTGCTGTACTTCAGCTTTACGGAGGATGCGGCGGGCGCGCTGGGAGCGGCGGTTATAATCGTACTGGTGGCGGTCGCGGTTGTTCTCTTTATTCTGAGCGGCATGGCGCTGCACCGGTACGATTATCTGGATGGTGAGGAGATCGACTTGCAGTACGGCGTGGCGGCGGCTGTGACGAGGCGGAAGGAGAGCCAGGAGGGAACGCACCGGATCAGTATTGCGGCGGGCATAGCGTTCTGCATCGTGGGCGTGGTTCCGCTGCTTCTGGCACAAGCGCTGGGCGCGGGTGCATTTGCAGAGAGAATAACGGTGGCGCTGCTGCTGGTGATGATCGGGATCGGCGTCTTTCTGATCGTGCGGACCAGCATGGTGAACGGCAGTTTTCAGAGACTCCTGCAGGAAGAGGATTACACGCCGCAGAACAAGAGGATTTACAGGAAACTGGAGCCGTTCAGTGCCTTTTACTGGTGTGGGGCGACCGCGGTCTATCTGGGGTGGAGTTTTCCCACCATGGACTGGGGGCGGACGTGGGTGATCTGGCCGGTGGCGGGCGTGCTGTTCGGCGGACTCTATGCGCTTCTTGGCTGGTGGCTCCGGGAGAAGGAAGAGTTGTAATAGGCTAACATAACAGGCTGGTAACAGTTCAGCCAGCGCCATTCGCAAAGTCGCGCTGCCGCGCTATTCGCCGCTTCGCGGCCGCCTTTGCTCATGATCTGGCGCTCCCTCAGCCGGAAGCAGCAGATCAAAATTCGTGCGAGCACGATTTTGGTCTGTTGCTCCCGGCTGGCTGAACTGTTACAACAGGCTTTTTTGCCGCTCAAACGCCATATAGTCAAATAAAAAAAATGATGGTATACTAAACTATCTGTAGGTTTTCCGGCTTCTGAGAGGACCGCCGGGAGGGCCTGCGATAGAAAGGAGCATGGCGGCAAATCCATGAACAATCGTGTGAAACTGAAGGGGAGACTGGCCAATTATTTTAATGCGCCGCTCCGACTCGGCTTCTTTCTCATTCTGGTCAATATCCTGATCTATATCACCAGCGTGATGGCGGGTGTGATTCTGACGTGTTTTGTGGTCGTTTATTTTGCCATTGTTCTCTCGATGCAGTTTAATAACCGCTCGATGCTGATGAATGAGCTTGTGAGTTTTGCCACGGAATACGGACAGATTCAGAGAAAACTGCTGCGGGATTTTGACCTGCCCTATGCGATTCTGGACGACAGCGGACGGATTATCTGGACAAACGCCGCGTTCGAACACGTAGTGCACAGAGAGAGGGGGTACCGCAAATCCATCTCAACGATTTTTCCGACGCTGACGAGGGAAACACTGCCGTCGGACGAGGAGGACGTGAAGCTCCAGGTTGATTTCGAGAGCAGCAATTACGTCGTCCATATGAAAAAAATTCCGCTGGAGGAGATGGCGAAAAACAGCGATATCATCGATGCGACGGGCTACAGCGGTTACCTGATCGCGCTGTATCTCTTTGACGATACGGCGGTGCGCCTGGCGATTCAGGAGGTGGACGATCAGAGCGTTGTGGTCGGCTTCATTTACATGGACAACTACGAGGAGGCGCTGGACAGCGTTGAGGATGTGAGGCGTTCACTCCTGATCGCGCTGATCGACAGAAAGGTGAACCGTTATATCTCCGGCTGCGATGGCATCTGCAGCAAGATCGAGAAGGACAAGTACCTGATTATCCTGCGCAAGAAATCACTGCGTCTGCTCCAGGAAGAGTGGTTTGAAGTGCTCTCGGATGTCAAAACGGTCAACATCGGCAACGAGATGGCGATTACACTGAGTATCGGGATCGGTCTGGACGGTCTCTCCTATGCGCAGAATTACGAGTTCGCGCGCAATGCGATCGACCTCGCCCTGGGCCGCGGCGGCGATCAGGCGGTGGTCAAGACGCCGGAAAACATCACCTATTACGGCGGCAAGAGCCAGCAGGTCGAGAAGAGCACGCGGGTCAAGGCCCGGGTCAAGGCGCAGGCGCTCAAGGAGATCATTTCCGGCAAGGATTCGGTCTATATCATGGGACACCGTCTGGGAGATGTGGACTGTTTCGGCGCAGCCATCGGTATTTACCGGATTGCGCAGACGATGAACCGGGAGGCTCATATCGTCGTCAACGAGATTACGACTTCGATGCAGCCGATTATCGCGCTGTTCAGGGACGGGGATGAGTATCCGGGCGATATGTTCTATACGAGCCAACAGGCGGTGGAACACGTCTCCGACAATGCGGCCCTCGTCGTGGTGGACGTCAACAAGCCGAGTATTACCGAGTGTCCGGAATTGCTGCGTCTGTGCAAGTCGATCGTCGTCCTCGATCATCACCGGCAGGGTACGGAGGTGATTGAGAACGCAACCCTTTCCTATGTGGAGGCGTACGCTTCGTCTGCCTGCGAGATGGTTTCCGAGATTCTCCAGTATATCGGCGAGGAAATCAAAATACGCCCCGAGGAGGCGGATGCGATGTACGCCGGTATCGTGGTGGATACGAACAACTTCGTGAGCAAAACAGGCGTGCGGACCTTTGAGGCGGCGGCCTTCCTGCGCAGAAACGGAGCGGATGTGACGCGGGTGCGCAAGCTCTTCAGAGAAGATGCGGAGGAGTACAAGGCCAAGGCGGACACGGTTTCGCAGGCTGAAATCTACCGCGGCGCCTATGCGATCTCGATCTGCACGAATCAGGAGATCAAGAGTCCTACTGTGATCGGCGCGCAGGCGGCGAACGAATTGCTCAATATCAAAGGCGTCAAGGCGAGTTTTATCCTGACGGAGTATCAGAACCAGATTTTCATCAGCGCGCGCTCGATCGACGAGGTCAACGTGCAGGTGATCATGGAACATCTGGGCGGCGGCGGTCATATGAATATCGCGGGCTGCCAGATGGACGACGTCTCGATCGCGGAGGCGATCGGCGCGCTCAAGCGGACGATCGATACGATGATCGACGAGGGAGAACTGTAAAATTGCATCGCAGAAACCGCCTGCGCGGATTTCTGCTCACAGTGCCGCAGCAAGCTGCGGCAAGGAGGCAAGATTGAAAAATAAGCTTGATAGCTTATTTTTCAATCCCGAGCTTTGTGCCGGAGCGTCACAAAGCTCGAGGATGGCAGACGCAAATCTGATATTTGCGTCGCCCCGTCGCGTAGAACGCTCCGAATAGGAGGCTACGTGACAGAGCAAGAGTCTGATGACGCTTCATCTGTCATTCGAACCGGGACCGCAAGCGCACCTGGTTCGTTGATTGCATCGCAGAAACCGCCTGCGCGGATTTCTGCTCACAGTGCCGCAGTAAACTGCGGCAAGGAGGTTATCATGAAAGTTATTTTACTGGAAGATGTCAAAGCACTCGGGAAAAAGGGTGAGATTGTCAATGTCAGCGACGGCTACGCCCGCAACATGCTGCTGCCGAAGAAGCTGGGCGTGGAGGCGACTGACCGCAATAAGAATGACCTGAAGCTGCAGAAGGCGCATGAGGAGAAGCTGGCGGCGCAGAAGCTGGCGGACGCGCAGGCGATGGCGGCGGAACTTGAGAAGATCAAGATCACGGTCACCATGAAGGCCGGCGAGGGCGGCAAGGTGTTCGGTTCCGTTTCTGCGAAGGAGATCGCGCAGGCGGCGAAGGATCAGCACGGCGTGGAGATCGATAAGAAGAAGATCCAGCTGGAGGAGCCGATCAAGTCCTTTGGTATGTTCGAGGTGCCGATCAAACTCCACACCAAGGTGACGGGGCGTCTGTACGTACTGGTAACGGAGAAATAGCAATTCGGAACAAACGCCGGATGGCATTTGTTCCGATATGAAAACAGGCTGCGGCAGAGAGGTAACTATGGCAGAGGAAGATGTAGTACGGCGGGTGATGCCCCACGATCTCGACGCGGAGCAGTCCGTCATCGGATCTATGATTATGGATAAAGAGGCGATTCAGGCGGCGTCGGAGCTCCTCACGGAGGAGGACTTTTACGCGAAGCAGTACGGGGTTATTTTCAGTGCGATTCTGGAACTGACCCAGCGGGACATGGCAGTCGATCCCGTCACGCTGCAGAGCAAATTAAAGGAAAAGAATCTTCCTCCGGAGTCCTACAGCACGGAGTTCATCGCGCAGCTCGTCTCTCAGGTGCCGACCTCGGCCAATATCAGAACGTATGCGGAAATCGTGGCGAATAAATCCATGCTGCGCCGCATGATCCGGATCAATGAAGAAATCGCAAATACCTGCTATATGGAAAAGGAGGAGATTGCGACGATTCTCGACGACGCGGAGCGCAAGGTGTTCGCTCTGGCGCAGAAGAGAAACGTGGGCGATTTCGTGCCGATCCGCCAGATCGTTCTGAACGCGATGAGCAAGATCGAGCAGGCTTCCAAGATGAAAGGGAATGTGACGGGAATTGCGACGGGATTTACCGATCTCGATACGCGCACGGCGGGGATGCAGCCCGCCGATTTTATTCTTGTGGCGGCCCGGCCTTCTATGGGAAAGACGGCGTTCGTCCTGAATATCGCGGAATACGCGGCGTTTCGTGAGAACCGGTGCGTCGCGATTTTCTCTCTTGAGATGAGCAAGGAGCAGCTGACGAACCGTCTGTTCGCGATGGAATCCCATGTGGACGCCCAGAAGCTCAGGACGGGAGATCTCACCGATCAGGAGTGGGGCGATCTCATCGAGAGCGCGGGCAATATCGGGCAGAGCAGGCTGATCATCGACGATACACCGGCGATAACAGTGGCGGAGCTGCGCTCGAAGTGCCGCAAATACAAGCTGGAATTCGGTCTCGATATGGTTATGATCGACTATATCCAGCTGATGAGCGGCGGAGGAAACCGCAGCAATGACTCGCGGCAGCAGGAGGTTTCTGATATTTCCCGCTCGCTCAAATCGATTGCGAGGGAACTGAACGTACCGATTATTGCGCTTTCCCAGCTCTCGCGTGCCGTGGAGTCGCGGACCGATCACCGGCCCATGCTCTCGGATTTGCGTGAATCGGGGGCTATCGAGCAGGATGCGGACGTCGTCATGTTCATTTACCGCGACGATTACTACCATCCGGATTCGGAGAAAAAGGGCGTCGCGGAGATCATCATCGCCAAGCAGAGAAACGGCCCGATTGGCACGGTCGAGCTGAGCTGGCAGCCGCAGCTGACGAAGTTCGCCAACCTCGCGGGGCCTGCGCAGCAGGTGTATTAGACGGAACAGAGCAGCAGACGGTATCAGCTAAAAGTGATATTTTTGGCAGAAAAGGTGGAAAACTGAAATGCTCAGAATGTTCGATACGCATCAAATCAGAAAGACCCGGGAACTCTCCGGACGCTTATGGGATGTGACGCTCTTATCGGGGGATCGGGAGGGCGAGAAGCGCAAAGTGATGGTGCCGGGGTGTCTGGAGGCACTGCCGGGGCTTGGCAATTACCGGGGATGGAGCGCGTATGAGACGACGTTTTCAGCGGGCGGCAACGTTCGTCTGGAATGCAAGGGCGTCAGCCATTTTGCCAGAGTTTATGTGGACGGGGAGGAAGTGACGCGGCATTACAATTCGTACACACCGTTTTCCGTCTGTCTCAGAAATCTGGAAGACGGGGAACACACACTCCGCATTCTCGTGGATAATGAGTTCCGCGAGGAATATGCGCTCGATATGCCCAACGACTATATGTCCTATGGAGGAATTTCCCGGGGCGTCGCGCTGGAGAGTGTGCCGGACTGCTATATTCGATGGATGCACGTGACACCGCTGCGGGCGGAGGGAGAGGACTGGATTGCGGACGTGAAAGTGCTCTGCGAGAATCTTTCTGATCAAACGCAGAGGGCGGCAGTGCGGCTGCGGATTGCGGGAGAGGAAACGGAGAAGCAGGAGCGGGAAATGAAGCCCGGGGAGACGCTGTTTTCTTTTCCGGAGCTGCGGATTCACGGCGTACAGACATGGGATATGGAACATCCGGCTCTCTATCTGGCACAGGCGGTTCTGGAGCAGAACGGGGAGGAAACGGACGACTGGATCGACAGGATTGGTTTCCGCACGGTGGCTGTCGAGGGACGGCGCGTGCTGCTCAATGGAAAGCCGCTGCGAATCAAAGGTTTCTGTCGTCATGAGGATCATCCGCAGTACGGCTGCGCACTTCCGGCGGAGGCAATCACCTACGATCTGGCTCTGATCAGGGATCTGGGAGCCAATTCCGTTCGCACCTCCCACTATCCGAACGATGAAATTTTCTTGGATCTGTGCGATGAGATGGGGATTCTCGTCTGGGAGGAGAATCACGCGCGGGGCATTCCGGAGGAGAGAATGCGGAATCCTCATTTTGAGCCGCAGTGCGAGCAGGTGATCCGGGAGATGATTACCGAGCACTACAATCACCCGTCGATCTATATCTGGGGGATTCTGAACGAGTGTGCCAGCGACACCGAGTACGGCCGCAGTTGCTATCAGGCGCAGTATGACCTGATCCGCAGCCTCGATACGAGTCGTCCCTGCACCTCGGCTTCCTGCAAATTCAATAAAGATCTCTGCCAGGATCTGCCGGATGTGTGTTCCTGGAACATGTACCCTTACTGGTATGAGGAGCGCAGCGCGTCGCAGATGCTGCGGGATACGATGGATTGGGTGGAAACGGCGGGAAACGGAGCGGGGAAACCGTTTCTGGTCAGCGAGATCGGAGCGGGAGCTATCTACGGATTCCGGGATCCGTCTATGGATGTCTGGAGCGAGGAGCGACAGGCGGAAATCCTCGGCAAGCAGCTCAGAGAGGTGGCGGCCTGTGAAGAGTGCATGGGGATGTATATCTGGCAGTTCTGTGATGTGAGAGTGGCGAGAGAGGGATGGGCGATGCACCGTCCCAGAACCCGCAACAACAAAGGCGTTGTGGACGAGTACCGTAGACCGAAACTCAGCTATGCGGCAGTCAGAGAGGTTTTTCAGTCGCTGCCGGATTATTGGGACGAGAGGTAAGCGCAGGCTGAGCAGCTTCCGGGGCGTTGCGGTGATCTGCCGGAAGTGAAGGCTGTGCGATTTCCGAGGCGCTGCGGTGGTGTACAGACAAGAAAGAAGTGTCCCGCCCGGCGCAACGGGCTCTGAAAGAACAGGGGGACGGTATGGCGAAGCATATCAGGCTGCGCTGCAGTGATGTGGAGAAGCTGAGCGCTTTGGGCAAAGCTCTTTCTTCTCCCGTGCGGATCCAGATGCTGCAGATTCTGGAAACAGAGAAGCTGAGCATTGCGGAGCTCGCGCGGAGGATGCAGATCCCGGCCTCCAGCGCGGCGCTGGACATCAGGACGCTGCAGAAAGCCAATCTGGTCAAAATCGAGGAAAAGCCGGGAAGCCGCGGGAGCGCCAAATTCTGTGTACGGGATGCGGACATGATCAGTATCCGTATGGTGGGCATGGCGGCGGATGTGAACAACACAGTCAGCGTGGAGATGCCGATCGGCGCCTATACCAGCTGTGAGGTCAGTTCAGTCTGCGGAATTGCCGATGAAAACGGGATTCTGGGCATGGATGATATGGAGCTGGCGTTTTATATGCCGGAGCGGCTGTCCGCGCAGATTCTCTGGAGTACAAAGGGATATGTGGAATATACGTTTCCCAATCGGTTGAAGGCAATGCCGTATCCCTGCGTGCCCCGGTCTCTGATTGTATCCGCGGAGCTCTGTTCCGAGACCTCCGGCTATAGAGAGGACTGGAAATCGGATATTACACTGTGGATCAACGGGGTAGAATGTGGCACATGGACAAGCCCCGGAGATTTCGGACAGAGGAGAGGGAAGCTGACGCCCGTCACATGGTCTTCGGGAAGGACACAGTACGGACTTCTGACGTCATGGGAGATCCGCAGAGACGGCTGTTATATCAACAAAGAATGGGCCAGCTCGGTGAATCTTGACGATCTTCGTCTGATGGAGGCCAGCACGGTGTTTGTCAGGATCGGCAACAAGGAAGATGCGGTTTATGCGGGCGGGTTTAATATTTTCGGAAAGAAATTCGGAGATTATGAACAGGATATTATTATGAGCATCACATATGACGAGGTGGTGCAGGGGAAATAGGACAGAAGAATGGAATTTGATTTGTGTGATGGATCCCTGCTTTCATAGAATATAAACATAATTTGTGTTTAAATAAAGAAAAAAAGGAGAAAAACAGTACAAAACATCTAAAAAAGATTGAAGTAACCCATTGATTTCGGTAATGTGATAACAATAGAACAGAATCAATGTTGTGAGTCTATTATTCTGAAATGGAGGTTACGATGAAAACCTATTGTAAAGACTATCCCCGTCCGCAGTTCGTCAGGGAAGAGTGGCAGAATCTGAACGGCCAGTGGTCGTTTGCCTTTGACGACGGGAATGCGGGAGAGGGGGCGAAGTGGTATGAGAATTTTCCGGAAAGCGGGAGGCAGATCACCGTTCCTTTTACTTATGAGACGAAACGGAGCGGGATTGGTGATACGGCGCACCATCGGAATGTGTGGTATCAGAGAAGCGTGGAAGTGACGCAGGAGATGGACGGCAAAAGGATGCTGCTTCATTTCGAGGGAAGTGATTTTCACACGTTGGTGTGGATCAACGGCGTTTATGTGGGGGATCATAAGGGCGGATACGCCAGATTCAGTTTTGATATTACGAAGCAGATCACTGCGGGGGAGAACATGATCACCGTCAAGGTGGAGGATTCCGTGAGCGTGCATCAGCCCAGAGGCAAGCAGCGCTGGCTGGAGGATAATTTTGGCTGCTGGTACGTCCAGACCACAGGAATCTGGAAGACAGTCTGGATGGAGACAGTGCCGGAGCTTTCTCTCCATTCTATGAAAGTGACACCGGAGCTTGCAAGCGGAAGCGTGGAGATCGGCTATGAACTGAGCGGAGGAAGCCTTGAACCGTATGCGGGAGGCGCAGACGAGGCAGACGGGGCTTTGTATGTGGAGACGATCGTTTCTTACGAGGGGCGGACGGTGAATGTTTCCCGCAAGCAGGTTTTCGGGAAGCATGCGGAGGATACGATCAGTCTGGTGCGTCCGGATCTGGAGCCATGGGGCGTTTTTTGCTGGACGCCGGACAATCCCTGCATGTACGATATGGAAGTGCGTCTCGTGCAGGGAGACAGAGTGCTGGACAGAGCTCTTTCTTATTTCGGGATGCGGGAGATCCGAATTGATAAAGGGAATATCCTGTTAAACGGCAGTCCTCTCTATCAGCGTCTGATTCTGGATCAGGGCTACTGGGAGGAGTCTCATCTGACGCCGCCGGACGAGGAGGCGCTGATTGACGATATCGACAAGATTCACGCGCTCGGATATAACGGCCTGCGCAAACACATGAAAATCGAGGACGAGAGATTCCTCTACTGGTGCGATGTCAAGGGAATGCTGGTGTGGAGCGAGATGGCGGCGTGCTATGCTTACAGTGATGTGGCGGTGGAGGAGTTTACCAGAGAGTGGCTGGAGGTCGTGAAACAGAACTACAATCACCCCTGCATTATTACGTGGACACCCTTCAATGAGTCCTGGGGTGTGCCGCAGATCAAGACGGACCGGAAACAGCAGAACTTCACGGAGAGCATCTATCACCTCACCAAGTCGATTGATTCCATGCGCCCGGTGATTGTCAACGATGGATGGGAGCATACGGTATCCGACATTATCACGCTGCACGATTATGAGGAGAAGGGAGAGATCTTCTACGACCGCTATGCGGGCAATAAGGATCTGATTACCGCCGCCGCCCTGTATCACAACCGCTCCAAGTCGGCGATGGCAGACGGCTATGAGTACAGAGGACAGCCTATTCTGATCAGTGAGTACGGGGGAATCGCCTTCTCCGGTGGCGAAGAGGGAGCGTGGGGATACGGCAACACGGTTTCCACAGAGGAGGAGTTCCTGCAGCGGATGGATAAGATCACGACGGCGATCAAGAAGATTCCCTACATCGTGGGATACTGCTACACGCAGGTGTCCGATGTGCAGCAGGAGATCAACGGTCTTTTGAAGGCGGATCACTCCTATAAAATGGATCCGGAGAAAATCCGGGAGATTAACTGCAGACAGGTAGAGCCTTACGGCGTTTAAGAGAGAACAGAGAAGCCGCCGCACAGATGGAATTGGGCATCTGTGCGGCGGCTATTTTTGCGCGTGCAGAGTACCTATGAGGGGAATCCGGAATTTCTGTGCAGAAGCGTGTGTACGGTGATGGATCTGCCACAGGTCAGATTTGCTTCCATCATGGATCTCTTTGCGTTTCTTGGCAGGCAGAACCGGACAACAGACTGCTGTATGTGATACGGGATAATCTGATGTGTTTTTATTTTACTTTTGTATTCGGAAATGCCAGCCTATTGACGAAGCTGGGAGAAGAGCTGTTTTTATGCGCAGAAGCTGACGGGCGCCGTCTGGCTATTCCACCTTCCCCGTCAGAAAGTTTACCTATTGCATCAAATCTCGACGGATAGAGCAAAAACGAAATACCGATAAAAAATCCATGCAAAAAATCAAAATAAAAAATATAAATTAACGAATAAAAAAACACAATTATACATCGGAAGTTTGTCTAAACTAACTTTTTGTAACATTAGTAACGCCTCGCAGCCCTTGAATTTACTGGCTTCGCGCAGTATTGCTCTTGTTTTGAAACAATCGATTTTTGTCGTTGCATTTGTCTCTCCTCGATGATACTATTTAGATAAGAGCGAATTGCTGTATACAATTTTACTTGCAGCATCAACAATAGTAGGAGGATATCATCATGGCAAGAAAAATGAAAACCATGGATGGCAACGAAGCAGCTGCTCACGCATCATATGCGTATACAGAAGTTGCTGCCATCTACCCCATCACTCCTTCCTCCGTCATGCCTGAGCATGCGGACGAATGGGCGACTGCGGGACGCAAGAACATCTTCGGACAGGTCGTACAGATCACCGAGATGCAGTCTGAGGCAGGCGCGGCAGGTACCGTGCACGGTTCCCTTACAGCCGGCGCGCTGACTTCCACATACACTGCTTCTCAGGGCTTACTGCTGATGATCCCGAACCTGTACAAGGTGGCGGGCGAGAGACTTCCGGGCGTGTTCAACGTATCCGCACGCTGCGTCGCGTCTCACGCACTGAACATTTTCGGCGATCACTCCGACGTCTACGCCTGTCGTCAGACGGGCTGCGCAATGCTCTGCGAGTCGAGCGTGCAGGAGGTTATGGACTTAACCCCCGTTGCGTACTGTGCAGCTCTGGAAGGAAGACTTCCTTTCATCAACTTCTTTGACGGCTTCCGTACTTCCCACGAGATCCAGAAGATCGAGACCTGGGATTACGAGGACTTAAAGGATCTGGTCAGCATGGAGGTGATCGACGAGTTCAGAAAGAACGCGCTCAATCCGAACCATCCCTGTCAGATGGGATCCGCGCAGAACCCGGATATCTTCTTCCAGACGCGCGAGTCCTGCAACCCGGCTTACGATGCGATGCCTGCGATCGTCCAGAAGTACATGGACAAGGTCAACGCGAAGATCGGCACCGACTACAAGCTGTTCAACTACTACGGCGCTGCGGACGCAGAGCACGTAATCATCGCGATGGGCTCCGTCAACGACACGATTGAGGAGACGATCGACCACCTGATGAAGGAAGGCAAGAAGGTCGGCCTGATCAAGGTTCGCCTGTACAGACCGTTCTCCACCGAGGCGTTTGTCGCTTCGATTCCGGAGACCGTGAAGCAGATCACCGTTCTCGACAGAACGAAGGAGCCCGGCTCCATCGGCGAGCCTCTGGCGCTCGATGTCATCGCGGCGTTAAAGGGCACGCAGTTTGAGAGCGTTCCGGTATTCTCCGGCCGCTATGGCTTAGGTTCCAAGGATACCACCCCGGCTCAGATCGTTGCGGTTTACAACAACACCGAGAAGAAGAGATTCACGATCGGCATCATCGACGATGTGACGAACCTCTCCCTCGAGACCGGCAAAGAGCTGGTTACCACGCCGGAAGGCACGATCTGCTGCAAGTTCTGGGGACTCGGCGCAGACGGAACGGTCGGCGCGAACAAGAACTCCATCAAGATCATCGGCGACAACACCGACATGTATGCACAGGCTTACTTCGATTATGACAGTAAGAAGTCCGGCGGTGTGACCATGTCCCACCTTCGTTTCGGTAAGAAGCCGATCAAGTCCACCTACCTGATTCACCAGGCGAACTTCGTTGCATGCCACAACCCGGCATACATCCGCAAGTACAACATGGTGCAGGAGCTGGTAGACGGCGGTACGTTCCTGCTGAACTGCGCTTGGAATGCGGAAGAGCTTGAGAGCCACATTCCGGGACAGGTGAAGAAGTATATCTATGACCACAAGATCAAGTTCTACACGATCGACGGTGTGAAGATCGGTATCGAGACCGGCATGGGCCCGACCCGTATCAACACGATTCTCCAGTCCGCATTCTTCAAGCTGGCTGAGATCATCCCGACCGATCACGCGATCGACCTGATGAAGAAGGCTGCCGAGGCGACCTACGGCCGCAAGGGCAAGGATGTCGTCGAGAAGAACTGGGCGGCAATCGACGCAGGCGCGAAGAACATCCACGAGGTAGAGGTTCCGGAGTCCTGGAAGGACGCGCAGGACGAAGGCCTTGCGATGAACGTTGCGACCGGCGATCGTCAGGATGTTGTGGATTTCGTCAACAATATTCAGAACAAGGTAACCGCACAGGAAGGCAATACCCTGAAGGTTTCCGACGTCGCTCCGTATATGAACGGCGTGACCCCGAGCGGTTCCTCCGCTTACGAGAAGCGCGGCATTGCAGTCAACACGCCGGTATGGACGGCTGAGAACTGCCTGCAGTGTAACCTCTGCTCCTATGTCTGCCCGCACGCGGTTATCCGCCCTGTGGCTATGACCGAGGAGGAAGCGGCGAAGATGGAAGGCTCTGTCACCGTCGACTTAAAGGGTATGCCGGGCTACAAGTTCGCGATCGTGATCTCCACGCTGGACTGCACGGGTTGCGGATCCTGCGCGAATGTCTGCCTTGCAAACCAGGCGGCAGCGAAGTCCGGTTCCGGCAAGGTCGCTCTGACCATGACGCCGCTTGAGAAGGCAATGGGTCAGGAGAAGGCGTTTGAGTACGCGGTGACCCTTGATCCGAAGCAGGAAGTGATTGACAAGTTCAAAGAGACAACCGTAAAGGGAAGCCAGTTCAAGCAGCCGCTCCTCGAGTTCTCGGGCGCGTGCGCAGGCTGCGGCGAGACTCCTTATGCGAAGCTGATTACCCAGCTCTTTGGCGATCGTATGTACATCGCGAACGCGACCGGATGCTCCTCGATCTGGGGCAACTCCTCGCCGTCCACGCCGTACACGGTCAACAAGCAGGGACACGGCCCGGCATGGAGCAATTCTCTGTTCGAGGACAACGCAGAGTTCGGTTACGGTATGCTGCTGGCGCAGAGAGCGATCCGCGACTCCTTAAAGGAGAAGGTGGAAGTTCTCGCAGGCAAGGGCAACGAAGCGGCGAAGGAATGGCTCGACACCTTCAATGTAGGCGCTACGAACGGACAGGCGACCGACGCTCTGGTAGCTTCTCTGGCAGGTGATGATTCCGCAGAGGCACAGGAAGTGCTGAAGCAGAAAGACTTCCTGGCGAAGAAGTCCCAGTGGATCTTCGGCGGTGACGGATGGGCGTTTGATATCGGCTTCGGCGGCGTGGACCACGTGCTGGCAAGCGGCAAGGATATCAACATCATGGTATTCAACACTGAGGTTTACTCCAACACCGGCGGACAGTCCAGTAAGGCTACCCCGGAAGGTGCTGTCGCGCAGTTCGCTGCAGGCGGTAAGGATATCAAGCAGAAGGATCTGGCGAGCATGGCGATGAGCTACGGCTACGTCTATGTGGCACAGATTGCAATGGGCGCGGATTACAACCAGACTGTCAAGGCGATCGCCGAGGCAGAGGCTTATCCGGGACCGTCCCTGATCATCGGCTATGCACCCTGCATCAACCACGGTATCAAGGTTGGTATGTCCAAGGCGCAGACCGAGGAGAAGAAGGCAGTCGAGGCCGGCTACTGGAATCTGTTCCGCTTCAATCCGGCGGCAGAGAAGAAGTTCTCCCTCGACAGCAAGCCGGCAACGGCGGAGTACAGCGACTTCCTCGCAGGCGAGGTTCGCTACGCTTCCTTAAAGCTCAAGAATCCGGAGAGAGCACAGAAGCTCTTCGGCGAGGCGGCAGAGCACGCAAAGGCTCACTACAGCTATCTGTCCAAGCTGTCCGCGCTCTACAACGAGTAAAACAAATTGAGTTTCCATGCTTCCCGCTCCCTGCCGGTTTCGGTATGACGGAGCCGCGGAAGCGGACAGTACAGCTTTATTAAGGTTTCTCCGTATTCCCGGCGGTCTTCGGACTGGCCGGGAATATGGCAGAAATAGAGAAAAAGTCATGACTAACTCACGCGGAAGCCTCTGCCGGTTCTGACTGACAGAACCGGATCGTCTTTATGGCGTGGCAGAAGCGGTGGGGTAATGACTTCGGCAGACAATTTATTATTTTTGAAAAGGAGGATTTTACTATGGCACACGTAATTAGCGATTCCTGCATCAGCTGCGGCTCCTGCGCGGCACAATGTCCGGTCAGCGCGATCTCTCAGGGAGATACGCAGTATGTGATCGACGCGGATTCCTGCATCGACTGCGGCGCTTGCGCAGCACAGTGCCCGGTAGGAGCGATCGCTCAGGGCTAAGTCCAGAAATAAGAAAGAGCGGCGGGGAATGCCTGATTCAGAAAATGTCTGATGAAGGAAAGGAGTTCCGCTGTTCCTGATGACTGGCAGAACAAAAAAACAGACTGACTTGAAAATCGCAGGATTTCCGGTCGGTCTGTTTTTTGTTTGGTTCAGCAGCACGCCTGTCTGTCGTTTCAGAAACGCCCTTCTTTTCGATTCAACAGCGCTCTGCGCGCTGCCCCGGCATAACGCTGCGTGCTGCCTCCAGGGATCCGTTCTGTCTCGCGGAAACAAGAAGCAGCGCGCCGCCCTGATTTCTGTCAGATTTCATTTCCCGGGAATTTCGGGATGCCGTCGAAGCCCTGCTGCAGATCGGCATCGGTCGGGATGTAGTCGGTCATTTCGCCGTTGTTGTACTTTTCATAGGCCACCATATCGAAGTATCCGGTGCCGGTCAGACCAAAGACGATATTCTTGGCTTCGCCGGTTTCCTTGCACTTGAGCGCTTCGTCGATGGCGACGCGGATGGCGTGGCTGCTCTCCGGCGCGGGCAGGATTCCCTCGACCCGGGCGAACATCTCCGCCGCTTCGAACACGCTGGTCTGCTCGACGCTGCGGGCCTCCAGATAACCGTCGTGGTAGAGCTGGGAGACGACGGAACTCATGCCGTGGTAGCGCAGGCCTCCCGCGTGGTTGGCAGAGGGGATAAATCCGCTGCCCAGTGTGTACATCTTGGCGAGGGGGCAGACCATGCCGGTGTCGCAGAAATCATAGACGTACTTGCCGCGGGTCAGACTCGGGCAGGACGCGGGCTCTACGGCGATGAAGCGGTAATTCTTTTCTCCGCGCAGGACCTCGCCCATAAACGGAGAGATCAGGCCGCCGAGGTTGGAACCGCCGCCTGCACAGCCTATGATGAGGTCTGGAACGATGTCGTACTTGGCAAGAGCGGCCTGAGCCTCGAGGCCGATCACGGACTGATGGAGCAGTACCTGCGAGAGGACGCTGCCGAGTACATAGCGGTAGCCCTCCTGACTGGTGGCTGCTTCCACAGCTTCGGAGATCGCACAGCCCAGACTGCCTGTGGTGCCGGGATGTGCGGCGAGAATTTTGCGGCCGACCTCCGTCGTCTCGGAGGGGGACGGTGTTACCTTCGCGCCATAGGTACGCATGACTTCGCGGCGGAACGGCTTCTGCTCATAGGAGACCTTGACCATATAAACCTGGCAGTCGAGGCCGAGGTAAGCGCATGCCATCGAGAGCGCGGTGCCCCACTGCCCGGCGCCGGTCTCGGTCGTGACACCCTTGAGGCCCTGCTGTTTGGCGTAATAAGCCTGTGCGATGGCCGAGTTTAATTTGTGGCTGCCGCTGGTGTTGTTGCCCTCGAATTTATAGTAAATGTGCGCCGGAGTCTGGAGCTTCTCCTCAAGGCAGTACGCGCGGACGAGAGGCGAGGGACGGTACATCCGGTAGAATTTACGGATTTCCTCCGGAATCTCGATATAGGGATTGGTGTCGTCCAGTTCCTGCTTCACCAGTTCGTCGCAGAATACGTGTCCGAGCTCCTCTGCTGTCATCGGCTGGAGCGTGCCGGGATTTAAGAGCGGCGCGGGCTTGTTCTTCATATCCGCCCGGACGTTGTACCACGACTGCGGCATTTCTGATTCTTCCAGATAGATTTTGTAAGGGATTTCTTTGCTGCTCATAGCTGCCTCCTTTATGATGATACCGGGCGGAGGGTCATAACCTCTGCGGTAAGCCTGCCTGCAGCAGGCTGCTGCGCGGCGGATCCGGTATTCCTGTCCGTATCAATTTAGTCTGCTTATAATTTGACTGCGTAAAAAGAGCAGGCAGAAACCTCTGCCCGCTCTCTGGCGTTTGCGTTACAGATCTGCCGGCTCAGCCTTCGCGATCTGCTCCATGAGTTCGTCGATATCGACGCCGTGCACCATTGCCGCCTCGGCAATGGTCTCGCCCTGAGAGGCCGGGCAGCCAAGGCAGTGCATGCCGATGGACATTAAAACAGGCGCAATGTTCGGATTGATGCAGAGCGCCTCGCCGATTCTCGTATCTTTCGTAATTTCAGCCATGATAACCTCCGTACCGGATCGCCATCGCAGCCAATGAGGAGAAATCCCCTCTTCCGGTTCTGCAGATCGCGTCCTTAATGATTTGATATTATTTTGATTGGTAATGCCGCTAACCAGTATACCTTATTTTGTGTACAGGCGCAAGATTTGCGCCGCTCTGCCGTTTACCCGCTTGTCCGCCTGCTCTGAGGAGTGCTGTCTCTGAAATCCTCGTTCAAAATGCCTGCTCCGGGGAGCACTGTCTCCGGAATCCTCGTTCGGAACGCTATACCTTGGCCAGTTCTTCCAGCGCGTTGTCGGGGCACAGAACGGTGCAGTGCTCCTTCAGATGCTGTTCTCTCGCGTAGGAGTTGACCTCCTGCGTCCCGTATTCCGTCAGAACCGCGAGAACATGCTGCATGGCGGAGACGGCGTCCGTGTCGGGCATGGAGAGGAAAAGGTAGTATTTCCCCGCCTGTTCGTCCTGATACAGGGAGCTGCGCCCCTGAAACGTCTCATGAATCAGACCGGATACGGTGATCACGTCGTTCAGAGAGGTGAAAGCGAAGAGCCGGTTGGTGAAAATAAAGCGGCGGGCGTTGGCGAACGCCTCCTCCTCGCTGGGAATCTCGTCTGCTGATTTGGCGCCTGCCTCTCCGCTCAGCGCCTCCTGCGTTTTCTTGATCGCGCCGATCAGGCGCTCGAAGGCGGAAGCGGCGTCGTTTCCGTCCGAACGTCCCGAAGCGTTCCGGACAGACGGAGCGAAACTGGAAAAACGAGTATCCAGCTCCTCGGGGTCCTCAACCTTCGTCACAATGAGAACAATACAGTCCGCGTTCAGCGGAATCGCCTCTATCATCAGCGGAATATTCTCCGCGTCAAATCCGAACTGGAAAGAGGCCTGCTGCATCATGTCACGGAACAGATTCTTGGCCTTTTCAGTTCCGTATGCCAACTCGCTGATCTTGAGCTGTCTTTTGGCAAGATCCTCTCCCGTCAGCGTGCAGCGGATCTGATTCTCATTTACTTTTTCTATTTTCATACAGGACAACCTCCCTTCCTGTGCAGTGTAAAAATGATCGATAGCCGCGCAGAGAACCGTTGCAGAAACGGAGGAATCCTTCGGCCCTTCCGTTCCATGGGAAAGAAGCTGCCGCAGACGGAATCCTGCGCTTCCGATCCAGTTCAGTATACCACAGAATGGCAAGACTTCCCAGCCGGAGCTTCCCATACTGCGCGGTATTTCATATCTTTATACCGTCTGCCGCCGGTCAAGTCAAGGGACTTAGAGGATTGTTTATGAATTTTATAGAAATTTTAGGCGAAGCGTGAAGAAAGTCACGAAAAAGAGCGGTTGCGCAGTTTCGCGCTGCGGGCTCCTTGCGGTGGTGTGCGGCGGGAACCTATAATGGCAGATAGAAGTGCACAGGGCAATCTGTATGGGGAAGGAGGCGGTGCGGCGCGGACATTCCGCAGTCCGTCGGTAAAGAGACGGTAGATAATGAGATCTGGGCTTCGCCGCTTGCGGAAAGGGCGGAGTATCTGTCAGTAATGGCCGAAGAGGCTGCCACATCTGTCGGGGGATCCCGACTCCATAGATTTTTCAGAAAAATTCCAAAGAGAAACTGCGCAAAAAAGAGAAATTGATCAAAAATTGAAAAATTGACAAAGAAACCCGGAAAAACCGAAAAAGACATTCATACGCTCTGTGAGGGAAACGGGCACCGCGCGAGGAAATTCCCACGGAAGAATGGACGAAGCGCAGGACCTTCTGGACTCTGCGAGGCGGCAGCTGCAGCGCAAAGCGGTGAACAGTCTGCGAGGCGGTTGCGTGCGACGGCAAACAGCCCGCACAGAAGGAGCGGGCAGAAGAAGCAGACAGGAAAACAGTATCACAGGAAGGGGGTACAAAATGTAAAAGCCGCGGTGCTCCGGCGCGAAGAGCGAAGAACAGCAGGCAGGAAATCCCCCGCTATGCTGTCCGCCAAACGGGCAGAATCGGGCCGGAGACACCGCACAAAAAATAACAGAAAACGTAATGACGCGCCAGAAATAGTTTGTTATAATAAAACGCAGCAGAGCGGGCGCTGCTTTCCGGACGGAGTCCGGGAAGGCAGATTTTCTTTTTGCAGACAGGAAACAGGGAGCGGAACAGTTCTATGCGCAGAACGACGGACGAACAGGACAAACGAGCGAGAGAGCGGGCCAAGGAGAGAAGACTCCGGAGGCAGGAGCGGATGCGCAGACAGGGACGCGCCGGGGGACGCCGGAGGGGGATTTCGCCGGTTCTTGTCGTTGTGATACTGATTCTGATTTTTGGGGGAGCATTCGGAGGCAGACTTCTCTGGGACAGGTATTCCTATTCCAGTGAGACGGCGGATCTGAATGCTTATTTTGGGATTACCGACGAACAGGACGTGCCGGTGATCCTGCAGGACGAACTGTCACAGGTGCACGCGAGACTGATCGACGGCGTCTACTATATGGATTTCAATTCGGTGCAGACGCTGCTGAACGATCGCTTTTACTACGGGCAGAATGACTCTCTGGTGCTCTATTGTCTGCCGACCGATATGGTGTCCACGGAGATCGGCAGCACACAGTGGTCCACCACGCAGGGAGGGACGGTGACGGAATCGTATCCGCTGACCAGAATGGAGGGGGATACGCTTTATCTGGCGCTTGATTTCGTGAAGCAGTACACGAACTTCTCCTATGAGGCGTTTACAGAGCCGAACAGAATGCAGATCTATACGGAGTGGGGGGATGTGACCACGGCGGCCATCAGCAAGGACACGCAGGTGAGGATCTCCGGAGGCGTCAAGAGCACGATACTCACGCAGATCGGGGCGGGAAGCCGGATCTATGTGCTGGAGAAGATGGATACCTGGTCGCGGATCAAGACGGAGGACGGGTTCATCGGCTATGTGGAGAATAAGCGGCTGGAGGACGAGGCGACGGAGAGCCTTGTTCCGGTCACGGATTATGAGGAGCCGAGTTACACGACCATCCGTCTGCCGGGGAAGGTGAATATGGCGTGGCACAGTGTTGCGGGGACAGCGGGGAACGACACGCTGAACGGGCTGCTGGCGCAGACCCAGAGCATCAATGTGATATCGCCGACATGGTTCGTGCTGTCGGACAACAGCGGCAATATAGAGAGCTATGCGACAGAGGTGTATGTAGAAGAGGTGCACGGCCGGGATATGCAGGTTTGGGCCCTTGTGGAGAATTTCACCAATCCGAATGTGGATCCGAATACCGTGCTGACGACGCTGGCCTCCAGACAGAATCTGATTTCCCAGCTGATCTCCCAGTGCGAGCAGTACGGGATCGACGGGATCAACGTGGATTTTGAGAACATCGGAGAGGCGTACGGGCAGGATTATATTGAATTTATCAGGGAACTGTCGATTGCCTGCCGGAATGCCGGTCTGGTGTTGTCGGTCAGCAACTATGTGCCGTACAACTTCAACCACTATTATGAGCTGGAGGAGCAGGGCGTCTGGGCGGATTACATCGTTGTGATGGGGTATGACGAGCACTATGCGGGCAGCACGGAGGCGGGCAGCGTGGCTTCGCTGGGCTATGTGGAGAACGGGATCACAAGCGCGCTGCGGGATGTCCCGGCGGAGAAGCTGATCAACGCCATCCCCTTCTATGCAAGACTGTGGAAAACAGATTCAGACGGTCTCTCCTCACAGGCGCTTGGCATGCAGGAGATTCAGAACTTCATCGCGGCACACAATATGCAGGTGTCGTGGAGCGAGGCGGCGGGGCAGAATTATGCTGAGACGACCGAGGACGGAACGCTGTACCAGATCTGGATCGAGGACGCGGAATCCATTGCGGCGAAACTCTCCGTGATGGAGGCCAACGGGATTGCCGGCGTGGCGGAGTGGAGACTGGGATTCGAGACGGCGGATGTGTGGGACGTGATCGCGGCGTATATGGCGCAGTGATCTGCGGGGCAGAGTGCCGGAACGAAGGAAGGCAGATGGCAGAGAGCCAGTAGTACGCGGGTGCGGCAGGATAGGCGAGGGAACTTTGCAGACAGAATTGATTCAGATAGAGGAAAACAGCATAGAAAGCAGTGCGGCGAAGGTACAGCTTCGCCGCGCGGGACAGATTCTGCGAAGCGGAGGACTCGTGGCGTTCCCGACGGAGACGGTGTACGGACTGGGCGGGGACGCACTGAATCCGGAATCCTCCCGCAGGATCTATGCGGCGAAGGGCCGTCCCTCGGACAATCCTCTGATTGTTCATATTGCGGAGATGGAGGCGCTCCCTCTTCTGGTCAGGGAGGTGCCGGAGGCAGCTGGGAAGCTGGCGCAGGCGTTCTGGCCGGGGCCGCTCACGATGATTCTGCACCGCAGCGCGGCGGTACCGCTGGAGACGACGGGCGGGCTGGAAACCGTGGCGGTCCGCTTCCCCAGCAACCGGATCGCGCAGGCGCTGATCCGGGAGGCGGGCGGTTATGTCGCCGCACCGAGCGCGAACCGCTCCGGAAGACCCAGTCCCACGCTGGCGCGCTACTGTATGGAGGATCTGGACGGCAGGGTGGAGATGGTGATCGACGGCGGGGAAGTCGGGATCGGCGTGGAATCGACGATCGTGGATCTGACCGGAGAGACGCCCGTGATTCTGCGGCCCGGTTTTGTGACGCAGGAGGATCTGCGGCGCGTCTTGGGTGAGGTGGAGATGGACCGGGCTATTATATCGGAGGATTCCGGACAGGCTCCGAAGGCTCCGGGCATGAAGTACCGCCATTATGCGCCGCGCGGAACGCTCACGATTGTAGAGGGAGAGCGGGATAAGGTCGTCGCCTATATCAACGGGCAGACCAAAGAAGCGGCGGCGGCGGGAAGAAAGACGGGCGTGCTCTGCACAGACGAGACCCGCGGGCTGTACCGGGCGGACTGCGTCAGGAGCGCCGGGAGCGGGACGGACGAGGCAGGCGTCGCAAGAGCGCTGTTCCGTATCCTGAGAGAGTTTGACGAGGAAGAGGCGCAGGTGATGTTTTCAGAGTCCTTTCCGGAAAGCGGAGTGGGACAGGCCGTGATGAACCGGCTGATCAAAGCGGCGGGCCATCGGGTCAAAGAGGTGTAAGACAGTAAATCACACACAGGAGGAATGACGGAATGATAGGATTGGGATCGGATCACGGCGGATATGATCTGAAGATGGCGGTCATCGCCCATCTGGCGGAGCAGGGAATTGCGTACAAGGACTTCGGCACTTATGATAAGAAGTCCTGCGATTATCCGGAGTACGGCAGGGCGGTGGCGGAGGCGGTGGCCTCTGGCGAGTGCGAGAAGGGGATTGTGATCTGTACGACGGGAATCGGAATCTCCATCGTGGCGAACAAGGTGGAGGGAATCCGCTGCGCGCTTTGCTGGGATGTCAGCGGGGCGAAGCTGACAAGGCTTCACAACGACGCGAATGTGTTGGCGCTGGGCGGCGGTATGATCGGTGAAAATGTGGCGAGAGACATCGTGGATACGTTCCTGCAGACGCCTTTCTCGGGAGAGGAGAAGCACAGCAGGAGAATCGGCAAGATTGAGAAGGGCAGCTGCTGAGCGGCCGGGAGTCGCAGCGCCGCAGGCAGACAGAACAACATAGAGGAGAAGATTGAAAATCGGCCGGGGGTTCATTTTCAATCCGGGAATTGTACCGGAGCGCTGCAGTTCCCGATCACGGCAGACACAGAGACGCTCCGGAAGGAGACTGGTATGGCAAAAACAGTGATTATGGATCACCCGTTAATTCAGCACAAGATCGGACTGATCCGCAGAACAAGCACGGGGACGAAGGATTTCAGACAGACGATCAGTGAGATCGCAATGCTGATCTGCTACGAGGCGACGAGGGATCTGGAGCTGGCTGACACGGAGATTGACACGCCGATCTGCCACACGACAGTCAAGGAGCTCAAGGGCAAGAAGATGGCGATCGTCCCGATTCTGCGGGCGGGGCTGGGAATGGTGGACGGTATGCTCGCCATGATCCCGGCGGCCAAGATCGGCCATATCGGACTCTATCGGGATCCGGAGACCCTGCAGCCGGTGGAGTATTACTGCAAGCTTCCGGCGGACTGTGCCGAGCGGGAAGTATTCGTGGTAGATCCGATGCTCGCGACGGGCGGCTCCTCTGCGGCGGCGATCCAGATGTTAAAGGACAAGGGCTGCCGCCATATCAGGCTGCTCTGCATCATCGCCGCGCCGGAGGGCGTGAAGAAGATGCAGGAGGAGCACCCGGATGTGGATCTCTATATCGGCGCGCTGGACGATCACCTGAACGATCACGGCTATATTGTTCCGGGACTCGGCGACGCGGGAGACAGGATTTTCGGAACGAAATAGCAGGCGATGCCGCGCTTTTGCGGAAGGAGGAAGCCGGGAACGCCGCAGAGGCGGAGGAAACTCTCCGGAACGGCGGCGCGGAACCAAAGCGTCAGACAGAATCCGGCAAAAGCAGGGGACAGGAGGAGATATGGCGGCTAAGATCATTCCTAAGAGACAGGATTATATCACGTGGGACGAGTATTTTATGGGAGTGGCCATGTTGTCCGGGATGCGGTCGAAGGACCCGGGAACGCAGGTGGGCTCCTGCATCGTCAGCAGTACGCACAAGATTCTGTCGATGGGGTACAACGGGTTCCCCAGCGGATGCTCGGACGACGAGTTCCCGTGGGCGCGGGAAGGGGATACGCTGGAGACGAAGTATGCCTTTGTGACGCACAGCGAGCTGAATGCGATTCTGAACTACCGGGGCGGCTCTCTGGAGGGGGCGACGATTTACGTCTCCCTGTTTCCCTGCAACGAGTGCGCCAAAGCCATTATCCAGAGCGGGATCAGGACGATCGTCTATGCGAGCGACAAGTATGCGGACTCGGAGGCGACCATTGCGAGCAAGAGAATGCTGGATGCGGCGGGTGTCCGCTATTACCAGTACCAGCACACCAACAGAAAGATAGAGATCACGTTATAGTTGATGAAGCGATTTTCCGGAAAGAGACCCTGTGAATTTCATACCGCGCCGCTCCGCTCTCTGGCACTTCTGCTTGCGCTGTCGGCGGCTCTCGCATTCGCTCCGGTTTCCGGACTGATCCTCCCGGTGACGGCGTCCAAAGAGACGCAGGAGAAGATCGACCAGGCCAGACAGGAGAAGGAGCAGACGGAAGACGCCATCGAGCAGAACGAGGCGCAGATCGATCAGCTGAATGATACGCGGGATTCCCTGCAGGGGGAGCTCTCGAATCTGAACAGTGAGCTCTCGGCGATCAGCGCGAATCTCGCGGATCTGGAACAGCAGATCGCGGATAAAAATGAGGAGATCGAGACGACGCAGGTGGAGCTGGAGAGCGCACAGGCAACTGCGGACGAGCAGTATGAGCAGATGAAGCTGCGCATCCGCTTTATGTACGAGAAGAGCCGCACGGTGTATCTGGAGGCGTTTCTCTCAGCGGGAACGTTTGCGGAGCTTCTGAACCGCAGTAATTATATTGAGAGCCTCTCGGCTTATGACAGGAGAAAGCTGGAGGAGTATATTGCGACGAGAGACGAGATCGACGAGAAAAAGGCGCAGCTGGAGCGGGAACAGAGTGAGCTGGACACGCTGCGGGCATCCGCGGTAGCGGAGCAGAGCCGGGTTTCGGGACTGGTGTCCTCGACAGCGGGCAGTATCTCGGCGTACAGCGGACAGATCGAGAACGCGGAGGCGACGGCGGATCAGCTGCAGGAGCAGCTCGATGCCAAGAACAGCGAGATCTCAGCGCTGGAAGCGCAGCTGGCGGAGGAGCGCAGACTGGAAGCACTCTCGGCGGCTTCGGTTTGGCGGGACATTTCCCAGGTGACGTTTGCGGAGGGAGACAGGTATCTTCTGGCGAATCTGATTTACTGTGAGGCGGGGAATCAGCCGTACGAGGGACAGGTGGCTGTCGGGGCGGTTGTGATCAACCGTGTGCTCAGCGGCGCTTTTCCGGACACGATTGTGGGCGTGATCTACCAGACGAATCAGTTCGAGCCGGTTTCGACCGGGCGGCTGGCGCTGGCTCTGGCACGGGACGATGCGACGGAAGCCTGTTACCGGGCGGCGGACGCCGCGATGGCGGGACAGTCCACGGTGGCGGACTGTATCTTTTTCCGGACGCCGATCCCGCAGGTGACGCCGCGGTATACGATCGGCGGTCATATTTTCTATTAACATGTTCCTGTTGGGAACCGTCGGGCGGCGGGGTCTATGAAGCGTATCATAGACTCCGCCGTCTGCTTTTTCGTTGACGGACAGCGGCGCGGGTGCCTGCCATGCCCCAAATGGCCCGCTGGGAAGGAAACGGCTCGTCCGGCGCGCCTTGCGCGGGGGTGCTGTCGGATTTGTATATATCGGCGAAAATGTTCAAAATATAAGGAATATTATTTGTTGATTATTCAAAAGTCATACGGTAAAATGAGTAGTAAACGCGGTAATTAATGACGGGAAACAGGGGACTGACGGAGGGATAGATGGCAAAAGAAACGATCGATGCGATCAGGGAGGCTGAGCGGGAAGCGGCGCAAATAGAAGAGAACGCCGCCCGGGAGGCGGCGCGGCTGGTGCGGGAGGCAAAGGAACAGGCTGCCGCGCTGCGGGAAGAGGCCGCCGGGGCGCAGAAACAGGCGGCGGCAGAGAGACTGGCGGCTGCCAGGGAGGCCGGCGAGGCGCAGCTTGCAGAGGCGGAGCGGGAGGCCGGCAAAGAGGAGGAAGCGCTCCGGGCGATGGCCGGGGAGCGGATGCCGCAGGCGATAGAGGCCGTGCTGGCGTCTCTTTCTTCCGGAACAAGGTAGAGGGGAGGGAGCGGCAAGATGGCGATAGTGCCGATGAAAAGGGTGCTCGTCGCGGCGAGACGCAGCGACAGGAAGCCGATTCTGGAACTGCTGCAGCGGGCCGGTATTGTGGAGATCCACGGTTCTGATCTGCAGGACGATGTCTTTGGCAGACAGGATCAGAGCAGCGCGAGAGCTTCCTTTGAGAAGAATGCGGCGATGGCGCAGGAGGCGATGGAGGCTCTGGCGCGTCACGCGCCGGAGAACAAAGGTCTTCTCTCTTCTCTGGAGGGACGGCGGACGCTGCCTCTCTCCGGGTATGAGGAGCGGGTGGGACGGCGGGACGAGATCATGCAGCTGTGCCGCCGGATTCTGTCTCTGGACCGGGAATTTGCCCAGAAGCAGGAGCAGCTGCCCAAACTGGAATCAAGACTGGCGGCGCTGGAGCCCTGGCTCTCCTATGACCTGCCCCTTGATTTCACAGGGACGAAGAAGGCGGCGGTCTTTACGGGCAGCATAGCCGGAGAGGTGACGCTGGAGCAGGCCGAGGCGATGCTGGAGGAATACGCGCCGGAGGTGACGGGACGGGAGGTTCATCTGATCAGCGCCTCGCCGGAGCAGACCTGTCTCTTTCTCGTCTGCGGGCGCAGGGATGCGCCCCGGCTGCAGGAGGCTCTGCGGGCGATGAATTTTGCAAGACCGCCTCTGACGAGCGTAAATCCGGCGCAGGCGGGAGAGGAGATCCGGAGAGAGATCGAAGCGCTGCGGGCGCAGATTGCGGAACTGGATGCGCAGATCGCGGAACTGGCCGGACAGAGGGAAGACCTGGCGTTCGCCCAGGATTACTTCACGATGCGGGCTGACAAGTACAGCGTTATCGGGGAACTGGCGCAGTCCAGGCGGGTTTTTCTGCTGGAAGGGTATGTGCCGGCAGCGGAGTGCGGAGCATTGGAGCAGCGATTGACGGCGCGGTTCTCTCTCGTCTTTGAAGCGGAGGATCCGGGGGAGGCAGAGGAGGTTCCGGTTCTTCTGGAGAACGGGGCGTTTGCGGCGCCGGTGGAGAGCGTGGTGGAGAGCTACGCACTGCCCGCCAGAGGAGAGATGGATCCCACGACGCTGGTGGCCTGCTTCTACTATATTCTGTTCGGTCTGATGCTCTCCGACGCGGCCTATGGACTGATTATGGTGATCGCCTGCGGCCTGTGTCTGTACAAATTCAGAAACATGGAGAGCGGCATGAAGAAGAGCATGCAGATGTTCCTCTACTGCGGCATTTCGACCACCGTCTGCGGCTTTCTGTTCGGTTCGTTTTTCGGAGACGCGGTCAATGTGATCGCCTCCACCTTTTTCCACAGACCGGATATCTCGCTTCCGGCAATCTGGTTCGAACCGATCGATAAACCGATGCAGATGCTTGTATTCTGCTTCGTCGTCGCGATCATCCATCTCTTCGTCGGACTGGGAGCCAAGTTCTATATGTGTGTGAAGGCGGGACAGCTGCTGGACGGCATTTACGACGCGGTATTCTGGTACCTGCTGGTGGGCGGTGCGGTCGGCTATCTGCTGACGGTTCCGATGTTCACGGAGATGCTGGGGCTCGGATTCACGCTTCCGGCGCTGGCGGGGCAGATCTGCGCGGTGCTCGCGGGAGCGGGAACGCTGGGAATTCTGCTGACAAGCGGCAGGGAATCAAAGAACTGGGGCAAGCGTCTGTTAAAGGGCCTCTACGGCGTCTACGGCGTGACGGGGTACCTGAGTGATATTCTCTCGTATTCCAGACTTCTGGCGCTGGGACTGGCGACGAGCGTGATTTCCAGCGTGTTCAACAAGATGGGGAGCATGGTGGGAGACGGCGTATTCGGCGCGATCGTGTTCATTCTTGTTTTTGTTGTCGGGCATTCGCTGAATCTGGCGATCAATGCGCTCGGCGCTTATGTACACACGAACAGACTCACATTTGTGGAGTTTTTCGGTAAATTTTATGAGGGCGGCGGGCGGAAATTTGAACCGTTTGCGGTGCGCACCAAGTATTTCAAAATTAAGGAGGAGAATTAAAATGAGCGACATGGGAGTATTTTTTGCACTGTTGGGAGCGGTTCTGGCGGCGGTGATGGCCGGGATCGGAAGCGCGATCGGCGTGGGAATGGGCGGTCAGGCGGCGGCCGGCGTCGTGACGGAGGATCCGGCGAAGTTCAGTAAGGTGCTGATCCTGCAGCTGCTTCCGGGTACACAGGGTATTTACGGTCTGCTGATCGCTTTCATCTGCCTGACCCAGATCGGTATCATGGGCGGCAGTTCCGACATTTCCCTGGCAAAGGGACTTCTGTACTTTGTGGCCTGCCTGCCGATGGCAATCGTAGGTCTGATTTCGGCGATCCGTCAGGCAAATGCATCGGTGTCCGCGATTGCGCTGGTCGCCAAGAAACCGGATCAGTTCGGTAAGGCGATGATCTTCCCGGCCATGGTTGAGACGTATGCGATTCTGGCGCTGCTCGTCTCCATTCTCGCGATTTTCGGTATCGCAGGCGTGAACATCTAGGAAAAATGGGGCTAGTGTGAAAAATAAGCTTGATAGCTTATTTTTCACACCGAGATTTGTACTGGAGCATTACAAATCTCGATTATGGCAGACGCAAATTTGAAATTTGCGTCGCCCCGTCGCGTAAAACGCTCCGGAATGGTGATTCTTATGAACGGATTAGAGAAAATTTTGGAGGATATCCGCAGCGAGGCGCGGGCCAATGCCGACGCTGCGCTGCGGCAGGCAAATACAGAGGCGCAGGAGATTCTGGAGGAGGCGCGGCGGCAGTCCGAGGAAGAGGCGGGCCGCGCAGAGGCGCAGACGGACGAGCGGATCGAGAATCTGAAGGCGAGATATGCGTCTTCCTGTGAGCTGCGCAGGAGACAGAGTCTTCTGGCGGCCAGGCAGGCCCTCATTGCGCAGACACTGGAAGAGGCGCTGCGTGCTGCGCAGGAGCTGCCGGAGAGGGAATACTTCGCGCTGCTGAGCGAAATGGCGGCGCGGGCGGCGCATCCGGAGGCGGGTGAGATCTGTCTCGGAGAGCGGGATCTGGCGCGTCTGCCGGAGGATTTTATGGAGACGCTGGCGGCGCGTCTGCCGGAGGGCGCGTCTCTGACGCTGTCCTCTTCGGCGCAGGAGCTGCCGGGAGGTGGATTCCTGCTGCGCTACGGAGGGATCGAGGAGAACGGTTCTTTTGAGGCGGTTTTTGCGGCGCGCGCGGAGCAGCTGCAGGATATTGTCCGGCACATACTGTTTGCGGGATGACGGGAGGGACGACCATGTCCAGAGATCAATATATCTATGCGGTTGCCCGCATCCGGACCAGAGAGCTTTCTCTTCTGAACGGCGCGGTTATGGAGCAGCTTGCGGCGGCACCCTCCGAGGAGGACTGTCTGCGTCTGCTGCAGGCGAAGGGCTGGGGAGGCCGCGGTCAGGGCGCGCAGGAGATTCTGGAAGAGGAAGAGGAGAAGACGTGGGCGCTGCTGGAGGAACTGGCCGGAGGGCTCTCTCTCTTTGCCGTATTCCTCCGGGAGAACGATTATCACAATGTGAAGGCGGCGGTCAAAGAGGCGTGCACAGGAGGCGAGCATCCGGGCATTTATAAAAAGAGAGCGACGATCTCCGGCGAGGAGATTGAGCGGGCGCTGACGAAGCGGGAGCCGGAGACTCTGCCTGAGCCGTTTCGTGCGACGGCGGAATATGCGATGCGCGTGCTGCTGCAGACGAGAGACGGGCAGCGGTGCGACGCGATTGTGGACCGGGCGTCCCTGATCGCGATCCGGCAGGAAGGCGCGCAGTCGGGAAGCTCTCTTCTGCGGGAGTACGGGGAACGGACGGCGGCGCTCTGCAATGTGAAGATCGCGATGCGGTGCGCACTGACCGGACAGAGCCTTTCTTTTATTGAGGAGTCGCTGGCACCCTGCGGAGCGTTCGAGGAGAAGAGCATGGCGAAGGCGGCCGCGGCGGGAAGCGAAGCGCTTTTTGCCTATCTGAGGGAGAACGGAATGGAAGAGGCCGCGGAGACGCTCCGCATTTCCTACACGGAATTCGAGCGGTGGTGCGACAATGAGCTGATCCGGATGATCCGCCCGCAGCTGACGAACTGTTTCGGACCCGATCCGCTGGCAGCCTATCTGCTTGCCAGACAGATGGAGATCAAGTCGGTGCGCATGATTCTGGCCGGAAAACGCAACGCTCTTCCGGAGACAGCGATCCGCCAGAGAGTGAGGGAGACGTATGTATAAAATCGCGGTCATGGGGGACTGGGACAGTATTTACGGGTTCGGCGCCCTGGGAATGGACACCTACCGCACCGATATGCAGGAGAGTGAGGAGGCCGTGCGGCTTCTGCGCCGTCTGGCGGGGCAGGAGTACGCGGTGATCTATGTCACGGAGGCGTTGGCGGCGCAGATGCCGGAGGAGATCGAACGCTACAGGACGCAGCCGTCTCCGGCCATCATCCTGATTCCGGGGATTGCGGGAAATACGGGCGAGGGAATGGCGGCTCTGCACAAATCGGTGGAGCAGGCAGTAGGATCGGATATTTTAAAATAGGAGAAAAGCAGCATGAGCAGAGGGACGATTAAAAAAGTGGCCGGGCCGCTGGTGATCGCGCAGGGAATGCGGGACGCCAATATGTTCGACGTGGTGCGCGTGAGCGAGAGCAGGCTGATCGGAGAAATCATAGAGATGCACGGCGGAGAGGCTTCGATTCAGGTCTACGAGGAGACGTCGGGACTGGCACCGGGCGCTCCCGTGGAATCCACCGGCGCGCCGATGAGCGTGGAACTGGGGCCGGGACTGATCGGAAGTATCTACGACGGAATCCAGAGACCACTGGACGACATTATGCGCGTGACGGAGGGCAACCTGCTGGAGAGGGGCGTGGAGGTACCGGCCTTAAAGCGGGACAAGGTCTGGCATTTCGTCCCCTGCGTGGAAGCGGGGACGCGGGTGACGGGAGGCGACGTCGTCGGAACGGTGCAGGAGACGGCGATCGTGACGCAGAAGATTATGGTGCCGCCGGCGGTTTCCGGAACGGTGCGCTCTGTCAGCGAGGGAGATTACCGCGTGACGGATACGGTCTGTGTGATCGAGGGAGAAGACGGGAAGGAATACCCGCTGACGCTGCTGCAGAAGTGGCCGGTGCGCCGGGGCCGTCCCTACCGGGAGAAGCTCTCCCCGAAGATGCCGCTGATCACGGGGCAGAGGGTAATTGACACGATGTTTCCGATTGCCAAGGGAGGTGTTGCGGCAGTACCGGGGCCCTTTGGCTCCGGCAAGACGGTGGTGCAGCACCAGCTGGCAAAGTGGGCGGAGGCGGACATCGTCGTCTACATCGGCTGCGGAGAGCGCGGCAATGAGATGACGGACGTTCTGAACGAGTTTCCGGAGCTGAAGGATCCCAAGACGGGATACTCCCTGATGGAGAGAACGGTCCTGATTGCAAATACCTCCGATATGCCGGTGGCGGCCCGCGAGGCTTCGATCTACACGGGAATTACGATTGCGGAGTATTTCCGCGATATGGGATATTCTGTCGCGCTGATGGCGGATTCGACGTCGCGCTGGGCGGAGGCGCTGCGCGAGATGAGCGGACGTCTCGAGGAGATGCCGGGTGAGGAGGGATATCCCGCCTACCTCGGTTCCCGTCTGGCGCAGTTTTACGAGCGTGCGGGCAGAGTCCGGACGCTGGGGAGCCAGGAGAGAGAAGGAGCGCTCTCGGTCATCGGCGCGGTCTCTCCCGCCGGAGGAGATATTTCCGAGCCGGTTACCCAGGCGACGCTGCGTATCGTCAAGGTGTTCTGGAGCCTCGACGCACAGCTGGCGTATAAGCGGCACTTTCCGGCGATTAACTGGCTGACGAGCTATTCTCTGTATCTGGATTCGATGGAGGAGTGGTTTAATGAGTCGGTGGAGAAGGACTGGATGGAACTGCGCGGCAGGATGATGCTGCTGCTTCACGAGGAATCAGAGTTAAATGAGATGGTGCAGCTCGTCGGCATGGACGCGCTCTCCGCCCCGGACCGGCTGAAAATGGAGGCGGCGCGCTCTATCCGTGAGGATTATCTGCATCAGGATGCGTTCCATGAAACGGATACGTATACGGCTCTGCCCAAGCAGTACAGGATGATGCGGCTGATTCTGGATTACTATGACGTTGCAGGTGCGGCGCTCTCTGCGGGCGCCTCGGTCGAAGAACTCGTCGCTCTTCCGGTGAGAGAGAGAATCGGGCGTTTCAAGTATACGCCGCAGGAGCAGGTGGAGAGCGAGTACGAGGCAATTGTGAAGGAGCTGCACACAGAGGCGGACCGGGCGGCTGCGCAGAAGGAGGATCGTTAAATGCCGAAGGAATACAGAACCATACAGGAGGTCGCAGGCCCCCTGATGCTTGTCAAAGGGGTCACGGATGTCGCCTACGACGAGCTGGGAGAGATTGAACTGGCAGGCGGAGAGAGACGGCGCTGCAAGGTGCTGGAGATCAACGGCGGCGACGCGCTGGTGCAGTTGTTTGAGAGCTCGACCGGAATCAACCTGGAGAGCAGTAAGGTGCGCTTTCTGGGACACAGCATGGAGCTGGGGGTTTCGGAGGATATGCTCTCCCGCGTCTTTGACGGACTGGGACGTCCGATCGACGGCGGCCCGGCGATTCTGCCGGAGGAGAGACGGGATATCAACGGTCTGCCGATGAATCCGGCGGCCCGCAATTATCCCCAAGAGTTTATCCAGACGGGCGTCTCCGCAATCGACGGACTCAACACTCTTGTGCGCGGACAGAAGCTCCCGATCTTTTCAGCGTCCGGTCTGCCGCACGCGCAGCTGGCGGCGCAGATCGCCAGACAGGCCAAAGTGGTCGGAACGAAGGAGCCGTTTGCGGTTGTATTCGCCGCGATGGGCATCACGTTCGAGGAGTCGAATTACTTCATAGAAAGCTTCCGGGAGACCGGAGCGATCGACCGCACCGTTCTCTTCATCAATCTGGCGAACGATCCGGCGGTTGAGCGTATCGCGACGCCGCGTATGGCGCTGACGGCGGCGGAGTATCTGGCGTTCGAGAAGAATATGCACGTGCTCGTGATCCTGACGGACATCACGAACTATGCCGACGCCCTGCGCGAGATCTCGGCGGCGCGCAAGGAGGTGCCGGGACGGCGCGGCTATCCCGGGTATATGTATACGGATCTGGCGACCCTGTATGAGCGCGCCGGGCGGCAGAAGGGCAAGGACGGCTCGATCACGCTGATTCCGATTCTGACGATGCCGGAGGACGATAAGACCCATCCGATTCCTGACCTGACAGGGTATATCACGGAGGGGCAGATTATCCTGAGCCGTGATCTCTACCGCAAGGGTATACAGCCGCCGATCGACGTGCTGCCGTCCCTGTCCCGGTTAAAGGATAAGGGAATCGGGAAGGGAAAGACGAGAGAGGATCACGCGAATACGATGAATCAGCTGTTTGCGGCCTATGCCCGGGGCAAGGACGCCAAGGAGCTGATGGTGATTCTGGGCGAGGCGGCTCTGACGGAGATCGACAAGAAATACGCGCGGTTTGCGGATGCGTTTGAGAGGGAGTACGTCGCACAGGGCTACCGGAGCGACAGGAGCATTGAGGAGACGCTGACGCTGGGGTGGAAACTGCTGCGGATGCTGCCGCGCACCGAGTTAAAGCGTATCAAGGACGAATATCTGGACCAGTACTATTAAACACCGCAGACAGGATGCGGCAGAAAGGTAAATATGGCAGCTGCAAATGTAAATCCCACGCGGATGGAACTGACGAGACTGAAGAAGAAACTGACGACGGCGCGCCGCGGCCACAAGCTCCTGAAGGATAAGCGCGACGAGCTGATGCGTCAGTTCCTGGAGATGGTGCGCCGCAACCAGGCGCTGCGGGAGTCTGTGGAGAAGCAGATCGCACAGGCGAACGCGCATTTTGCGATGGCGCGCTCCGCGATGAGCGACGAGGCGGTACGCGTCGCCTTCATGTCTCCCAAGCAGGAACTGCGTCTGGAGGTGCAGACCAACAATATCATGAGCGTAGAGGTGCCGCTCTATCAGTCCCAGACACGCACCTCCCGGGAGGGGGACATTTATTCCTACGGCTTTGCGTTTACCTCGGGGGATCTCGATGCGGGAGTCGCGAGCCTTGCGCAGGCGCTGCCGGATATGTTAAAATTGGCGGAAAGTGAGAAGTCCTGCCAGCTGATGGCGGCGGAGATCGAGAAGACGAGACGCCGCGTCAACGCGCTGGAACACGTGATGATTCCGCAGACAGAGGAGAGTATCCGTTTTATCACCATGAAGCTCGACGAGAATGAGCGAAGCGCGCAGAGCCGTCTGATGAAGGTGAAGGATATGATGCTTGCGGAGGCGCATCATTATCAGTAAACGGTCACGGTTCGCCCATAGGCGGACCTCCCATGAGTGAAAGTAAGAAGGTCTATGCGTAATTCATTCCTCCGACTTATTTACGGGGCGGCGGTGTTCGTCATCGCCGTTATTGTGATGGAACTCTTTATGAACCAGGGGAGTTCCGATTCCACGGCGCAGATGCGGGAGGCGACGTTTCCGGTCGTCACGATGCGAGCGGCGGGCATGGAGGCGAACGAACTCCACGGCTATGCGGCGGAGCGCGATCTGCATCAATATCGGGGTGTGATCACACCGCTTTCCACGGACAGGTCTGTGTCCCTCTCCATTGATCTTTATGGGCAGGAGATGACGGATCTGTCCTTTGAAGTGCGCAGCGTGGACGGGGAGAGACTGATCGAGACGACGCAGGTGACCTCGTATACGTCGGACGGGGGCACTGTCTCGGCGAATTTCGCGCTCAAGGATCTGATTCAGGAGGAGCAGGAGTATATGCTGGTGCTTCTCCTGACGACCCGGGAGGGCGGAACGCTGCGCTATTACACCAGAATCGTGGCGACGGACAGCTACGCGGCGCGGGAGAAACTCTCGTTCGTCTACCAGTTTCATGAGAATACTTTTTCCAAAACGGCGGCGAGCGCGATCACCACGTATATCGAGCCGAACGCGGAGGGGGACAATACCACCTACGCGCAGGTGAATATTCACAGCAGCTACGGGCAGATCACCTGGGGGGATCTGGCCCCGGAGCAGGTGACGGAGCCGGTGGCTTCGATCACGGATATGCAGACGGAGACGGCCTCCTTCACCCTGCGCTATGTCGTCTCGGTGGAGCGGGACGGGGAGTCACACTGGTACGAGTGCACGGAATATTACCGTCTGCGCATGGGAGAGGTGCGGATCAATCTGCTGGAGTTCGAGCGGAGCATGGAGCAGATCTTTGTGCCGACGCAGGAGAGCAGCTACGGGGACGACGTGATTTCACTGGGAATCACGGATCCGGGGATTGCCGTGGAAGAGAGCGACGGCGGGGGCGCGTTTGCCTTTGTGGAAGCGGGACGGCTTTACAGCTGCACGACAGTGGACAATGCGGTCTCCTATGTGTACGGATTTGCCGATTTTGACAGCGTGGACGCCCGGGACCGCTTCGCGGAGCATGAGATCAGGATTCTCAACGTGGACGAGACGGGCAACGTTGATTTTATCGTGTACGGCTACATGAACCGGGGACGGCACGAGGGAGAGCTGGGGGTGGCGGTCTACAGCTACAACAGCGTATTCCGGACGGTAGAGGAGAGAGCCTTTCTTCCCTATGCGGGTTCCTATGAACTGCTGAAGGCGCAGGTGGAGCGTCTCTCTTATCTGAACAAGAGCAACAGTCTGTTCCTGCTGATCGATGAGACGCTCTACGAGGTGAACCTGACGAATCGCACGGTGCAGACCGTGGTGGGCGGACTGACGGAGGGGTCGTTCCAGGTTGCGGACAGCGGCAGGATGATTGCATGGAAGAAGCAGAAGGCTTCTCAGGACGAGGCCGATGTGATTCTGCTGACGGATCTCTCTTCTCTGGAGCAGAAAAGTATCACGGCCCAAAGCGACGAGAGGATCAATCCGCTGGGATTCATCGGAGAGGATCTGATTTACGGAACGGCCAGAGCGGACGACGTCGTCACGGATCCTACCGGCAATGAACTGCAGCCCATGTACAACGTCAAAATTGTGGATAAGGATCTGCAGACGCTGGAGAACTATGAGATTGCGGGCTATTACGTGGTGAGCTGCGAGGTGGAGGACAATCAGATCACGCTGCACCGGCTGACGACGCTGGCAGAGGGCGCCCAGACAGAAAACGGACAGACAGGTTCGGCGCAGGGATCCGACGCACAGACAGAAGCAGAAGCGGTGCAGACAGGCTCGGAAGAGGATACGGCCGCGGTGCAGAACCAGAGCGCTTCGGGGAGCACGGCCTCACGATTCCGGCAGGCTGCCGACGATCAGATTGTGAACGCCCAGGAGGCGCAGAGCGGCAGCCATGTCATCACGACGGTGTTCACACAGGACTATGAAACGGTGTGCCAGATCAGGGCGAGAGGAATTTCCGGCGGAGCGATCAAATACATCCGCCCGAAGGAGGTTCTGTTCGAGGGCAGCAGGAATCTGGCGCTGGATGGCACCATAGAAGGCGAGCGCTATACTGTCTACAACACCTACGGGGTGCAGGGCCGCTACGCCGATCCGTCCCAGGCAGTGCAGACGGCGGAGAACAGCGCCGGCAACGTCGTGGACGGGCAGGGCCGCTATATCTGGAAAAAAGGAAACCGTCTGAGCGTCAATCAGATCATGGCGATCGGCGCGAGCGCGGCGCAGGAGGGCGAGAGCAGCATTGCGGTCTGCCTGCAGGCGGTGCTGGATTTCGAGGGAGTGACGAGAAACGCCCGGAGTATGATGGAACAGGGGATGGGGATCCGGGAGATTCTGGAAGAGAGCATTCCCGGGGCGCAGGTGCTGGATTTGACCGGCGTGGCGCTTGACTCGGTTCTCTACTATGTGAGCGAGGAAAAGCCTGTGATCGCGATCACGGGAGGCGGCACGCAGGCGGTGTTGATCGTCGGATATAACGAACAGGCCGTGGTGCTCATGGATCCGCAGACCGGAACGCTCTACAAGGCGAGCCGCTCGAGCGCGGAATCCCTCTTCGGCCAGAGCGGAAACGGCTATGTCGCGTATCTGGTGAGGGAGTGAAGGGATCTAAAAAGCACCGCCTGAAAGCCCGGACTATTGCCGGAGGCGTTTCAGACGGTGACAGGAGAAAAATTCCTTCAGGCGCAGGGGGCAATTGGTTGTTTCTGTTCCATACAAAGTTCCTCCTATCCTAAATCAAGAATTTTTTGAATTTCTTCCCGTGTTTTGTTTCGCGCTATTGCATGTAAAGGAAGACCACCCAGCATAGCCTCCATCATTTCCGGTGTCAGAGCGGTATTTTCATCCGTGGCCGGTGTGGAGGTGTTTGCGTTAAACAGAGCGTTATCCTGCAGCAGCGCACCGAAGGCGTTCATCATGCCATGCTCCAGCAAATCCCCCATGGTGAGGCTTTCGCTGTAAATCAGTCTTGGCGGCTTTGTTTTCAGCGTTACACTGGCTCGGCACAGGATATTCCGGCTGGAGTTGCCGATGCGGAGCTCATAGCATCCGCTGGGAGCGTACCAACAGGAATTGCTGCTGCGATAGTAGGCAAATGCGCGGGTGTCCAGTACAAAGGTTACGGTTTTTTCTGCGCCCGGCTGGAGGGCTGTTTTTTCGAAACCTTTTAATTCCTGTGCGGGACGGTAGTCCAATTGCTTTTCAGGTGGCGCAATGTACAATTGAACGACCTCGCTCCCTGCTAACAGGCCGGTGTTTTTAATTGAAATCCGCACTGTCAGCTGCTCTCCATCGGTGAGAGTTTCTGATGATAAAGACAGCTGATCGAATGCAAAGGTGGTATAGGAGAGGCCGTGGCCGAAAGGGAATAACACTTTCATATGGCGGCTGTCGTACCAGCGGTATCCCACAAACACCCCTTCCCCGTACCGGACGGTTTGTCCGTCTCCCGGAAAATTCAGGTAGGATGGCGTATCTTCAATGCGCAGGGGGAAAGTCTCAGCCAGCTTGCCGCACGGATTGGCATCACCGTACAGCAGATCAACGGCAGCGGCCCCCACAGCCTGACCTCCAAGGTACATTTCCAGTACAGCCGCAACATGGTCAAGCCATGGCATTGCAACCGGACTGCCATTGTGCAGGACTATAATTGTATTTGGCTGGACGGCAGCTACAGCTTCGATCAGTTCATTTTGACAGGCGGGGAGTTCCAGATGCGTGCGGTCATAGCCTTCAGATTCAAAGCTTTCCGGAAGACCGGCAAATAACACGGCGGCCGTAGCCTGCTTTGCGGCGCTTATGGCTTCGGAGAGCAGAGCCTCGCTGCGGGTCTCTCCGTCTGCTTCCACCCCTGCCGCATAGATCACGGGAAGAGTCTTTGCAGCCTCTACCGCGCCGATCAGACGAGAGGCATGGATGTGGCTGGATCCTCCTCCCTGGAAACGGGGAACTTTTGCAAAGGGACCAATGAAAGCAACAGTATTTCTTTTGGACAGCGGCAGAATATTTGCCTCATTTTTCAGTAAAACGGCACACTGTGCAGCAGCTTTGCGGCTTTCTTCATGGTGAAGTGCTTTGTCGTATTCTCCGGAAAAAGATGTTTCCGGCTGCCCTTTCAGTACCCAGTTCACGAGATCGGACACCGCGTTATCCAGCACGGTGATGTCAAGCGATCCATCCTTTACCGCATCTACGATCAGTTGGTCGGTCAGACCGTCGCTTGCGGGCATTTCCAGATTTAATCCGGCTTGGAGTGCGCGCACCCGGTTGTTGACCGCCCCCCAATCGCTCATTACGATGCCGTCAAATCCCCATTCCTCGCGTAAAACAGTGGTAAGGAGCCACTCGTTTTCACAGCAATATGTTCCGTTCAGGCGGTTATAGGCCCCCATGATTGTCCATGGTCTGGAGTTGCGCACGGTAATCTCAAAAGCTTTCAGGTAGATTTCCCGCAGAGTGCGTTCGTCCACTGTGGAATCTGTGCTCATGCGGCGATATTCCTGATTGTTGGCGGCATAGTGTTTGACGCTGACGCCTACGTCCTGACTTTGTACCCCTTCTACATAACTGGAAGCCATTTCTCCGGCCAAATACGGATCTTCAGAAAGGTATTCAAAATTGCGGCCGCACAAGGGGCTGCGTTTGATATTGATGGCCGGGCCAAGCAGCGTATGAATATGCTCGGATTTTGCTTCTTCTCCAAGCAGTTGTCCGATATGGCGGATCAGAGTCCGGTCAAAACTGGAAGCCATAGCGCTTCCGGCCGGAAAACAGACGGCCTCCATACTGTCATTCAAGCCGAGGTGATCAGCGGGACCGGACTGTTTGCGCAGTCCGTGAGGACCGTCGCTAACCATGACGCTGGAAAGCTGCAGGCGGGGAATGGCCTTTGTATTCCAAAAATCTGCACCGGAGCACAGACTGGCTTTTTCTTCCAGAGTCATTTGAGAGACGAGCTTTTTCACCTGTTGTTCATATTGTTTCATGGGTACTCTCCGTTTCACTGTTGATTTCTTTTTATATGATGGAAAAGATAAAGTTGTTATAGTGGCAATCATAAAGGAGAAGGAGCGTATCATGTATTCGTTTTATTTACTTTTATTTTGAAATAACAACTTGTTCTGTTATAATAGCGCAAACAGACTTCAGGATGGAGGAAGATGAGGTGGATATTGAGAAGGTGCTGCGGTATTATCATGAGATTTCACACATACCAATGACATTATATAAAACAGATATTCTGACGGAGGAATTCCAGTCGCGAGCTTTTTCTCCCAATCCTGCGCAGTATTATATCAGGTCAATTTTTACGATGGATCCGGGCGTCGATATGGATGTGACGATCACCAAAGACTTTCTGATGTGTGGCTATATCATAGACAGAGAGAGCGGGCAGATTATGGTGGCGGGACCGATGCTGGAGTTTCCCTGTACGCGGAAAATAGCGCGCGCTATTCTGGATGATATGGGAGAACCTGTCAGCCGGGCGGATGAATTGGTGGCCTACTTTGAGCGGATTCCAAGAATTACCCTGACAACCTTTGTGAAAAATATGCTGTTTTTAAACATGCTCATTAATGGAGCGGACCCGGCGGAAAACTATCTTGACGAGCGGCTTCATTCACTGCTGGGACCGGAAGTCGATATACAAAATCAGCCGCTGCACATACTTCATAATTCTCAGGATGTGGAACGGCTGATGCTCTCGTATGTGGAATATGGAAAGGTAGAGGAACTGACACAGATGCTGCGCAATCACAAGAGCATCGACGGCAGTATGGGAATGGCCGGCAACGATTCGATGAGATCCTTTAAAAATGTGGTGGTAGCTTCTATTGCACTGGTCTCGCGCAGGGCTGTAAAGGGTGGTCTGGATTTCGAAACGGCAGTGAGTGCATCGGATAGCTATCTGCAGAAGCTGGAGACTTTAGGGAGCTATGATGAGGTATTGGAGCTGTGGAGTCAAATGTTTTTGGATTATACCATACAGGTAGAGAAAATAAAGCGGCTGAATGGGAAGTCAAAGCTGGTACAGAAGATAAGCGCCTACGTTTATGAGCATATCTATGAACGTATCAGAACAGATGAGCTCGCACAGCAGCTCGGCTACAATGCTTCCTATCTATGCAGGGTATTCAAGCAGGATACACAAAAGAATCTGGTGGATTTTATTAACGAAACAAAAATAGAAGAGGCGAGGCGGCTCCTTATTTCTTCGGATAAGACGATTATTGAGATAGCGATTGCGCTGGGATATCCCTCACAGACTTATTTCCAGACAGTATTTAAAAAATATACGGGGGTCACGCCCGTATGTTTCCGGAATCAATAGAATAAATTCTGCAGGCGCCATTGTGATTTTATCACGATGGCGCTTTTTGTGTCTATAAATCAAAATAATAGTAAAAAAAACGAAGGATTGCGAGGGGGTGAGTTATTACAATGGGAACAGAAGTCATGAACAGAGTGGGCTTGAGGAGGGGGAAAATGAATCAGAGATCTGTGACTGCAAAGAAAAAATTGTCAAAAAAACTACTGTTTGCATGGCCGACTAAAACTGTTTCGCTTGGAATTTCTTCTGTGTTTTTAGGTTATATTACCTACTATGCCACGGACTATATGGGGCTGGATCCTTTAAAGGTTGGTCTGGTTTTCGTATTGTCTAAAATATTTGACGGATTTACAGATTTCGTAACCGGTGTGCTGATGGGGATATCCGGTTACGACGGGCTTTTGCCCGTGCAGTCAGAATCTGCTAATTCCATGATCATTGCGATCAACACACTGGTTCCCGCAGCTCTGGGAATTTTATTGCTGATATGCTTTTGTTTTTATGATCTGGATAAAAAAATGCCGCAGATCAGAGCGGAGCTGGATGGGAAGAAGAAACAGGCAACATGGGAAAACGCAGAATAACAGGAGGGAATATGGACAGTAAAATTGAAAAACTACTGAAGGGAGGAGAAAGCAATCATATACTGCCGTTTTTCTGGCAGCACGGAGAAGATGAGTCGACCTTACGCAAATACATGGCGGCCATACAGGAAAGCGGCTGTGGAGCTGTGTGCGTGGAAAGCCGGCCACATCCGGATTTTTGCGGCCCCAAGTGGTGGGCGGATATGGATGTGATTTTGGAGGAGGCCAGAAACAGAGAGATGCAGGTGTGGATACTGGACGACAGTCATTTTCCCACCGGCTACGCTAACGGAGCGTTGGAAACAGCACCGGCGGCATTTTGCAGACAGAGTGTGTTTTGCAATGAGATACGATTTGCGGAGGATCCGGAAATGATTGTTCTGGATGTAGAAAAGATGGGACATCCGCCGCAATATGAATCGGAGATGCTGGCAGCGTCCCTGGCAAATGTGCAGTCGATCCCCCGCCATTTTGACGATGACAGGATTCTCAGTATTACTGCCGTTGGACAGAGAGGAATTTTTGATCTGGACGGCTTTGTGAGCGGAGGTATCCTGAAGTGGAACAAACCGCAGGGAGAATGGACGGTATGTGTGTGCGGGCTTTCGCGCAACTGCGGTGCGCATCGAAACTATATTAATATGATGAATAAGGAATCCTGTCAGCTTCTGCTGGATGCGGTGTATCAGCCGCATTATGAGCATTACAAAGAGGATTTTGGCAGAACCATTGCGGGATTTTTTTCGGATGAGCCGGAACTCGGAAATGGAAAGCCGTACGCTCAGCACAATTACATGGGAACCATGCAGGATCTGCCGTGGAGCGCAGAACTGGAGGAGCGGCTCGCAGTAGATTTGGGGGCGGGATGGGAACAGCGGCTGCCTTACCTGTGGCATGAGGAACCGGATAAAAAGGCGGCTGCCATGGTGCGTTTTACCTATATGGAACTTGTGAGCAGGCTTGTGGAAAAGGATTTTTCCATGCCGATCGGTAACTGGTGCCGCGCGCACGGAGTGAAGTATATCGGGCATATGATTGAGGATGAGGGGCAGCATTGCCGCACGGGCTCCGGGCTGGGACACTATTTCCGCGGACTGGCAGGACAGGATATGGCTGGAATCGATGATATCGGAGGACAGGTCCTGCCGGGCGGTGAGGATATGCCGACAATGGGTCTGTTCGGGAGAACACGCGGCGGTGAGTTCTATCACTACGGCCTTGCTGCACTGGCAGCCTCTGCTGCGGCCATTGATCCGGCAAAGCAGGGAAGGGCCATGTGCGAGATTTTCGGAAGCTACGGCTGGAAGTGCGGTCCGCGCATGGAGAAATATCTGGTGGATCATTTTCTGGTGCGGGGAATCAATTATTTTGTACCGCATGCGTTCAGCCCGAAGCCTTATCCGGATCCGGATTGTCCCCCGCACTTCTATGCGCACGGCCATAACCCGCAGTACCGCTATTTCGGGCAAATTATGCGTTATGTGAATCGTGTGGCGAATCTTATCAGTGGAGGACAAAGAGCGGCATCTGTCGCGGTGCTGTATCATGCCGAGGCGGAATGGACGGGGCGTGCGATGCCCTTTGAGAAACCGTTTCGGCGGCTGTATGATGAACAGATTTGCTGTGATGTGATACCGTGGGATGTTTTCTCAGATCCGCAGAGGTACCACACGGAAGCGGGGGCGGTGCTGCAAGTGAACACACAGCATTACAAGGCGCTTGTGGTGCCGGAGGCACAGTTTGTCACGGCGGCTGCAGCGCGGGCAGTGACAAAGCTTCAAGATTCAGGTTTTCCGGTATTTTTTGTCGAAGCTTTGCCGGAGGGAATCTGTGATGGGGAGGACACGCTGCTTGACGGTTTGCGGAGCTGCGCAGTGATTTCACTGGATAATTTGCCGGATGCGGTACGCGCGGCGGGCGCTGCGGAGATGACTCTGTATCCGCCTGATAATCGGGTGCGCGTACTGCGTTATATCGGAGAGAGTCATTATTACCTGTTGGTAAATGAGGGAGAGGCGGGTTATCGGGGCTGCCTCACTGTACCGGAATGTACCGCCTGTTTTGGGTACAGTGCCTATACGAATCGGCTGGAACGCGTCAATGCTGTGTTGAAGGAGAATGTCACGCAGATTATGCTGGAACTGGAACCTTTAAAGAGTCAGATTATCGTATTCGGCGGAGATGATGGATTGGTTCTGCATGAGCCATTGCAGGCGGCGGGCGGCGCTGAGATTCTTGAAGGATGGAAACGCAGCCAGTGCAGGGGAATTGATTATCCGCATTTTGGTTCGGCAGCGCCGGTGCAGCTGCCGGATGATCTGGCGGAGGAACAGCCCGCATTTTCCGGTTATATTCGCTATGAAACAGTGTTTATGGCGGAGAGAAATCAAAGATTGGTGCTGGAAATTTCTCATGCAGAAGAAGGAGTGGAGGTTTTTGTGAATGGCAAAAGTCTTGGCCTGTCTTTTGCGCCGCCCATGCTGTACGATCTGACAGAAGCAGTTCTGGATGGAGAGAATCAGCTGGTCATCGAGATTGCGACAACGCTGGAACGGGAACGCGCGGCGGGTGAGATGAGTGAACTGGAACGAATGATGGCGCAGCCGCCCACCGGGAAATCAGGTTTGACAGGATCTGTAAAATTGTATCGTCAGGAAAGGAGATCAATATGAAAATTATGACAGTAAGAGGGGAAATATCCCCTGAAAATCTGGGATTTACGACATTTCATGAGCACACGAATTGTGTGCTGGAGCCAATGCCTCTGCCGTTTCCGATGCCGGAGGAAAAGTTGAAGATGAAAATAGAAAATATGAATGCCCTGCGAAACGGGATGATGGTTTTCTCGGAAGAAGCAAGCGGCGTAGATGACGCAGACTATCTGACATCCGAATTTCTGGCATTTAAAGAGATAGGAGGAGGCGCGGTAGTCGATGCCTCACCCATCGGTATTCGGGGAAATGTGTCGGGAATCAGGGAAGCGTCCGAACGTGCGGATCTCCATGTTGTCTGTGCGACGGGATTGTATCATTACGGCAAACAGCCGGAGATGTTTGCCGGAAAAACAGAAAGTGAGTTGATGGCGTATTTTGAAAAGGAGATCTGCGACGGTATAGATGATACCGGAATCAGGCCCGGCTTTTTGAAGTGTGCCATGGATCAGCTGGGGCCGGATGGTGAAATTCATGAGGTGGAACAGAAAACTATCCGGGCATGTGCCAGAGTGGCGGAGAAGTACGGCATGTCGGTGCATATTCATTCAGGAGGGAGTATTACGGCGCGCCATGTGCTGAATGCAGTGGATATCGTGCTGAACGAATGCGGGGTACAGCCCGGAAAGCTTGTGATGCTCCATATGGATTCCATGCTGCGCCCGTCTAATATGCTCACGGAATATATGACGGTTCCAGGGGCTGTGCGTACTGTGGACACTGCTTTGCAGGAGAGTATACTGGAAAAAGGGGTCAATATCAGCTTTGATACATGGGGGACGCCATTTACAGGAGTTCTTCCGGATGATTATGATCGCATGAAAGCACTCATTATTCTTCTCAACAAAGGGTATGCATCTCAAATTGTTTTCGGACACGACACAATGGGGAAACCGCTCGGTGTTTCTTATGGATATCATGGGTTTACACGGTTTGCAACGTTTGTGCCGCCGCTGCTGCGGCAATTCGGATTTCCGGAGGATATTATGCATAAAATTGCAGTGGAAAATCCGGCAAGGATATTGATGTATTGATGTTGGGAAAAGGTCAGAATCCCGGGATTTGTGCTGGAGCGTCACAAATCTTGATTATGGCAGACAGAAATAAGCCGCAAGAGACAGAGAACTCTTGCGGCTTTGTTTTACAAGCATAGCGGTATCGTTTAAAGGGAGCGAGGTGGTAGATCAGAACTCCTCCCAGTTTCCGCTTTCCTGCGCTTCCTTGTAGCGGGCGACAATGTTGTTGATGCGGTCGCTCGGATTCAGAAGATCGCTGATCGAACTGTCGTGGTTCAGCGTGTCGATGATATAGGCGATATACTTGCTCATATCGCAGGAGACGTACCAGGGACGCTCCAGCAGCTCGGGCGTCTGATAGATCAGGTTGGTGGTGAGAACCAGATCGATCGCGCCGGATTCATACGCCTCGTCAAAGAGGGAGAGGCCTGCGGTAAAGAGACCGAAGGTGGAGAAGACAAAGACGCGTTTTGCCTTTCTCTTCTTTAAGGCGGCAGCGACTTCCAGTGCGCTCTCGCCGGAGGAAATCATGTCGTCTATGATAATCATGTCCTTGCCCTCGACGTTGGTGCCGAGGAATTCGTGCGCCACAATCGGATTGCGCCCGTTTACGACGCGGGTGTAGTCGCGCCGCTTGTAGAACATACCCATGTCAAGGCCGAGGACGTTGGCGATGTAGATCGCGCGCTTCATGCCGCCCTCATCGGGACTGATCACCATCATGTGATCGGAGTCGATCGTCAGATCCGGAACCTTGTGCAGCAGGCTCTTGATGAACTGATACGCCGGCTGTACGGTTTCAAAGCCGTTTAACGGGATCGCGTTCTGAACGCGAGGATCGTGGGCGTCAAAGGTGATGATATTGTCCACGCCCATGTGGACGAGCTCCTGCAGGGCGAGGGCGCAGTCCAGGGACTCCCGGCTGGAGCGCTTGTGCTGGCGGCTCTCGTAGAGATACGGCATGATGACCGTGATCCGTCTGGCTTTGCCGCCCACCGCCGCGATGATGCGCTTTAAGTTCTGGTAGTGATCGTCCGGGGACATGTGATTCGTCTGTCCGAACAGGGAGTAGGTCATGCTGTAGTTGACCACATCCACCATGATGTAGAGATCCATGCCGCGCACGGACTGTTTCAGGACACCCTTGGCTTCGCCGGTGCCAAAGCGCGGCACATCGCCCCTGACAATGTAGGTGGGGCGCTGGTAACCGGCAAACGCAAGGCTGGCCTTGTGTTCGCTCTCGCGCTCAGCGCGCCATCTGGTCAGATAGTTGTCGACTTCCTGCCCGATGCCAGCGCATCCTTCCAGGGGGATTAAGCCCAGAGAGCCGACCGGGATGGTCTCCAGATTGCGTTTCTCTTCTCGTTTCTTGGGTTGCATCTGCAATTCCTCACTTTCTTAGGGTGCGTCGTTTTAACAGAACCCGGATATCGGGCCCGGATAGCTTACACAGTTCATACTGACTCATGATGCGGGAAAAAACACGCTCGGAATAATTCCGTTTCAGCTCCTCCAGAGAGAGATTGGTGGAGATGATCGTCGATTTGCGGTTCAGGGCCCGCTCGTTCAGGCAGGCAAAAAGCTCGGAGTTGACGAAGGCGTTCGTCAGTTCCGTCCCCAGATCGTCGATGATGAGCAGGTCGCAGCCGTAGAGATCCTGATACAGATCCCGCTGCTGCTGTCTCGCCCGGTAATCGAAGGAGCAGGCGGAGATGCGCTCGAACAGGGAGGAGGCGCTGAAATAGAGCACCGCGTAGCCCTTCTCGATCAGCTCGTGGGCGATACAGACGGAGAGAAAGGATTTGCCGGTGCCGACCGTCCCGTAGAAGTAAATATTTTTATAGCGGGAGGGGAAATTGGCCACAAAATCCCGGCAGATCATGAGTGTGCGCTGAAAACGCTTCAGATCGTCGCCATGGTAGAATTCGTCGGAGAGCGTCGCGAAGTTGTTCGTGCGGGCCAGCTCCTGAATTCCCGACTGATTATAGAGCAGGGTGATCTCCTGGGCGCGGAAGCAGTGGCATTTCTCATTGCCGATAAAGCCGGTGTCCCGGCAGTCGGGACAGGTAAAGGGCACTTCCAGATAGTCGGCGGGAAACCCGTGGGAGGAGAGCAGGGCGCTCTTTCTGGCTGCGACCTCACTGATCTGTTTCTGCAGCGGAGCAGCTGGAACAGCAGACCCGGAAGCAGCGCTCTGCTTTGGCGTCATAAGAGCCGGGGGCGTGTCTCCATGCTTTGGCGAAGCCGTGCATGGAGATACGCCGTCCTCCCCTAAAAGGCGCGCGCGAAGAAGCCGCATCCCCTCCGAAGGAACCTCGCTTTCCAGCGCGCGGTATTCGGGGATGCGGGCATACACCTCGCTCCTGCGGCGATCCAGTTCACGCCGTCGGCGATTCTGTGTGTTTGCATACCGAAGCATAATGCTGTCGTACTGTTCTTTGCTGAGCGCCAATCCTGTGTACTCCCATTCTGCGGAATTCTGCCGCTCCGGTCTCTGCCGGAATCTTCTGTCCGCCGCGGCCGTTTACTCCGCCGCAGGCGGTCAGGACAGATCCCTGCCGCGCCGGTTTAATTGCTCAGAAGTTCTCTCTCGAGTTCGTCGAAGTCGTAGCTGTTCTGTTCAAACTGATTGAACTTGTTGCTTCTGGGCGCTCTTGCACGGCCGGAGCGGACAGGCGTCTGCCGCAGTACGCTCTGACGGCTTTCAGCCTGCTGCGGCGTTGTGATGCCGTTCTCGGCCCAGTTGGCCGCTACTCTGGTAATATAGCGGAAATCCTTTTTGCCGCGGTCGATGCAGTACTGCACGAGATAATCGATCAGATCATCGCTGAAGTGCAGATCGGCGGACATATGGTAAATTGCCCTGAGCTCCGCCACGGAGAGCGGCTTTCCGACATACTGTTCGATGATAAAGAGAAGCTGTGCACGGCCGGCGTCCGAGCGGAAAGCCGCCAGTGCCCTCTCCTCCTCGCCCGCCGCTGTGCGGGTGAGGGGACGAGCCGCTGCTGCTCTCGGCGCAGCGGCCCGCTGGACATATCCTCCCGTGGAGACGCTCTCCGCCGTCTCCCTTCTGGCCGCGGCGCTGCGCACCAAAGTGGGGCGCAGCGGCTCCGGCGCTGCACTCTGGGTCTCCATCGGCGTGATGGAGAGAGCGCAGTCATCCGCAGCGTCCTGCGATCCGGTATGCAGCTCACACAGATGAATCCCGCACAGGGAATTGTCTGCGGCGTAATCGAGAGAGAGAAGACCCTGCTTCTCCCAGTATTTGAGGGAACGCAGCACTTCTTTCTCCGTGTGGTTGAACTGATCCGCCATTTCAGAGATCGTCGTCGCGAGATTCGCCCGCATCATGCGCGCCAGATAGAGATAGATCTTGATCTGCGCATCGTTGGCTCCGCTCATATATTCGTCGATGAAAAGATTGGATATCGCCGTCGTATCCGCATTGCTGTTCTGATATACCGTAAACGTCCCCATACCTCTGCCCCCGTTTGTTTCGATGACTTTTCGCATTCCGCAGTCCGAATTATAGCACAGCGGACAGGGGAGCGAAATAGACAAAATGTCCAGAAAAATCAGGGTGATTTCACTGCGGCGGGAAATCACAATCGCCTGTGGATGATGTGGATAACGTGGACGAAACGCGGCGGGGCAGAAAACTGCGCTCTCCGCTCTGTGGACAGTTATCCACGCACTCCCCGGTGGGGATATGGGGGACAATGTGGATAAGAAGCGGCCCGGCGGTCAGGAAAGCAGATCCTCCGCGATCTGGTTTACGTTTCCGGCGCCCATGGTTATCAACAGGTCTCCCTTGGTGCAATTTGACGAGAGGTATTCCTCGATTTTTGAAAAAGAATCAAAATAGCGGCAGGAACCGCCGAGAGCGAGAATCTCATCCCGCAGGGTTTCGGAGCTGATGCCGAGGGTGTCCGTCTCTCTGGCCGCGTAGATATCGGCGAGCACGACCTCATCGGCGAGCCGGAGCGCGTCGGCGAATTCCGGCAGGAGGGACTTGGTGCGCGTATAGGTGTGGGGCTGGAACACGCACCAGAGTCTGCCGTGGGGATAGTTGCGCGCGGCGAGCAGCGTCGCCCGGATCTCCGTCGGATGATGGGCGTAGTCGTCGATGATCGTCACGCCGTCCTTCGTCCCCTTGTATTCAAAGCGTCTGTCCGTGCCGGAAAACCCGGCGAGGGCCGGGACGGAAGCGGAGCGGGGAATCTCCATCAGATCGGCGGCGGCGATGGCGGCGATGGCGTTATAGAGATTGTGCTCCCCCGGAACGCGCAGGACGATGCGCCCGCTCTGGTCCTTCCCGTCCCCGGAAGCGGGGCTGTGCAGCAGGAAGGAGGCGTGGGCGTGGTCGTCGTAGGTGATGTCCTCCGGATAGTAGTCGCAGCCGCTGCCGGAACCGTAGGAAATGACGCGGCAGGCCAGATCTCTTGTGATTTCCGCGACGTCCGGAATATCCCCGTTGATAATCAGGGCGCCGTCTGCGGGAATCAGTTCGGCGAATTTGCGGAACGAGCGGCGGATGTCCTCCAGATCCTTGAAGAAATCAAGGTGATCGGCGTCGATGTTGAGGATGATGCCGATTTTCGGGAAGAAGCTCAGGAAACTGTTCGTGTACTCGCAGGCCTCTGTCAGGAAATAGCCGGAGTGGCCGACGCGCACGTTGCCGCCGATGCTCTTGAGCATCCCGCCGATGGAGAGGGTGGGATCCGTCTGTCCGGCGAGAAGAATCTCGGAGAGCATGGAGGTCGTCGTCGTCTTGCCGTGGGTGCCGCTGACTGCCACCGGCAGCTCGTAATTGCGCATGATCTCTCCGAGCAGCTGCGCCCTCGTGAGCATCGGAATACCGAGGCGGGAGACGGCGATGTACTCGGGATTATCGGGGTGAATCGCGCTGGTAAAGACGGCCAGGTCGATGTCCGGCGTGATGTTCTCCTCGCGCTGGCCGTAGTAAACCGTTACGCCCTGCTCCGTGAGCTTTTTCGTGACGGGGGATTCCTGTCGGTCAGAGCCGGAGACGGTAAAGCCGCGGCTCAGGAGGATCTCCGCAAGACCGCTCATCGAGATGCCGCCGATTCCGACGAAGTAGACGTGTATGGGTTTTGTAAAATCAATCTGATACATGATAATCTCCATTCCGGGGCGCTCCCTGCGGCGGGGCGGCGCAAATTTTAAATTTGCGTCTGCCATCCCCGGGCTTTGCGGCGCTCCGGCACAAAGCCCGATGTGGATCATAAGCCGTCTGGCTTATGGTTCACAGGATCCTATTATAATAGGAAAAGACAGCATATGACAGATAAGTCGGATAGTTTGTTTTCCCTGTCTGCCCTGCTTTTACTGTAGTCCAAATCGCCCGTTTCAGCAAGTCCCGGAAGACGGAAAAAGGGGCGGAAATGTATCCGGAATCCTGTAAAACAGCGCCATTATCCCTCAATTTAAGCCGTTTCTCCGCACAAGTCAACAGTGGATGGCAGTATTGCACAAAAAATGAACGATTGCGAGAATTTAATTGTGGAAAAGCAATATAAAAAGTTGCGCAGAAAGGTTCCTTTTAGAGAAACACTGTGTTATAATTTTTGCATAGGCAGGGAAATCTGCACTAATTTACATAGATTATAGATTCCGCCTGTAAAAAACTGAGTCTGAGGTGACAACAATGATTAAAAAAGAAATGATCGCCATGCTTCTGGCTGGCGGACAGGGAAGTCGACTCGGAATTCTGACGGCCAAGATGGCAAAGCCGGCCGTCTCCTTCGGAGGAAAGTACCGCATCATCGATTTCCCGCTGAGCAACTGCATCAATTCGGGCGTGGACACGGTAGGCGTGCTCACACAGTATCAGCCGCTGCGACTGAATACGCACATCGGAATCGGGATTCCGTGGGATCTGGACAAGAACGTCGGCGGTGTGACGATTCTTCCTCCCTATGAGAAGAGCGAGAACAGCGAGTGGTATACCGGAACGGCCAATGCCATTTACCAGAACCTGGACTACATGGAGACGTTCCACCCCGACTATGTCCTGATCCTGTCGGGAGACCATATTTATAAGATGGATTACGAGACGATGCTTGACTTCCACAAGGAGAAGGGAGCGGACGTCACGATCGCGGTTATGCCGGTTCCCATGGAGGAAGCGAAGCGATTCGGAATCATGATCACGGACGACGATCACAAGATTACCGACTTTGAGGAGAAGCCGGAGAATCCCAGAAGCAATCTTGCGTCGATGGGAATTTACATCTTCTCATGGGAGGCGTTAAAGAGCGCGCTGATTGAGAATGCGACGCAGCCGGGACTCGATTTCGGCAAGCATGTCATTCCGTACTGCCGCGACAAGGGCAAGCCGCTTTATGCCTATGAGTTCAATGGCTACTGGAAGGACGTAGGAACGCTGACCTCTTACTGGGAAGCCAACATGGAGCTGATTGATATTGTTCCCGATTTCAACCTCTATGAGGAGTACTGGAAGATTTACACGAGAAATACGGCTCTGCCGCCGCAGTACCTGGGAACCAACAGTGAGGTGGAACGCTCGATCATCGGCGAGGGCTGTGAGATTTACGGAGCTGTGTATAATTCTGTCATCGGCTGCGGCGTTACGATCGGCGAGGGAACCGTTATTCGGGATTCGATTATCATGAACAACTGTGTGATCGGCTCGAACTGCGATCTGGAGAAGGTCATTATGGCGGAGGATTCCGTCGTAGGAAACGGCTGCCGTATCGGAGAAGGCGAGGAGCGGGAGAATGAGACGGCGCCGTCCATTTACCGTGACGGACTCGTTGTGATCGGGGAGAAGAGCAAGGTGCCGGATCAGATCAGCGCGGGCAAGAACGTACTGATCAGCGGCAATACGGTCGCGGAGGATTATCCGAACGGCCGTCTGGAAAGCGGAAAAAGTCTGGTGAAGGCAGGTGAAGCGAGATGAGAGCGATTGGAATAATTCTGGCAGGCGGCAACAGCAATCGGATGCGGGAGTTATCCGTCAAGCGCGCGGTGTGCGCTATGCCTGTCGCGGGGAGTTACCGCAGCATTGATTTTGCGCTCAGCAATATGGAGCACTCTCACATACAGAAAGTGGCCATTCTGACGCAGTACAATTCGAGGAGTCTGAACGAGCACCTGAGTTCCTCCAAATGGTGGGACTTCGGGCGGAAACAGGGCGGTATGTTCCTCTTCACACCGGCTCTGACGAGCGAGAGCAACAGCTGGTACCGCGGAACGGCGGATGCGATCGCACAGAACATGAAATTCCTCAAGAACTCCCATGAGCCGTATGTGGTGATCGCCTCGGGAGATTGTATCTACAAACTCGATTACAACAAGGTTCTGGAGTACCATATCAGCAAGAAAGCGGATATTACCGTCGTCTGTAAGGATATGCCGGCGGACCGTCATCTGGAGCGCTACGGCGTGCTCAAGATGAATGAGGAGTCCCGGATTGAGGAGTTCGAGGAGAAGCCGATTGTGGCGAAATCCAACACGATCTCCTGCGGCATTTACGTATTCCGCCGCCGCCAGCTGATCGAGCTGCTTGAGAAGAGTCAGGAGGAGGGCCGCAACGATCTGGTGCAGGATATCCTGATCCGCTACAAGAATATGAAACGGATTTACGGCTACAAGATCAAGGATTACTGGAGTAATATCGCTTCGGTGGAGGATTACTACCGGACGAACATGGACTTCTTAAAGCCGGAGGTGAGGGATTACTTCTTCAAGCAGTACCCGGATGTGAACACCAAGGTGCTCGACTTGCCGCCCGCAAAGTACAACGTCGGGGTCACGGTCAAGAACAGTCTCCTTGCCAGCGGCTGTATTGTGAACGGTACCGTCGAGGATTCCGTTCTGTTCCAGAAGGTCTATGTGGGCAATAACTGTGTGATCAAGAATTCCATTATTCTGAACGACGTTTATATCGGAGACAACACATACATTGAGAACTGCATCGTCGAGAGCCGTGATACACTGCAGGCCAACGCATACTATAAGGGGGAGAATGGCATTAAGGTTGTCATAGAGAAAAACGAGAGATACACCATGTAGAAATGGAGAATGGAATGTTATGCAGATAACAGACGTGAGAGTACGAAAGATTGCCAAAGAAGGTAAAATGAAAGCAGTCGTTTCGATCACCGTCGACAACGAATTTGTGATTCATGACATCAAGGTCATTGAAGGTGAGAAGGGGCTGTTCATCGCTATGCCAAGCAAAAAATCGGCAGACGGCGAGTACAGGGACATAGCGCATCCGATTAATGTGGAAACACGAGCGCGGGTAGAGAGTGCCATCCTGGAACGGTATGAGCAGACTCTCGCTGAGGAAGAGGCATAGCATAATATTCAGTCATCATAGAGGGGGAGCGGGAAGCCGCTTCCCCTCTCGTGGTGTCAGGGAGACGAATTTGCAGAGAGAGCTCTGCAGATATGTCCGGGAGCGGGATGCCGCGGCGGAGCAGAAGAGTTTTGCCGCGGCGTCGGTTGCCAAAGCGCGGAAAATATGGCATAATCCAAACAGTTTACAGCCGGGAACGCTGCGGTATCCCGCCGGAGAGGCGGACGCTGCGCTTTGTCGGCGATTTATTGCGGTATTTTGGAGCGTATCGGGATGGAGAGCAGTATGAATTCTTTCTATATTATTGCGGGGCTCGGGAACCCCGGACAGAAGTACGAGGGGACGAGACATAACATCGGTTTTGCGGTGATCGACGAGCTGGCCGACGAGTACGGGATCGGTAATCCCTCGAAATTCGGAAAGTCACTGGCGGCAAAGGGAATGATCGGAGCCAACAAGGTTCTGCTGATGAAACCGCTCACCTATATGAACCTGAGCGGAGAGGCAGTGCGGGAAGCCGTTGATTTCTACAAGGCGGATCCGGAGAGCCAGCTGATCGTGATCAGCGACGATATTGACCTGCCGCAGGGACAGCTGCGTGTGCGCGGCAAAGGGAGCGCAGGCGGGCACAACGGACTGAAAAACATTATCCAGCATCTCGGGACAGATGCGTTCTGCCGCGTTCGTGTCGGCGTCGGGGCAAAGCCGGATCCGGATTACGATCTGGCGGATTATGTGCTGGGCCGTTTCAGGGGAAGCGAGCAGAAAATCATGGAGGAGTCCGTGCAGCGGGCGGCGCAGGCGGTACGCTCTCTGATGGAGGAGGGTGTGGACGCGGCGATGAACCGCTACAATGCCAGAGTAAAGTAAAGAGAGTGTGTAGCGGGATGATAACAGCGTGTGCGCAGCAAGATGCGTGCGGCAGAGGGAAGGCAGAAGGAGCGGGAGTTATGAAGCTGCTGACAGCCCCATTGAGGGAGTCGAAACAATATCAGGCGATTGCGTCGCAGCTGCAGCGGGCAGGCGGCGCGGTCTATGTGGACGGATGTGTGGAGTCGCAGAAGCTCCATCTTGCGTATGCGCTCTCCGTGGAGGAGGGCGTTTCTTCTCATGCGCGCAGCCGTCTCTTTCTGACATACAGTGATCAGAAGGCCAAGGAACTCTATGAGGATTTTCTCTTTTATGACAGGAACACGGTGCTGTTCCCGGCCAAGGATCTGATTTTCTATCAGGCGGATCTGCGCGGCAAGGAGATTGAGACGGAGCGGCTCAAATGCCTGCGGCGCATTGTCGAGGGGAGACCGGTCACGGTCGTGGCGACGATGGCGGCGCTGATGACGCCGCAGCCGCCGCTGTCCGTGATCAGGGACAACATTCTGAAGATTGCAAGGAGAGATCTCGTCAACGAAGCGGAGCTGGCGGACAAGCTCGTCTCCATGGGCTATGAAAAGACGTTTCAGGTGGAAAGGCCGGGGCAGTTCGCAATCCGCGGTGACATTATGGATGTCTTTGATCTGACGGAGGAGAATCCGTACCGGATCGAGCTGTGGGGAGATGAGGTGGAGTCCCTGCGTAGTTTTGATATCCTCTCCCAGCGCTCGATTGAACAGCTCTCCGGCGTCTCGATCTATCCGGCGACGGAGATGATTCTGCCCCAGCGCCGTCTGGAGGATGGCGTCGAGCGAATCCGGAAAGAAGCGGAGCAGACGGAGAGGACGCTGCGCAGGGAAATGCGGACCGAGGAGGCGCATCGCCTGAAAGAGACGGTGGAGGAAATTCTGGAGCAGGCGCTCTCCTGGAAGGATTACAGTGCGTTGGAGAGCTTTGTGCACTACTTTTATCCGCAGACGGAGAATTTCCTGGATTTCTTTGATCCGGAGCGGACGATCCTCTTTCTGGATGAACCGAAGCGGGGGGAGGAGCACGCGAAAGCGGTGGAGCTGGAGTTCCGCGAGAGTATGACGCAGCGGGCTGAAAAGGGATATATTCTGCCGGGGCAGATGGCCTTTCTACGCTCTGCGGATGCTCTGCGGGCACAGCTGGAGCGCTACAGGAGGGCCGGTCTCTCGGCGCTGGCGCTGTCGACCTCGCTGATGGAAGGGGCGCAGACTTTCTCGATCGGTGCGGCGGGGACGTCTCCGTACAACAACAGCTTTGATACGCTGCGGTCGGATCTGACGAAATACAGGATGGAGGGATACCGGGTGCTGATTCTCTCGGCGTCCCGCACGAGAGCGCGCCGCCTGGCATCGGATCTGAGCGAGGCTGGAATTTCCTCTTTTTACAGTGAGAATCCCGACCGCATTCTGCAGCCCCGGGAGGTGATGACCCATTACGGGCGGGTGCTGCACGGGTTTGCCTATCCGGCCCTGAAATTTATGGTGATCGCCGAGACGGATATTTTCGGATCGGAGAAAAAGAAGAAGAAAAAAAAGAAGAAGGGCAAATACGAAGGGGAGAAAATCCACGATTTTAATGAATTAAAGATCGGGGATTACGTCGTACACGAGGAACACGGCGTCGGGATTTACCGGGGAATCGAGAAGATCGAGGTGGAGCACATCGCCAAGGACTACATCAAGATCGAGTATGGGGCGGGCGGTTCGCTCTATATCCTGCCGACGGAACTGGACGTGCTGCAGAAATACGCTTCGTCGGGCGCAGCCAAGCCCAAAATCAACAAGCTGGGCACGCAGGAGTGGGCGAACACCCGCAGCAGGGTGCAGAAGGCGGTCGCCGAGGTGGCGGACGATCTCGTGGAGCTCTACGCGAAACGGCAGGCCCAGGCGGGCCATCCGTTTACGAAAGATACGGTCTGGCAGCGAGAGTTCGAGGAGATGTTCCCGTATGAGGAGACGGACGATCAGCTGCAGGCGATCGAGGATACGAAGCGGGACATGGAGAGCACCCGGATTATGGACCGGCTGATCTGCGGAGACGTGGGCTACGGCAAGACGGAGATTGCGGTGCGGGCCGCGTTCAAGGCGGTGCAGGACGGCATGCAGGTTGCGGTGCTCGTGCCGACGACCATTCTGGCGCAGCAGCATTACAATACCTTTTCAGAGCGGATGCACGCTTTTCCGGTCAATGTGGGACTGCTCTCCCGCTTTAAGAGCGCCGCAGAGCAGAAAAAGACTATCCAGGACTTAAAAGCCGGCCGCTGCGACATCGTGGTGGGGACCCATCGTCTTCTCGGGAAGGATGTCTCATTCAAAAGTCTGGGCCTGCTGATCGTCGATGAGGAACAGAGATTCGGCGTGGCGCACAAGGAAAAGATCAAGCAGATGAAGGAGGATGTGGATGTCCTGACGCTGACGGCGACGCCGATTCCCCGGACGCTGCACATGAGTCTCGTGGGGATCCGCGACATGAGCGTGTTGGAGGAGGCGCCGGGAGAGCGGCAGCCGATTCAGACGTACGTGATGGAATACAATGAAGAGATGGTCAGAGAGGCGATTGTGCGGGAGATCTCCCGGAAGGGGCAGGTGTACTATGTCTATAACCGGGTAAACGACATCGCCGAGGTGTGCGCCCGTCTTCAGGAGATCGTGCCGGAGGCGCGGGTGGAGTTCGCCCACGGGCAGATGTCGGAGACGGAACTGGAGAAGATCATGTATGAATTCATCGGCGGGGAGATCGATGTGCTCGTCTCCACGACGATTATCGAGACCGGTCTGGATATTTCCAACGCGAACACCATGATTATCCATGACTCCGACCGAATGGGGCTCTCTCAGCTCTATCAGCTGCGCGGACGCGTCGGGCGGTCGAACCGGACTTCTTTTGCCTTCCTGATGTATAAGAAGGATAAGATCCTGAAGGAAGTCGCCGAGAAGCGTCTCTCGGCGATCCGGGAATTCACCGAGCTGGGAAGCGGATTCAAGATCGCAATGCGGGATCTGGAGATCCGCGGCGCAGGGAGCGTGCTGGGACGCGCGCAGCACGGACATATGAACGCGGTCGGATACGATCTGTACTGCAAGATGCTGGACGAGGCGGTGAAGACGGCGAAGGGCCTGCCGGTGATGAAAGAGCAGAATACGAGCGTCAATCTGCATGTCGATGCGTTCATTCCGGAGAATTATATCGTCAACGAGGTGCAGAAGCTCGATATTTATAAGCACATCGCGGCCATTGAGAGCACGGAGGACTGCGATGAGGTCAGGGATGAGCTGATCGACCGTTTCGGCGAGATTCCTATGCCGGCGAGAAATCTGCTGCGGATCGCTCTGATCCGGGCTGTCGGCCGCCACATGGATCTGGCAGAAATCACAGGGGCGGGAGGGACGATTCGCTTCATCCCGGACAAAAAGGCCCGGATGCGGGCGGAGAATATTCCGGCGCTGCTGCAGAGGTTTCAGGGGCGGCTGCGCTTTACGGCCAAAGGGGAACCGGCGTTTACCTACAGCTTCAAACCCTCCGGTGTGACGGAGAAGGATGAGGAGACGCTGCTGGCCGCGGCGGAGGAGGTGCTCGTGGCGATGGCGGAGACGCTGCGGGAGTAGAAAATGAGCCGTGTGGCTGTGGCGGATGTTGCAGTTCACGCGGGGGGCGAGCCGGGCCGTCGGCGCGCCTGCGCTTCGCTGCGGCTTGCCGTGTGGCTGTGGCGGGATATGCGAAATTACGCGGAGGCTGAGCCGGGCCGTCGGCGCGCCTGCGCTTCGCTGCGGCTTGCCGTGTGGCTTCGCCACATATTGCCCACAAGAAAGACAGTCTGTCATGTGCAAGCACATGCCCGGCTGTCTTTTTGCGTGCAATGCCCGGCTCATGCTTTACACGATTTTTACAAACATCTTACTTGTTCGTGATTTCTCTTGATGGGGGTTTCTTCTAAAATATGGTTCAGCAACAGAGAGAAACAAAGAAGAAGCGGCTGATGAATAGCGCTTCGAAAAGGAGGACTATTATGAAGAGAAATACGATTGGTAAACTGGTCGCTCTGACGGCGGCGGTTAGTATGGTACTGGCGGGCTGCGGCAGCAGTTCTTCTACTACGGCATCGGCTGCGACGCAGGCGAGCGCGGAGGAGACCACCGAGGCGGCGCAGGCGGCTACGGAAGAAACCGCAGAGGCGGCGTCGACTGAGACGGCGGAGCAGACGGATGCGGATCTGAGCGGCAGTCTCTCCATGGCGGGTTCCACTTCGATGGAGAAGGTAGCGAACGCTCTGGCAGAGAGCTTTATGGCGAAATATCCGAACACGACCGTGACGGCGGAGTTCACCGGTTCTTCCACGGGCGTTGAGGCGGTTCTGGCAGGCAATGTGGATATCGGAAATTCCTCGAGATCGCTGACGGATGACGAGAAGTCGCAGGGTGCTGTGGAGAATATTATTGCGATCGACGGGATTGCGGTGATCACGGATCCGGCGAATACGGCGTCTGACCTGAGCAAAGAGGATCTGGTGGCGATCTACAAGGGCGAGAAGACGAACTGGTCCGAATTCGGCGGCCCGGACGAGCCGATCGTTGTGATCGGACGCGAGGCGGGTTCCGGAACGCGCGGCGCGTTTGAGGAGCTTCTGGAGATCGAGGATCAGGCGGCTTATGCTTCCGAGCTGGATTCCACGGGAGCGGTGATCGCGAGAGTGGCGTCTACGCCGGGCGCAATCGGCTATGCATCCCTCGATGAGGTGGACGATACGGTGAAGGCACTCTCCATTGACGGTGTGGAAGCCAATGAGGAGAACATCAAGGCTGGCTCCTATGTGCTGAGCAGACCGTTCGTGATGGCGACAAACGGCGAGATTTCCGAGCAGAGCGAGCTGGTGCAGGGATTCTTCGCATACCTTTCCTCTGAGGAGGGACAGGAAGTGATCAAAGGTGTAGGCCTGATCCTTCCGGACTAACAGCAAGACAGAACAGACTGACAGAGCAAAAAGATGAAAACGGCGGCTCTGCGCCGATCAGATGAGTAAGCAGTGGCTTTGTGCCGATCAGATGAGAAAGTGGCGGCTCCGCGCCGGGAAATAAGAAAGCGCGGGGCCGCACTTTGAAAAAAGGAATTCGATATGGCAAATACAAAGATCGTGTCGCTCTCGGGCGACGATGTCCGGTTCAAAAAAACAAATGCAGTTGAAAATTCCGCGAAGATTCTCCTGACGCTCTGCGCCCTTGTGGCGGTGGCGGCGGTGATCTGTATCTCCGCGTATATGATTATCAGCGGGATTCCGGCGCTTCTGCAGGTGAATCCGCTGGAGATTCTGTTCGGGACGGTTTGGGCGCCCACGGCGGCGGAGCCTTCGTTCGGAATCGCCTTCGTCATTCTGACCTCCATCGTGGGCACAGCCTTTGCGGTGCTGTTGGGGGTGCCGGTGGGCGTTCTGACGGCTGTTTTTCTGGCAGAACTTGCACCGGCTAAGGTGGCGGCGGTCGTCCGTCCCGCGGTGGAGCTTCTGGCGGGCATTCCGTCTGTCATTTACGGACTTCTGGGAATGGTGATTCTGAATCCGCTGATGTATAAACTGGAACTTTTTGTATTCAAAGGCAGCACGACGCATCAGTATACGGGCGGCGCGAATATGATCTCTGCGGTGCTGGTGTTGGCGATCATGATTCTGCCGACGGTGATCAGCGTGTCCGAGACGAGTATCCGGGCAGTGCCGAAGGAGTACAGGAGCGGTTCCCTGGCGCTGGGGGGATCGAAGATTCAGACGATCTTCCGTGTTGTGCTTCCGACTGCGAAGTCGGGTATTATGACAGCGGTGGTGCTCGGAGTAGGACGCGCCATCGGAGAGGCGATGGCAATCACGCTCGTCTCCGGTTCGAGCGTCAACCTTCCCCTTCCCTTCAATGCCGTCCGCTTCCTGACAACGGCGATTGTCAGTGAGATGGGCTATGCCAGCGGACTGCACAGGCAGGTGCTGTTCACGATCGGTCTCGTCCTTTTCGTATTCATTATGATCATCAATACCGTTCTGCTGAAAGTCAGCAGTGCGGCAGTCAAAGAGAAATAAAATAACGGCGCAGATACGGGAGAAAAGGAAAGAGGTGCGGACAATGGGAGCGCAGCAGACGCTTTACAGGGAATACTGGAAGGGACGGTATGAAATGGCAGTGCGAAGCAGCGAGGGTACGCTCGCAAATAAAGACAGTATCTTTCATAAGAAGAAACGCTCCGGCGAGGTGGGTATTCAGGCTCTGATCTGGATCTCTGCGGCCTTCTCGGTCGCTCTTCTGGTAGGAATTATTCTCTATATTTTCGTGCACGGGATTGCGATGGTGACGCCGGAGTTCCTGACGACGGTGACGAGTTCCATCAAACAGACGGTGGGCATCGCCGGAAATATCGTCAATACTCTCTATATCATAGTGATCACCCTGCTGATCGCGACGCCGATCGGCATAGGATCGGCCATTTATCTGAATGAGTATGCAAAACCGGGAAAAATGGTGAATCTCATCAACTTTACGACGAAGACACTCTCGGGAATTCCGTCGATTATCTTCGGTCTGTTCGGTTATATCTTTTTCGGGACGACGTTAAATCTCGGCTATTCGATCCTGACCGGCGCGCTGACGCTGACGCTGATGATCCTGCCGCTGATCACCTCGAATACGCAGGAAGCGTTAAAGACAGTGCCGGACAGCTACCGGCAGGGAGCTCTCGGGATGGGGGCGACGAAGTGGCATATGATCCGCACGATCCTGCTGCCGAGCGCAATGCCGGGAATTGTGACCGGCGTTGTCCTCTCGATCGGACGTATCGTCGGAGAGTCGGCGGCTCTCCTGTTCACGGCGGGCAGCGGATACTATCTGCCGAAGGCCGGTCTGGGCCTGCTCCACAAGATCCTCGAATCCGGCGGAACGCTGACGATTCAGCTCTATCTGAGCATGTCCAAGGCGGATTATGATGTCGCTTACGGCATTGCGGTTGTTCTGCTGGTGATCGTCCTGCTGCTGAACCTCTCGGTCAAGTGGATCGCGAGAATGAGCAGACGGGCGCAGGAAGGGTAGTCAAGATAAGAAAGGTTTGGAATACAGTATGAATGCAGCGGCACTGAATTATGAAATCGAGTCGGAAAATTTAAATCTTTATTACGGGGAAAACCACGCTCTCAAGGATATTACCATGAAAATCCCGCGCAATGCGGTGACTGCGTTTATCGGACCGTCCGGCTGCGGCAAGTCGACGTTCCTGCGCACGATCAACCGTATGAACGATCTGATCGACGGGGTGACGATCAAGGGACGTATTACGCTGGAGGGAGAGGATATCTATGCGGATGGCGTTGATACGACGGTTCTCCGCAAAAAGGTGGGTATGGTTTTCCAGCAGCCGAATCCGTTTCCGATGACGATTTACAACAACATCGCCTACGGTCCGCGCCTGCACGGGATCACGAACAAGGCAAGACTCGATGAGATTGTGGAGTCCTCTCTGCAGAAAGCGGCTATTTTCGACGAGGTCAAGGATCGTCTTCACAAGTCGGCGCTCGGTCTCTCCGGAGGACAGCAGCAGCGCCTGTGCATCGCCCGGGCCCTCGCCGTGGAGCCGGACGTCCTGCTGATGGACGAGCCGACTTCGGCGCTGGATCCGATCTCAACGTTAAAGGTTGAGGAACTGATGCAGCAGTTAAAGAGCAGCTATACGGTGGTTGTCGTCACCCATAATATGCAGCAGGCGGCCCGCGTCTCCGATTACACAGCCTTTTTCCTGGTGGGAGAAGTGGTTGAGTTCGGACGCACGGATGATATTTTCAGCCGTCCGAAGGACAAGCGCACCGAGGAATATATCACGGGACGGTTCGGCTGATTGGCCGGAGAGAGACAGGACTGCAGTGACTGCGGCGCAGCATGTGCTGACAAACCTTGTGACGTTGATGTTCGGCCTCTCAGTGGCGGACAAGATTACGTCGCGTGGCAGGACTGCAGTGACTTCGATGAAAGATAAGAGATCAGAATAGAAACGTTCCGGCAGGGAGGGAAAGATGGCGACAAGAACCGCTTTTGAGGAAGAACTGCGGGTGCTGAAGAATCTGGTGCTGACGATGAGCAGCCAGGTGCTCCAGAACTACCGCGATTTGTTTACGGCAATCAGACAGCAGGATGAGGAGACGATCCACCGCCTGATAGAAAATGATACGAGCACTAACAATATGGAACGTCAGATTGAGAGCAAGTGTCTGAGTCTGATCACGAAGCAGCAGCCGGTTGCCCGCGATCTGCGCACGATCAGCGCCAGTCTGAAGGTGTGTACCGATATGGAACGGATCGGTCATCATGTCACGGACATTGCGGAACTGTCCGGGAGACTGCGGGGGATTCCGATTGAGGAGTATTCCGCCCATCTCGGGACAATGGCGGAGAAGACCGGAGAGATGCTGGCCTCTGCCATCGCGGCCTTTACCATGCGTCATCCGACGGATGCGCAGAGGGTGATCGATTCCGACGATGAGATCGACGAGGCCTTCAATCGCGTCAAGGAGGAACTGGTACTGCGGCTGCGGGAGAGCGCGCGGGGGACGGAGAGCGTGGAGCAGACAGCAGGGATGGACATCAGCGCGGCGGACGTCTGTGTGGATCTCCTGATGGTGGCGAAGTATCTGGAGAAGATCGGCGATCACGCAGTCAATATCGGAGAGTGGGAAATTTTCCAGGAAACGGGCGATATCGCGCAGATCCGTTTACTGTAACAGTTGCGAAACCTCGGCCTTTAGGGTACACTGAAAATAATGGATTGACGACAGGAGCAGGAGTTTGCGTGCGCGCAGGCTTCTGTATCTGTGTGAGTGGAACACCTACGGGCGGAGGATGAGATGGACTTATTTGGAATACTGGCGATGGTAGGCGGACTTGCGCTGTTTCTCTACGGCATGCAGGTGATGGGCGACGGGCTCAAGAAAACGTCCGGCGGAAGACTGGAGACGATTCTGGAGACGCTGACGTCAAACAGATGGAAAGGGGCGCTTCTGGGCTGCGCCGTCACGGCGGTGATCCAGTCGTCGTCGGCGACGACGGTGATGGTGGTCGGCCTCGTCAATTCCGGTATCATGAAGCTGTCACAGGCGGTGGGCGTCATTCTGGGCGCGAATGTCGGAACGACGGTAACCTCCTGGCTGCTGAGTCTGACCGGTATTGAGAGTGAGAACTGGGTGATCCAGCTGTTTAAGCCCTCCAGTTTTTCCCCGGTGATCGGCATTATCGGCATTGGTATGCTGATGATGGCCAAGAGTGAGAAGAAGCGTGACATCGGCACGATTATGGTCGGCTTCGCCGTTCTGATGTACGGTATGGAGGCGATGTCTGCGGCGGTGGAGCCGCTGGCCGGAAACGAGAAGTTCACGAGTATCCTGACCATGTTCTCCCATCCGATTCTCGGGATGCTGGCGGGACTGGTTCTGACTGCCATTATTCAGAGTTCCTCCGCTTCCATCGGTATTCTGCAGGCAATTTCGATGAGCGGGACGCTCACGATCGGCACGGCGATTCCGATCCTGATGGGAGAAAATATCGGCACGGCGGTGACGGCGATTCTCTCCTCTATCGGAGCGAGTAAAAACGCGCGGCGCGCGGCGCTGATGCATCTGTATTTCTGTATTATCAAGACGACCTTTTTCATGGTTCTGTTCTATGCGGTCAATGCGATCGTTCATTTCCCGTTTATGACGCAGATTGCGACGCCGTTTATCATTGCGATTATCCACAGTGTCTTTAATGTGGCGGCGGTCATGATTATGCTGCCTGTCTCAGACGTTCTCGTCAAGCTGGCGCTCCGGACGCTTCCGGTGACGCCGGATGAGACGGAGGGGACCGATGAGGAGAAGCCGCTGCAGATTCTCGACCCGCGTTTCCTGTCCTCTCCCTCCTTTGCACTGGAGCAGTGCAAGACGGCGGCGGGAGATATGGCGCAGTATGCCAAGGAATCGCTCTATATCGCGATGGATCTCGTGCTGGATTATGTGCCGGAAAAGGCGAAGCGGGTGGACAAACTCGAACGCCTTGTGGATATGTACGAGGATCAGCTGGGATCTTATCTCGTCAAACTCAGCGGCAGGACACTTTCGAATAAGGACAGTCACACGCTCTCGACGCTGCTGCACTGCATCAGTGATTTTGAGAGGATCTCCGATCACGCGCTGAATATCATGCAGTCGGCGGAGGAACTGGCGAACAAGCCGCAGCAGTTCTCGGCCAAGGCGAGGGAGGAGCTTGTCGTTTTCTCAGCGGCGGTCAAGAATATTATGAATACGGCGGTTCTCGTGTTCCAGAACGATGATCTGGAACTGGCGCAGACGGTGGAGCCGCTGGAGGAAGTGATCGATGGCCTGAACATGGAGATCAAGAGGCGTCATATCCGCAGACTCCGCAAGGGTAAGTGTACCATTGAATTAGGATTTACGTTTTCTGATATTACGACGAGCTACGAGCGTGTGGCGGATCACTGTTCGAACATCGCGGTCTGTCTCCTGCAGGTGAATGAGGACGGTTTTGATACGCATGAATATCTGGAGCGTGTGCGCGATATTGACAATCCGGCGTTTCAGGCACAGGTGGCGCGTTTTGAGAAGAAGTATGCCCTCCCCAAGATGAAGAAAGAGGATGTGGAGGCGCTGCCGACGGTGGCGGATCTGGGGGACAAGGTCATGCAGCCGGTGAAGCTGTCGGTGCTAGAGCAGGAGAGCCGGAAGAAAAAGGCGGGCAAAAAGGAAGCGAAGGATAAGAAGAAAAAGTAACGGATACGGGAACGGACAGCAGAGAGAAGCGCTTCAAAGGGAAGGGAGCCGTTTATGGCGTTAGTGTATGTGCTGGAGGACGATCAGAATATCAGCGAGATAGAGAAATATGCGCTGACAGCGTCTGCGTATCAGGTGGAAGTGTTTGCCAGCGCGGCGGATTTCTACCGGGCGATCGAGCAGGAAAGACCGGATCTGATTATTCTCGATATTATGCTGCCGGATGCAGACGGCTATGAGATTATCCGGAAGCTGCGCGCCGACGCGCTGACGGCGGAGGTTCCGGTGCTGATGGTGACTGCCAAGACGGCGGAGATCGATAAGGTGCGGGGGCTGGATCTGGGAGCCGACGATTATCTGACAAAGCCCTTTGGCATTATGGAGCTGATTTCACGGGTCAAGGCACTGCTGCGCAGAGCGGCGCCCAGAGAGACGACGACCCTCCTGAAGGCCGGCCGGATCGCGATGGACGATGAGCGTCACAAGGTCATGGCGGCCGGTACGCCGGTGGAGCTGACCTTTAAAGAGTACGGGCTGTTGAAACTCCTGCTGGGAAATGCGGGAAAGGCCGTCTCCCGGGAGGAAATCCTGAACGAGGTGTGGGGAACCGATTTTGAGGGAGAATCGAGAACCCTTGACATGCATATCCGGACACTGCGCAAGAAGCTGGGAGAAGAGGGAGAGAGAATCCGGACGCTGCGCAACGTGGGGTATGTGATTGAACCGTGAGAACCGCGGGAATCGTGTGGGGCGTTCTCCGCGCATGGTTCCGGACAAGACCGTAATATCTGACGAAGCTGGACGAAATCTGGATAAAAATAGAGCAAAATACCGAGAAGGAAAACATTGAAAAAGAAAATAAACCAGTATCTGATCGGGGTTTCCGCGTTTGCCATCGCGTTGACCCTGATTTTTACAACCTGCATTTTCTGGCGCGTGGAACTGGAGCAGGGAATGGAGTCTCTGAGGGAAACCACCCGTCTGCTGGCCTCTCTGGAGGGAGCGGGGCAGCCGGAGAGTCTGGCCGCCTATGTGGAAGCATGGGAGGAAAGAGGAGAGGGACTGCGTGTCACGCTGATCGCACAGGATGGAAACGTGCTCTATGACAGTGAGGCGGATGCCGCCGGGATGGATAACCATGCGGACCGCCCGGAGGTGGAGGAGGCGATTCGCAGCGGGACCGGAGAGGGAATGCGCTATTCCTCCACCATCGGCGCTTCCACGATTTACTGTGCGATGCGAATGGACAGCGGAAGCGTGCTGCGCACCTCCATGACGACGGATGGCGTGCTGCACGCGTTTCTGCAGCTGATTCCGCTGGCGATTGTGATGATCGCTGTTCTGGTCGCTCTCGCCTCGGTGCTCTCCATGGTGTTGACCAGGCGGTTTATCGCGCCGATCCGGGAGATGGCTCTCGATCCGCTGCGAAAGGAGACGCCGGAGACGTACCGGGAGCTGAAACCCCTGATGGAGATGATATCGAGCCAGCAGAAGGAAGTGCTGGCGGCGGCGGGGATGCGTCAGGAATTCACAGCCAACGTCTCGCATGAACTCAAGACGCCGCTCACGGCGATTTCCGGGTATGCCGAACTGATTGAGACGGGGATTGCACCGGAAAAAGACGTGATGCGGTTCGCTCAGGAAATCCATCAGAATGCGGACCGTCTGCTGAAACTGATCAATGACATCATCCGTCTCTCGGAACTCGATATGGGGGCGGCGGAGCAGGACAGGGAGGAGCGTGTGGATCTGCACGCGATCGCAAAGGGATGCGTGGAATCCCTGCAGGTCAACGCGAGAAATTATGATGTCACGATTTCCGAGAACGGGGAGTGCGCGCAGCTGACGGCATATCGCCAGCAGATGGAGGAACTGGTCTATAATCTCTGCGACAATGCGATCCGATACAATGTCAAGGGCGGAAGCGTGAGCGTGAGTGTGGAGCCGATCCATCAGGGTGAGGCGGCCTGTGTCTGTCTGACGGTGCGGGATACGGGAATCGGAATTCCGAACGAACATCTGGGGAGAATCTTCGAGCGGTTCTACCGTGTGGACAAGAGCCGCAGCAAGCAGACGGGAGGAACGGGACTGGGGCTGGCGATCGTCAAGCATATCGTCGCGCAGGCGGGCGGCACGATCCGGATCAGGAGCACAGTCGGCAAAGGAACCACGATCACGGTGCTGCTCCCGGAGGAGAGAGGAAGCAGACTGGAGAACGGGAATGGAGCGTAAGAATGAAATATACGGGAATCAGAAAGGTGGCGGAGGGCAGGTTTCTCTCGTTTTACGAGGTGTATTACGAGACGGGGGACGGAAAGCGCAAGGCGTATGAAATGGTCAGCCGAAACCGGTCGATGGCCTCACTGGCCGATGTGCAGAATGAAGGCGCGGTGGAGTCGGTGGTGATGATTATGCACGACGGAGAAGCGCATGAGCGTATCCTGCTCAACCGGGAATTCCGCATGGCGGTCGGAGGCTATTCCTATAATTTCCCGGCGGGACTCGTTGATGCGGGAGAGTCTCTGGAAGAGGCTGTGGCGAGAGAGCTGCGGGAGGAGACGGGACTTACGCTGGTGCAGATCGAGGAGAGAATGGGTGTCAGTTACGCGGCGGTGGGAATCAGCAATGAGAGGAACCGCACGTTTATCGGGATTGCCCGGGGAGAGCTGGCGGAGAGTGATTCGAGCTTCGAGGAGACGAACGCGGGCTGGTATACGAAGGAGGAAGTCCGGGAGCTGCTGAAAACAGAAGTTTTCGCCGCGCGGGCACAGGCGTACTGCTATCTGTGGGCCCGCAGCACAGAAGAAGGAACCGGAGCGGAGACATGAGAATGTATGGAATCTTGATGCGTTCTGCTGATGTCTGATGTGTCCTGCTGATGTTGGATGCATCCTGCCAATGTCCGATGACTCCTGCCGGTGCAGCGAAGATTTGTTTGCGGATAGAAGCCGGGAAAGAAAACGAGCGCCTGTTTACAGGCGCTCGTCGCTTATCTGGTCGAGAAGTGAGATTTTCAGATCATAGAGCTTTTTGGAGAGATCGACGTGTACCTCGTGGGGATTGACGAGACGCCTTGACTCATCCCAGAGCGTTTCCTGCTCCTCCAGACAGTAGGAGCGGATCGCCATCGTCTCCGGAGAGGTGTAGCAGCACTCGCCGCCCTTAAACAGAGGAATCATCAGCTCGCGCAGGGAGTATTCGCCGGGACGGAGCTTCGTCTTTTTCCACGGTTCGTAGGGATCGAAGAGCAGAAGCGGTTCCTCCTCGGAAAAGACTTCGTCCTCGAGGCAGATCAGGTCGGCCTTGATCTTGTGTGCGGGCTCCTCATAGACGCGGTAGATCTTCTTATTGCCGGGATTCGTGATCTTCTCGGAATTCTCGGAGAGCTTGATCTTGGGAATGAAGGCGCCGTCCTCTCCCATCACGGCGGCGAGCTTGTAGACGCCGCCAAAGGCCGGATTGTCCTTGGCAGTGATCAGGTTCGTGCCGACGCCCCAGGAGGTGATCGCCGCGCCCTGTGTTTTCAGGGAATCGATCAGGTACTCGTCGAGGTCGTTGGAGGCGGAGATGATCGCATCGGGGAATCCCGCCTCATCGAGCATACGGCGCGCTTTCTTGGAGAGATACGCGAGGTCGCCGGAGTCGAGGCGGATGCCGTAGCCCTTCAAGTCCACACCCTTTTCCTTCATATAGCGGAAGGTCCGGATCGCATTCGGAACACCGGATTTGAGGGTGTCGTAGGTATCCACGAGCAGGATGCAGGCATTCGGATAGAGGTCGGCATACGTCTTGAAAGCGGTGAGCTCGTCGTCAAAGCTCATGATCCAGCTGTGGGCGTGGGTCCCCTTGACCGGTACGCCGAAGAGCTCACCGCAGAGCACGTTGGAGGTGCCGACACAGCCGGCGATCACCGCAGCCCGCGCGCCGTAGGTGCCCGCATCGGGTCCCTGCGCTCTGCGCAGACCGAATTCCATGATCCCGTCTCCACGGGCCGCATAGCAGATCCGCGCGGCCTTCGTTGCGATCAGGCTCTGATGATTGATGATATTCAGGATAGCGGTCTCCACGAGCTGCGCCTCCATGATCGGAGCGACGATCTTCACGAGAGGCTCTCTCGGAAAGATCAGAGTGCCCTCCGGGATCGCGTACACATCGCCGGTGAAGCGGAAATCGGCGAGATAGTCAAGAAAATCCCGGTCAAAAATGCCAAGACCCGCCAGATAGTCGATGTCCTGTCTGCTGAAGTGCAGCTCCCTGATATACTTGACAAGCTGTTCCACGCCGCACATGATCGAATAGCCGCCTCCGCAGGGATTGCTGCGGAAAAAGGCGTCAAAAATGACGGTCTTGTTCTGATCCTTATGTTTAAAATATCCCTGCATCATCGTCAGCTCATACAGATCGGTGAGCAGTGTAAGATTCTGTCGGTCCATTTCTCCCCCTCATGTCAGAGCGCTTTTTACTCAGATTGCACGGATGCCGTATGGCATAGGCGCAATCTTTTCCTTCACGCCGGTCTCCTGCTCCCACGTCTGCGGCGGATGCCCCGGACGGTGAGGAAGCATTGCTGTTTTTCTTTACTATAGCACAAAAAGCGCTGCAGTTCAGCAGAGAATTTGCAGTAACAGCTCAGCCAGCCGGAAGCAAGAGGAGCAAATCGTGCTCGCACGAATTTGTGCCGCTTGTTTCCGGCTGAGGGAGCGCCGGATCATGAGCAAAGGCAGCCGCGAGGCGGCGGAGAGCGAGGCAGCGCGGCTTTGCTCATGATCTGGCGCGGGCTGAACTGTTACACGGAGGAGAACAGCGGCATTCCGGAATGGGAGGAGGAAATCAGCGGTATATCGAAATTTACGGAGGGAAATTCTGCATACGGGATTTGTCAGAAGGAGACTTGTGGAGTATAATACGAAAGATGCGCCGGAGAATTGCAGTCTCCGTTTGCCGCGGACATTATTTTGACACAGAGGTAGGATATGAAAAAACTCACGGTTTATTTAAAGGATTACAGGAAGGAAAGCGTGCTCGCACCTCTTTTTAAGATGCTGGAGGCGCTTTTTGATCTTTTTGTGCCGCTGGTGGTGGCAGCGATCATTGACCGGGGCATCGCGGGGGGAGAGCGTTCGTATATTCTGCAGATGTGCGGACTGCTCGTTCTGTTGGCGGCGATCGGGCTGACCTGCAGCATCACGGCGCAGTTCTTTGCGGCCAAGGCCAGCGTGGGCTTTGCGGCGAAGCTGCGGCAGGCGCTCTTTGACCATATCGGGACATTTTCGTTTGGAACGCTCGATACGCTCGGCACGAATACGCTGATTACGCGGATGACGAGCGATATTAATCAGGTGCAGAATGGTCTGAATCTGGCGCTGCGTCTGCTGCTGCGCAGTCCTTTCATTGTGTTTGGCGCGATGATTATGGCGTTCACGATCGATTTCACCTGCGCACTTGTGTTCGTCGTGGCGATTCCGCTGCTGTGCGTTGTGGTATTCGGGATTATGCTCGTCAGCATTCCGATGTTCCGGAAAGTACAGGCCGGACTGGACAAAGTGCTCGGCATCACGCGTGAGAATCTGACCGGTGTTCGAGTGATCCGCGCCTTTAACAAAGAAGAGAGTGAAATCGGGGAGTTTGATCAGAGAAATGAGACGCTGACCTCGCTGCAGAAATTTGTGGGGCGTTTCTCAGCGCTGATGAATCCTGTGACGTATGTGATTATCAATGTGGCGACGATCGTACTGATCCAGCAGGGCGCGCTGAAGGTGCAGATGGGCAGTCTGACGCAGGGAGAAGTCGTCGCTCTGTACAATTACATGGCGCAGATTCTTGTCGAGCTTGTAAAACTCGCAAATTTGATTATATCGATCACCAAGGCTCTCGCCTGCGCAAGCCGCGTGGAGAAAGTGCTCGAGGTGGAGCCTGGTATGGTGTATCCGGAGAGCGGAACCGTGCAGGGCAGGACCGCGGTGAAAGCGGCGAACGGAGCGGAGCAGGGTATGTCTGCGCCGGAACCGGAGAACAGTGTGCGGCAGACGGGAAACGGCGCGGGTGTGACGTTCAGAGATGTCACGTTTACCTATGAAGGAGCAGGAGCCCCCTCGCTCTCGGAGATCAGCTTTACAGCGAAGAGCGGTCAGACGATTGGTATCATCGGAGGTACGGGCAGCGGCAAGACGAGCCTTGTGAATCTGATTCCCCGGTTCTACGATGTGCAGGAAGGGACGGTCATGGTGGACGGCAGAGACGTCCGTTCGTATGCGAAGGGAGAACTGCTCGGACTGATCGGCGTCGTACCGCAGAGAGCTGCCCTGTTCGAGGGAACGATCCGCGACAATATGCGCTGGGGCAAAGAGGATGCGACGGATGAAGAAATCTGGCAGGCACTCTCCGTGGCGCAGGCGAAAGAGGTTGTAGAAGGCAAAAACGGACAGCTTGATTTCCATCTGGAACAGGGCGGACGAAACCTCTCCGGTGGACAGAAGCAGCGCCTGACGATAGCGAGAGCGCTGGTCAAGAAACCGCGCATCCTGATTCTGGACGATTCCGCAAGCGCGCTCGATTTCGCGACAGACGCGGCACTGCGGAAAGCCATCCGGGAAATGGAAGGGAGCGCGACTGTATTCATCGTCTCACAGCGAACCTCCAGCATTCGCTATGCCGACCGCATCCTGGTTCTGGACGACGGCAAACTGGCAGGCCAGGGTACCCACGAAGAATTGCTGGAAACCTGTGAAGTCTATCAGGAAATCTATTATTCACAATATCCGGACAAACGCTGAGCCGTGCACAGTCCACCATCCCAAAGGATGCGCCGTGCTCGCACGGAAGCATCCTTTGGGATGGCGGATTGTATAGGGCGAAGCCCGGCGAACGAGCCGGAGCAAAGCGAAGGCGAGGGAGCGCACGGCACACTGTACTTGCGCGGTGGCAGGAGAAAAAATATGGCACAAAAAAAATCAAACAACGCAAACTCATCCAGTAATAAAACACTCAGCAAGGTATTACATTATATCGGACAGTACAAGTTTCTGCTGGTCCTGTCTGTAATACTGGCGGCGGTGACAGTGATTCTGACACTGTACGTTCCGATTCTATTCGGAGATGCGATCGACGATATTGTGGCAAAAGGGCAGGTGGATTTTGACCTGATTGCATTCTATATGAAGCGGATTGCAGTGCTCGTCATACTGACGGCGGTGCTGCAGTGGCTCATGAACACGGTCAACAACAGAATTACCTATCACATCGTCAGAGATATTCGCGCCAAGGCATTCCGCCGTATCCAGATTCTGCCGCTTTCCTATCTCGACGGCCACAGCACTGGCGATATTGTCAGCCGTGTGATCGCGGATGTGGATCAGTTCACGGACGGTCTGCTGATGGGCTTTACCCAGCTGTTCACCGGAGTGGTGACGATTGTGGCGACGCTCGTCTTCATGCTTTCCAAGAGCGTTCCGATCACTGTTCTTGTAGTGCTGCTCACCCCGATCAGCTTCCTGGTGGCCCGCTTTATTGCGACCCGTACTTTTCATATGTTCCGTATGCAGAGTGAGACGCGGGGAAAGCAAACGGCGCTGACAGAGGAAATGATCGGCAATCAGAAGGTGGTTAAGGCGTTTGGCTACGAGGAGAGAGCGAAGGAGCGGTTTGCCGCAATCAACCGGGATCTGGAGACGTACAGCCTGAAAGCGGTCTTTTACAGCAGCCTGACAAATCCGGCAACGCGGTGCGTCAACAGCCTGATCTATGCGGCGGTGGCCCTCGTCGGTGCGTTCTTCGTGATTGGCGGAACGCTGACGGTCGGCGGTTTGAGCGTGCTCCTCTCCTACGCGAACCAGTATACCAAACCGTTCAATGATATCAGCAGCGTGATCACAGAGCTGCAGAACGCTCTGGCCTGCGCGTCCCGCGTGTTTGAACTGATTGAGCAGGAGCCGCAGACCCCGGATGCTCCCGAGGTGCTCCCGTCCGTACAGGGAGACGTGGAACTGAAGAATGTCTTTTTCAGCTATGATAAAAACAAGCGCCTGATTGAGGACTTCTCCATTCACGCGAAGCCCGGCATGCGGATTGCAATTGTGGGACCCACCGGCTGCGGCAAGACGACGCTGATTAACCTGCTGATGCGTTTTTACGATGCGGACAGCGGTTCGATTCATGTGGACGGTACGAATATCTACGACGTCACGCGCCATTCCCTGCGCGCCAATTACGGTATGGTACTGCAGGAGACATGGCTGAAAAATGCAACGGTGCGTGAGAATATCACGATCGGCAAACCGGATGCGACCGAGGAGGAACTGATCACAGCGGCGAAAGAGGCGCACAGTTATGAGTTTATCAGACGGCTTCCGGATGGATTTGATACCGTTCTGACAGATGACAGCGTCAGCCAGGGACAGAAACAGCTCCTCTGCATCACACGCGTCATGCTCTGCCTGCCGCCGATGCTGATTCTCGACGAGGCGACCTCGAGTATCGATACCAGAACAGAGCTGCAGATACAGGAAGCCTTCCAGAAGATGATGAAAGGCCGCACCAGCTTCATCGTAGCCCACCGTCTCTCCACGATCCGCACCGCCGACGTCATCATCGTCATGAACGAAGGCCACATCATAGAACAAGGCAACCACGAAACCCTTCTCAACAAAGGCGGTTTCTACGCGAAGCTGTATAATTCACAATTTGCGCGCTAAACAGAGCCGTGCGTAAACCAAAAACGGAACATTGCGCCATGCTTGCATGGAAGCAATGTTCTGTTTTTGCGTTTACATAGGGCGAAGCCCGCGACCGCCCCGGAGCGAAGCGAAGGGGAGGGCGAGCACGGCGGAGGGAGGAAGCACGGGGCGAAGCCCGCGACCGCCCCGGAGCGAAGCGAAGGGGAGGTCGGGCACGGCGGAGTAGAGGGAGCCATGCGGGGCGGAGAGCGACAGGCAGCTCGTCATTGACGGCGAACATATGGATGACTGGGCGGCTAGTATTCAGTTATTTATGGCCTATCAGTTCGACAAACTGGAATTTGACAATCAGAGCAGTCCCATGTTGCTTAATATCTCCTTTGCTTTGGCATAGTTACCTTCAGCAACATAAATATTTTCTCCATACTTAGAGTTTCCGCCATATAAATTCATAAGTCCCGCGTTTCCTAAATCTTCTTTAAGTGCTGGGATACCATTTTCCTTCAAAGTGTTGATTATCATTTCAGCCTGAAGGTTATCATCTGATGTAAATAATTTAGTCAACTTTTCCTCCATAACCATACCTCCTTTTTATTTATTGCTTCAAACTTGTAACTTCCAATTTCTGCATTATTCATCGCCTTTAACCAGATAAAGCAAATCATCATATCCTGACTGCTTGAGTAATTGTTCAAACCCAGAAAACACTTCTTCTTTTGTATAATTATTGCTCTCTAAAAACTCACTGTCTTTTTCACTAAGGTGCTGATAAAAAAGAGCAGCAGCCATCACCTCATCTCTATTCGAGTAATCAATGCCATCTAAAAGTATGTTCTCAGCTTCATTGATTTGTCCTACATCAATCATATTCAGAAAATCTTTCAAATTTTTCCCAGATACTTCATACTTGTTTCCTTTTTCTAATTCAACAGAAACATACTTTTTCCCAAACGCTAAAGAAAATAATATTCTTACCATTTCTTTTATCATTCGCATAATATAATCTTTTTCATCTGTAAAATCCAATGGTTTCATCTCCCCAACTTCCGATTTGTCGCTACTAAGCCATCCAATCCTTTATTTCCTCGGATAGGTGTTTTTCAATGTCTATTCTCGTTTGTCTGCATTCCTTCGGATGCTCTTTTGCAGACCTAAAAACAAATTTCAAAATCTGTTTGGAAAATGGGGCAATGCTTTTCATAAAGGATTCCGGAATTACAAAATGCGTCCCATATTGATAAACAAGTGCCTGATATTCACAGTCATGAGGTCTGTTTTTCAGCCGTTCATCCATTCTGCGAACGTATTTCGCAGTGTTCCAAAAGCTGTCGTCTTCAGCGGCAACCAAAAACAATCTGCCTTTAATGTTTTCCACCTTTATCATCTGCTCTTCGGTGAGGGGATTGGCTTTTTCGCTGTCATTAAAAATCCATGTTGACCTTATCATATCACCGGAACCTTTGGTCTCTTCTATTATTTTCCGGCCGTATTCCGGATGCTGATAAACAAAGGGCATATACGCAAGCGCTTTGCCCTGCCATGATAATGTTGACGCATTTGGAATCGGCCACTCGGTAACGCCGTCTTTTTTGCCCTGTTCAAAACCTTGCCACACAAAGTCTGACGGGGTAAGCGCAATTGTCAATGTGATTTCAGGATAATACGAAGCTGCAGCTAATGCTGACATGCCTGTTGTTGACATGCCGAGAATACCGACCTTCTGATTTCCGTTCGTACGTAACCATTGCACAGCCGCCCCGATTCGTTCAATCGGATAATTAACGTGGTTGTAACTCTTCTTTGCAGGAGACATAGTCATCACATTGAGGCCAAAACTCATAAGCCATTTTGCTCCGCGTTTTGCCAGATAGTCACCCGCATCGTCTCCAAGCATGGCAATCACAGCGCACTTTGACGGTTTTTGATTTTTAAAATAAATTCCGTAGAATCCGTCTGCTTCGTTTGAAAAATGCTGACCTTTCATAATCGTTCCTTCGTAAATTTATAAATTCCGATTTACTGCGCTGTTTGATAACCTCATTATATTATGCAGCCATGAAGTTCTCAATGTTTATGCTGCTTGTCAGGACGAAACTTGAACATTGCAGAAATCAGTTGTTGTTTCACATATTCCTCAACGTCTGCAGTTATTTTAAATATTCCTTGCCGGTTTCCTGTTCTGCAAATTGGACAAACTTTCCCTTTATCAGATCATCAAGAGAGGAGCAAAGCCAGTGTCAAGTCTCCCTGAATTGACGGTATGCCGGACTCTCACTATAATAATCGTATTGCTGCGGAACTTGGAAAAAGAGTGAGTGCGGGGGAGGACGCTATGATCAGAATAGCAATTGTAGAGGATGAGAGTATGTATTCAGATACCTTGCAGCAGTATCTGGAACGCTACGGGCAGGAAATCGGGGAGGTTTTTCAGACGGCGGTCTATTCGGACGGGGACGAGATTCTGGAAAATTATAAAGGACAGTATGACATCATTCTCATGGATATCGAGATGCAGTACATGGATGGAATGAGCACGGCGGAGGAAATTAGAAAGAGCGATCAGAAGGTGATTATTATCTTTATCACGAGAGTGGCCCAGTATGCCATACGGGGGTATGCGGTGGATGCGCTTGACTATGTGCTCAAGCCGGTGTCGTATTTCGCTTTTACCCAGCGGTTGGGAAGGGCGATTTCCCGGATGAGGAAACGGGAGACGCGATATATCACGATTACCTCCAAAAGCGGCATTCTGAATGTGGCGCTTTCCGATCTGATCTGGATTGAGAGCAGAGGGCACCGAGTGGTTTACTACACTGTCCAGCAGCAGTTCGAGTCCACGGTGTATTCCATGAAAGAACTGGAGAAGAAGCTTATCTGAAGCCGTTCGAAATCGCCATGACAGACGGCGGTGCAAAGGGCGCTATGGTAGCGATGATGCGTCTGGGAACAGACTGGGCTCCGTGCAACAGCAGTCTTGTGACGACCGTGATCCGGGATGAATGGGGCTTTACCGGATATACGCTGACAGATTTCTGCGGTATGACAGTGTGGCCGTTCTCCAACTTCGCAAAGGCTGTTCTGGCAGGAACGGACTGCCTGCTGTCCACGGAGAGCCAGGATGACTTTGACAACACGCTGAAAAAAGTGGAATCCGTTCCCAATTCCTGGGATGCGGCGCTTCATAAGGCATCAAAGAATATTCTCTATATGGTTGCAAACAGCAGCGCGATGTATACGGATGCCCACAGCGGAAAAGACAGGGAAGATAACGTAAGAGTGGAAGATATGGTTCCGACAGAGGAGGCGGCGGAGTAATCCGCCGCGAAGGAGGAAAGAAAATGCAGGCAGTGAATCCCTATCTGCCCAGCTGGGAATATATTCCGGACGGCGAGCCGCACCTGTTCGGCGACAGGATCTATGTGTACGGCTCCCATGACAAATTCGGAGCGCCTGTCTTTTGCGTCAATGATTATGTGTGCTGGTCGGCCAGCGTGGACAATCTGGCTGACTGGCGCTGCGAAGGCGTGATTTACACCAAAAAACAGGATCCTGTCAACAGAACGGGACTCCGGTGTCTCTATGCGCCGGATGTGACCCGGGGACCGGACGGGAGATATTATCTGTACTATGCATTTGATTTTCTCGGAAGAATGGGAGTTGCCGTGTGCGATACCCCGGCGGGAAAGTATGAATATCTCGGACACGTCCGTTTTCCGGACGGCCACGAGTGGGGGACAAGGAGCGGGGAACCATTCCCGTTTGATCCGGGCGTTCTGATGGATGATGACGGCAGGGTCTACCTGTATTCGGGTTTTGCCACGAAGGTGCCGCGTGTTCTCTCCAGAGGGCACGATCTGACCAATGAGGGTGGTGTTGTGCTGGAGCTGGAGCCGGACATGGTGACGATCAAGGCCGGGCCGGAACTTTTGTTCCCGCGAAAGGGAGGTGAGGGTGCTTTCGGGAACCATGCCTTCTTCGAGGCGAGCTCCATCCGCAAAATTGACGGAAGCTATTATTTCGTTTACTCCTCGGAACACAATCACGAACTGTGTTATGCTGTCGGGACGTCGCCGCGCGGGCCGTTTGTATTCGGAGGTACGCTCGTCGATCTGGGGGATCTCTATCTGAATCAGGAAGAGGATGAGAGAAAGGCCCGCAATTATCTGGGGAACACGCACGGCGGCATGGTCCGGATTGAGAACGACTGGTACATCTTTTATCACAGACAGACCAACAGGAATTCCTACTGCCGTCAGGCCTGCGCGGAGAGGCTGCACCGCCGCGGGGACGGAGGCTTCGATCAGGCGGAGGTGACCAGCTGCGGACTGAACGGAGGTCCGCTGCGGGCGGAGGGGCGCTATGAGGCGCGGATCGCCTGCAATCTCTGGTCGGGAGAGGGCACGGGGCGGTACGACACGCCGGATGCCGGGATCCGCATGAGAAAGCACCTCTATTTTACGCAGACTGGCGGAGACCGGGAAGATCATGGCGATCAGTATATTGCCAACATGAGGGACGGGGCGACGGCGGGGTTCAAGTACTTCCAGTGTCAGGGCGTCCGGGAAATCGAGGTGGAGATTAACGGGCGGGCCAAAGGAACGGTGACGGTTTCCACAGAACCCGGAGGGCGTCAGATCGCCGCAATCCCCGTACAGGTATCGTCAGGACAGTGGAAGAAGTTCCGGGCTCCGGTGGAACTGAAAGACGGAAAGTATGCCCTTTATGTGACCTATCAGGGCAAAGGAAGGATCGGCTTCAAAAGCCTGCTGTTTATCTGCTGATAACCCGGGACCGGATCACACTACAGTAAAAAGACGCTGCGTCTGCGGCGTCTTTTTTCGGGTGACAGATGAAAATCGCGTGTGCTATACTTTTTCCTATATCAAAGTGCGGCGGTTCGGGAGACGGCCCCGCCGGTCCGGGCAGGGCAGGCGGAGCGCCGAGGTGTGATCCGGTTCCGGATCGCTGCGCTATCTTTAGAAAAAGGAAGTCATAGCATGGATATTATTAAGAAAATCACCGAAGAACTGAAGATCAAACGCTCGCAGACAGAGGCGGCCGTCAAGCTCATCGACGAGGGGAATACGATCCCGTTCATCGCGCGTTACCGGAAAGAGGCGACGGGCTCGCTGAACGACGAGCAGCTGCGCGAGCTGGCGGAGAAGCTGACGTACCTGCGCGGTCTGGAGGAGAAAAAGGCAAGCGTGCTCGCCAGCATCGAGGAGCAGGGCAAGCTCACACAGGAGCTGCGGGAGCAGATCGAGGCGGCGCAGACCCTCGTGGCGGTGGACGATCTGTACCGCCCGTACCGTCCCAAGAGAAAGACGAGGGCGAGCATGGCGCGGGAGAAGGGACTGCAGGGGCTGGCGGACTATCTGCTGGAGCAGAGCGCGAAGGAGCCGGTGATCCGCGAGGCGGCGCGCTACGTCGATCCGGAGAAGGGCGTGGAGACGCCGGAGGAGGCGCTGGCAGGCGCGCGCGATATCATCGCGGAGCAGATTGCGGACGAGGCGCAGTACCGGAGCGAGATCCGGGATCTGACATGGAAGCAGGGGACGATCACCTCCGCGGCGACGAAAGAGGCGGCTGCGGCGGAGGGCGCTGCCGGGAAAAAGGCGGCGTCCGGTGCAAAATCGACGGGGAAAGCGGACGCAGAGGAAGCGCAGACGGCGGGAACTCCCTCCAAAGCGGCGGCAAAGGCCGCGCAGGCCAAGACAGCCGAGCGCCGCGGCGTCTACGAGATGTATTTTGAATTCGAGGAGCAGATCGCGAAGATCCCCGGCTACCGTGTGCTGGCCTTAAACCGGGGCGAGGAGGAGAAGTGCCTGAGTGTGAAAATCAATGCGCCCCGGGAGGAGATTCTCTCTTATCTGGGCAGTCAGGTGATCCGCAGGGAGATTGTGGGCGGTTCCGGATTCTCCGTCCGGGAGAATGAGCATACCGCGCCGGTGCTGCGGGAGGTGATTGAGGACAGCTACGACCGTCTGATTGCGCCCGCCATTGAGAGAGAACTGCGCAGCCAGCTGACTGAGAACGCGGAGGACGGGGCGATCACGGTGTTCCGCAAGAATCTGGAGCAGCTGTTGATGCAGCCGCCGATCGCGGGCAGGACGGTGCTGGGCTGGGATCCGGCGTTCCGCACGGGCTGTAAGCTGGCCGTCGTCGATCCGACGGGCAAGGTGCTCGACACGAAGGTGATCTATCCGACGGCTCCCCAGAATAAAGTCGCGGAGGCCAAAGCGGAGTTAAAGAAGCTGATCGACAAATACGATATCTCTCTGTTCAGCGTCGGAAACGGGACGGCGTCGCGGGAGTCGGAACAGATCATCGTGGACTTTTTCCATGAACTGAAAAAGCCGATGCAGTACGTCATCGTCAATGAGGCGGGAGCGTCGGTCTACAGTGCGAGCAAGCTGGCGACCGAGGAATTCCCGAACTTTGACGTCGGACAGCGGAGCGCGGCGTCGATCGCCCGCCGTCTGCAGGACCCGCTGGCGGAGCTGGTCAAGATCGATCCGAAGTCGATCGGCGTCGGACAGTACCAGCATGATATGAATCAGAAAAAGCTGGGAGAGGCGCTGGGCGGCGTGGTGGAGGACTGTGTGAACCGCGTCGGCGTGGATCTGAATACGGCATCTTTCTCCCTGCTCTCCTATATTTCCGGTATCTCGGCGACGCTGGCGAAGAATATCGTCGCGTACCGGGAGGAAAACGGACGCTTCACGAGCCGCGCCCAGCTCAAAAAGGTTCCGAAGCTCGGGCCGAAGGCCTTTGAGCAGTGCGCGGGATTCCTGCGCATCACGGGTGGCACGAATCCGCTGGATGCGACGAGCGTCCACCCGGAGTCGTACCCGGCGGTGCAGAGTCTGTTAAAGGAGCTGGGAATCTCCATGGATGATCCGTCGGTGCGCATGGCGGGCAAGCTCGTGGCGGATAAGAAGAAAACGGCGGAGCGACTCGGAATCGGAGAAATCACACTGACCGATATTCTGAAGGAGCTGGAGAAGCCCGCCAGAGATCCCAGAGAGGATATGCCCGCGCCGATCCTGCGCAGCGACGTCCTCGCGATGGAGGATCTGACGCCGGGGATGAAGCTCAAGGGAACCGTCCGCAATATCGTGGATTTCGGGGCGTTCGTCGATATCGGCGTCCATCAGGACGGTCTTGTGCACATTTCACGCCTCTCAGACCGGTTTATCAAGAGTCCGCTGGAGGTGGTGCGAGTCGGCGACGTCGTGGACGTCACGGTCGTCTCTGTCGACGCGGCCAAGAAGCGGATCGCGCTGTCGATGAACGGGAAGATGTGAGGAAGCGGGCTGAATTGTTACAAATCCAACTGTAACAGTTCAGCCCGCGCCATTCGCAAAGCCGCGCTGCCGCGCTTTCCGCCGCTCCGCGGCTGCCTTTGCTCATGATCGGGCGCTCCCTCAGCCGAAGGCAAGAGGTTCAAATTCGTGCGGGCACGATTTGCCCTGTTGCTTCCGGCTGGCTGAACTGTTTTCTGCGTAAGTAACATAACAGTTCATCCAGCGCCATTCGCAAAGCCGCGCTGCCGCGCTTTCCGCCGCTCCGCGGCTGCCTTTGCTCATGATCGGGCGCTCCCTCAGCCGGAGGCAAGAGGTTCAAATTCGTGCAAGCACGATTTGCCCCTCTTGCTTCCGGCTGGCTGAACTGTTTCCTACATAAAATATTCATATTTTAAAACTTGCATAATTCTGGCCGAGGAAATATCATAGAAGAAGTTTCCTGTGTATTTTACCGCGTTGCAGTGAAAAAGTTCTGCGGCGCGTCATGAATTGATACAGCAGGTATTATGTGAAAAATCCAAACATGCAGCCGCAGCAGATACGGCTGCATGTTTGTTCCATGTCAAAATACAGGACAGAGAGTCGGAGAGAACGGAATTTCTATGGAATATGAATATTACGGATATGAGCAGGAATACGATCAGGATTATCAGGAGGAGTATGCGGCGTGGGAGCGCAGACGGGCGCTGCGCAGGGAGAGAATGCTGCGCAGGAGGCGGATGCGTCTGGTCCGTCGGATGGTGGCGCTGGTCGCTGTTGCGGCGCTGTTGTCGATTCTTGTTTTTTCTGTGGGGAGCTTGCAGCGCAGTGCGAGGGAGAATGCTGCGGAGGCGGAGAGCGCGGCTTTCGTTGCACAGGTAATTCCGGAGACGGCTTCCACGGCACAGGAGGCACAGGAGACGGAGGATGCCGCGCAGGAGGAAAGCAATGTGCTGCTCGCGCAGGCGGATGAGAATACGGTACAGCTGGGCGGGGATATTGTCAGCACGAATGCGCTCTTAATTTCTCTGGATGACGGGCGTATCGTGGCGCAGAAGGGAGATCCCATGGCACGCATTGTGCCGGCCTCCATGACGAAAGTGCTGACGGTTCTGACCGCGATCGACCATGTGGAGAATCTGGATGATACCTTTGAGATCACGCTGACGGAGACGGATTACAGTTACGCCAATGACTGCAGCAATGTGGGCTTCGAGGTGGGGGAGACGCCGACAATCCGGGATCTCTTCTACGGGACGATTCTTTCTTCCGGTGCGGATGCGGCGGTGGGGCTGGCCGATTACATCTCGGGAACGCAGGAGGAGTTCGCACAGCTGATGAACGACAAGCTGGAGGAACTGGGGATTGCGGACAGCGCGCATTTTACGAATGCGGTTGGCGTTTACGATGAGAATCTGTACTGTACGCCGTACGACATGGCGGTTATTATGGACGCCGCGATGAAAAATGATTTCCTGAGAGAGGTGCTCTCCGCGCACACCTACACGACCTCGCAGACGACAGAACATCCGGAGGGACTGCTTATTTCCAACTGGTTTCTGCGCCGGATCGAGGATAAGGACTCCGGCGGAGGATTTGTCCTCGGCGCGAAGACTGGCTATGTAGCGCAGTCCGGCAACTGTGCGGTGAGCTATGCCACGGACGAGGATGGAAAGGCCTATATCTGTGTGACGGCGGATGCATCGAGTTCTTGGCGGTGTATCTACGATCACGCCGCGATCTATAAAGAGTTTATTGCAGGAGCGAGAGTGGCTCCCGACGGAACCGTACTGAATGAATCCAGCTCCGAGGAGACGGAAGAAGGGACAAGCGCCGAGGACGCGACAGAGAATTTCGGCGAAGAGAGAAACGTGTAGCGAAGGAAAGAAAATGTGATTTCTGCAGGACCTCCTGCTTTCCGCAGCTGTTTTTCGGAAAAACGTGCAAAAATCGCGATAAAAACCCGGAAAAATGTGTTTGGATGTTTTGGGATAAGGTTTAAGAAGGTGAAAATCAAATCTGCACCTTTCTTTGAATGGTATATTACCGTGTGCCAACAGGAGTATGCGAGCTGTTTTTATAAGATTGTATCTGTGTATGAAATAGTGAAAAGTCCCTGCTTTCTTGAGGCAGGGACTTTTCGTTAAAATATGTGGAGTTTTGAATATGTAGAATAATGAAATGGGAGAAATCTGATTAAGTTCTGTCGGGGGAAGCGGTTTCTACCCAGTTTTTCAGTACCAGGTTTACATACTGACTAAATGATCTATCGTCCTGTTCGGCCAATTCTTTTATCTTTTCAATCAGATCTTCATCTAATGTAATACTGACTTTTGTTTTTAATGGTCTCATAAATATCCTCCGTCACAAAAGTATCACTAAGGAAGAAAAATACTTAAATATGCGATAAAGCAGGATAAAATAGTAGAAATTTATATGGATTTATTTCTCGCATCTTCGCGTTCTACCCATTGTCTTAAAATCAGATTTACATACTGGCTGAAAGAACGATCGTCTTTTTCTGCTAGTTCTTTGATTTGTGTGACCAAATTTTCGTCTAACGTGATACTGACCTTTGTTTTGAGAGGTTTCATAGGTATTCCTTTTTTTGATTAAAATACCACTATATACGATTTTTGGTTGATTAATAGGATAAAGTAGGATAAAGTAAGATAAAAGTAGATGGATAAATGAAATGAATAATAGAAAACTCCATAAATCATGAATGAAAATTATTTATATTGATTTTCTGATGTGCATGGAGCAAAGAGTGTTGCAGCGAAATTCTCGCTCGATGGAATCCTATATGACGACATACAAAGAAATCGCCCAGTGCGCCGGCGTGAGTATCGCGACGGTTTCCCGAATGCTCAATGACAGCGGCTACGTCTCCGAAGAGGCGCAGCAGAGAATTCACTGTGCAATTTCTCAGCTCAAGTATGTCTCTCCGCGTGTTCCGGAGGCGCTGCTTCGCCAGAATATCAGGGAAATTGCATTCTATACAGAGGATTTGGTAAATCCCTATTACATCATGACCTATCAGGGGATGGTGGAGCAGGCGCGTGTCAACGGATACCGTGTCGTGCTATGCGGCAAGCCTGATTTCGAAAATATAGGACAATTTGCGCAGGGCGTTATCTTTTCCAATGAATATCTCGCCCGTTATTATCTGGAGAAATGGGATAATCCTTATCATGTCCCGATCGTCTGTATGCATACAGGTTCTTCCTTTCGGTTAGAGCGCTCTGTTCCCTGTGTCACGGCGGATATGACGGAGGTTCAGGAGAAGGCAATTGCCTATCTGCTCAAAAAAGGGAAGCGCAGTATTATATACGCTACGCCAATCCCTGCGTCCGAGAATATCCGGACGCAGGCATATCTGCATAGTATGCGGGACTATGCACTCCCTTCTCGGATATTGAGCCTGTCTGGCGATGAGGTGGCTCTTTTGTCCTCTTCCGTGCAGAACACATATGCCGAAGCGTCATATCTTGCGCTGGGCGTGGATGCATTTACCGCCGGACAGAAGATTGCCCGCCGGTATGCCGGGGAGATAGCGCGATTGCCGGGGCCGAGAGCGATCCTGTGTTACAACGACGAACTGGCACTAGGATTATACAGGGAACTGCGGAGGATGGGATATCGAATTCCCGGAGATTTTGGCCTGCTGGGAATTGACGGAAGCAGTGCCGTCAAATACATTGACTGCCGTCTGAGTACTGTTGATCTTTTTCCAGGACGGCAGGGTAAGAAATGTGTGGAGCTTCTGCATGCGATTCTTCATCGGGAGAAATACCACTACCGTAACCGGATTGCTGTGAAAATCAGAGAAGGGGATACGGTGTAACTGTGGAAATATTTTTATATTTTTCCGTATATCAATTAAAAATTCTGAATTGTAAGATTTTAATAAGGAAACCGATTCAACAAAAGGGGATTCCTGTTTATGAACAAGTCATCCGGATAGACAGGTTCGTGGAAAGTAAAAACAATGGGGTAGAACAAAGAGGAGGATTAGGAGTATGCATCGAGGATGGAAATCACTGATTTCACTGGCTATGGCATCGTTTTTGCTGGCGGGCTGTGGTTCGCAAACGGGGCAGGAGCAGAACAACGCCGCGGTGTCCCAGACGAAAAATGGTGAGATGGAGGAGAAAACAGCGGGACAGAAGGACGATGGAGAAGGGGGGACTGAAGCTGCACAGGAGCAGATTACACTGACGTTCAGTTACTGGGGAGATAAGAACGAGCTGGCAGTTAAAAAGGCGCTGATCGAGGATTTTGAAGCAGCGCATCCGAATATTAAAATTGAGGCAACGTTTACAGACGGCGTTAGCTACCACACAAAGCTGCAGACATTTTTCTCTTCTAATTCTGCGCCGGATGTGGTCAGTATCGCCAGTGATATTATGTATGATTTTGCAGAGGAGGGCATGTTTGAGGACTTGACGCCGTATATGGAAAGGGATCAGGTTGCCGACCAATGGATGGAGGGATCGATGGATCCATTCACCAAAGGAGGGAAAATCTATGCAGCACCCTATGTCAGCAAGGTATTCGCCATCGCTTATAACAAGAATATTTTTGATGAGGCTGGGATAGCTTATCCGGAAGACGGATGGACAGAGGAAGAATTTGTAGAAACAGCAAAGGCATTGACCAGTGGCGAGGGCGTGAATAAGATCTATGGCACGAAACTTGGCGATACCAACAGTATTCGTGATCTTTACGGAGTGGAAGCCCTTTATGATGTGACGAATAAGGTCATGAAGGCACAGGGAAATGAGTCCTTTGAGCATGCAATAACATTATGGACGGACCTGATTCGGGATGGTTATTCTCCGTCTGCGTTAGAGGTGGATTCTATCGGTGGTGGTTTTGAGACGGGAAAGTTCGCGACTTCTTATTGTGCGACCTGGGATATGAACAGTTGGGAGAGCCTGATTGGGGATTCTTTCGATTGGGATGTGGTGACATTGCCGGTCAATGAGGAATATGGTGCGTGGACGTATCCGGCATATATTGACGGAATGGCAATTTCGGCTACCTCCGAGAAGAAAGAGGCGGCATGGGAGTTCATCAAGTGGAATACGCTTTCGGAAGAGTCGGAGCGAAAGGTGTCGCAGCTTGGGGTGCCAGTGTTAAAAGAATACGTTGAGAGCGAGGAGTACCTAAATGATTATCCGGATTCTTATACGGTAAAGTATGACAAGGGCATATTTGTTGCTATGATGGCACGTGTTGCGGGGCAGGAGAGCCTTGGTGTCTGGGCGGAAATCAACGATGAACTAACGAAGCAGTACAATGCCGTCTCTCTTGGGGAAACGACGGTGGAAGAGGCCATAGCAGCGCTGCAGGTTAAGGGGGATCAGGTTTTGCAGTAAGTAGGGAAAATGCCGCTGCGGCGCTTTGGACATTGGGAGATGGGAAGCGTCCGGCGGCAGAAAGGGTAAATATGGGGGAAGTGATAAGCGGAAAAAAACAAAAGAAGGTGCCGCGGTCGTCCGGCGGCAGGGTTAATAGATGGACGTCTACAGTCAGCACAAGAAGAGAGGCACGGGCTTTCTGGGTTTTTATTTCTCCGTGGCTGATCGGTTTTGTCTGTCTGACACTGGGACCGATGATGTATTCGCTCTATGCGTCCTTTACAAATTGGAACGGAATCCGGGCCCCGGAGTTTATCGGTGCGGCCAATTTTATTAAAATGTTTACAGGAGACGATAAATTCGTAACCAGTCTGATTAATACGGCGATCTATACTGTCGTTTCGGTTCCGATTAATTTAAGCGTCGCTCTGGTGCTGGCAGTGTTGTTAAATTGTCCGTTTCGTGGAAAAACACTGTTTCGCGCCCTGTTGTATCTGCCTTCTGTCTGCGCCGGCGTGGCTATCTTTATCGTCTGGACGAATTTATTTAATCCGTATCAGGGATTTTTTAACTATATTCTCGCTGTATTCGGAATTAATGGGCCTGACTGGCTTCAGTCACCGCAGTGGGCGATGCCGGCGCTGATTGTGATGAACGTTACTTTCTGCGGCTCCACGATGTTGATTTTCCTGGCGGGTCTCCAGAATGTTCCGGAAATGCTCTATGAGGCAGCCAGAGTGGACGGGGCTAATCTATTTCATATGTTTTTTAGGATTACCCTGCCGATGATCAGCCCGGTGATTTTTTATAACCTGATTATGTCGATGATCGGAGCGCTGCAGATTTTTACACAACCCATGGTCATGACGGAGGGAGGACCGATCGACGCGACGTATGTGTATGGGCTTCATCTGTATAACAACGCGTTTCGCTACTACGATTTTGGATATGCCTGTGCGCTGTCGTGGGTGTTGTTCGTCATTATTATGGTATTAAGTCTCGGGGTGATCCGGTCGTCAGATTCGTGGGTGTATTCGGAAGGGAGGCAGCCATGACGGTTAAGAGGAATCTGTTAAAAGTAATTTGGTATTTGATTTTGTTGACAGTCAGCCTTCTTTTTTGCTTTCCGGCTGTTTACATGATTCTGACTGGGTTTAAGACGCCACAGGAGACAGTGGTGTTTCCACCGACACTGATTCCAAAGGTATGGACGCTGAATGCTTACCGGGAGGGACTTTCCAGCGGGTTGTTTGGCGGATACCTACGCAACAGTATTTTTGTTTCGGGGATGATTGTGGCGGGGACGGTAGTTAGTTCGGCCTTGGTGGGATTTGGATTTGCGCGACTGCGTTCCCGATTCAGGAATCTTCTTTTTGTCGTGGTTCTAGCGACCATGATGATCCCGAGCAGCGTGACGTTGATTCCGGTGTATTCAATGTATGCCAGCATCGGTTGGATCGATACGTATCTTCCGCTTATCGTTCCGGCTTTTGCGGGAGGCGGTGCGTTTTCTATCTTTTTGACAAAGCAGTTTTTTGAAGGAATTCCGAATGAAATTGTAGAATCTGCAAAAATAGATGGAGCGGGATGGATGACGATTTTTCTGCGGATGTTTCTGCCGAATTCAAAGCCGGTATTGCTGGTAGTGACAATTTTTGCTTTCGTCAATAGCTGGAACGATTTTTTCACACCGCTGATTTTTCTGATTGATCCGAAGAAGTTTACAGTGGCAATCGGGCTGAATACGTTTCGCAACTCATATGGTGCGGCGATGGATATTGCACCGCTTATGGCGATGGCGACGCTTTCAGTACTACCGATATTGGTGTTGTTTCTTGTTGCGCAGAAATATTTTGTACAGGGTATTACTACAACGGGAATTAAATAAAGGTGGAAAATATGGCGATTTATGAGTATCAGAACTGCGAACCGCGTTGGTTCAGCTTTGAAAATCCCAAGGCACAAAAAGGACAGGGGGCGAAAGAGAATAGCGGGGCCAAAGGGCACGCATTTGAATACTTTGCAGACGGAGAAAAGAAAACGCTCGTCGACTATGCGGGTGAAGGAGTCATTCGGCGGGTCTGGATGACATTTGAGGGGCTTGCACCGGAGAGAGAAAAAGCAGGAGAGATTCTGCGTGGCGTTACGTTGCAGATTTTCTGGGATGGAGAGGAAAAGTCCAGTGTGGAGGCACCGCTGGGAGATTTTTTTCTACTGGGAACGGGAGAGATGCGGGCGTATGAAAATGTGTTCTTTGCCTCTCCAGAGGGGCGCTCTCTCGTATGTTATGTGCCGATGCCATTTCGAAAGCGAGTGAAAATACAGCTCGAGAACCAGACAGGGACAGACATCAAGCGTTTCTTCTATGATGTGGACATGACGTTGGAGCCGGTCGGAGAGGCAATGTATTTCTGTACGTCATACCGGGAGGTCAGGAACCGGCTCTGTGAGGAACTGATCGTTCTGCAGAGGGAAGGCAGCAAGGGACGTTTTCTCGGTATGAACGTTGCGGCGGTGTTTTCGCCGGACTATGAAGGTTACTGGTTTGGAGAGAGTGAAGTCAAAGTCTATCTGGATGGAGATCGAGAGTACCCGACACTGGCTGGTACGGGGGTGGAGGACTATATAGGAACCGCGTGGGGGCAGGGAGAGTTCTGCGGACGTTATCAGGGATGTTTGGCCTTTACACCGGAACAGACGAGCTTTTATCGATTTCATGTCAGGGATCCGATTTTCTATGGGCAGGACTGCAGAGTAGCGATGCAGACGATTGGGGGCGCACCAAAGCAGGAGGTGATGCGTTTTCTGCGGGAGGGAAAGGAAATTTGTCCGGTTTCTGCTGACATAGAAGGCAGGCTTCTGCCGTTGTACCAAAAAGAAACGATCGAGTGGGAACAGATTCCAGACGATACATGGGTAAATTGCTGGCGCTGTGATACCTATCGTCTATTGGCGTATTATTATGAGGAGAGGTGAAGTACAGAGCATGACGATCTTCTTTGGTCAGAAGGTTACAGCTGATCAAAGAAGATTAGGATTGTTTGCAAGGGAATAGGGGGGAATAGATTCGCTTCTCCCAATGTCACCAGTTTTATTTTGGGTTCAATGCTGCGGTGTAGCCGGTTAAACTGCCATTTGTATCGTTGTCGTGCTGTTTCCCGTGGTTATATAAGATGGTAGGTGAAGTATTTTGTTTCCCGAAATATTATATCGTTAGAACGGATGAGCATAATAACTAAAAAACAGGATAAAATATTGGTAAAATCAACAGAAAATTCAAAAAGGAGTTGTAAAACATCAAACAGGGTGTATAATACTCATAAATGGGAACGCTCCCAAACAAATAAAGAAGGTAATACAGTTGAATATCATTGATGTAGCCAGAGAGGCTGGAGTTTCTAAGACAACCGTATCGAGAGTTCTGACCAACAGCAAGCTGGTAAAGCCAGAGACAAAGGAAAAAGTTCTGGAAACTATCGAGCGGTTGGGATTTGTGCCGAATACCTCGGCTCAGAAACTGGCAGGAAACAGAAACTATGTAATCGGCGTGATCAATGGCGTTTCCATCAATGACCCGTTCTATGGTTATATGGATGACCGCATTGCGCAGGAATGTCAGAAATACGGGTATGGCGTTATTTTTACGGTGGTTCCGGAGGATGCCGCGGGATGTGATAAAGAAATTTCCATGCTGTATGGGAAAGTGGATGCCTACATTATTTTGGGAGACAATCAGGTTTTAGAAAAAGATGCAGAGAAAGCAGTGCGTATGAAGGTGCCGATCGCGCTGTTTAAAACCAATATTGTAAAAAAAGGAGCGCTGTCCGTCGATGTGGACAATGAGCAGGGCGGGTATATGGCGGCACAGTATTTGTTAAGCAAAGGATACAAACGAATCGGATACATGCACGGAAGCAAGAGTGGTGATTTCCGGGAGGGAAATGAGCGATGTACGGGTTTCCTGCGGGGAATGCAGGAAGTCAATCAGGAAATTGCAGCGAATTTTTACGGAACCAGAGCGTATTCAGAAGCGTATCAGATGACAGACGAGGTGATCCGTTCGGAAATAGACGCGCTTTTTTGTGAGACTGACCTGATGGCCTATGCGGTTATGCAGGGATTAAATGAAAAAAGGATTCCTGTGCCGGAGAAAATTGCGGTTTTGGGATTTGATAATACTAAGTTTACGAACTATGAAGTGCAGACCCGTCTCTCTACGATAGGACAGCCGTTGGAAGAAATGGCAGCTTATATTGTCGAAAGTCTGATTAATAAAATTGAGAAGGATCTGCCTTATGAGAAGAGCAGATTTTTCCAGACCAGAATTATTGTCGGAGAAACGGCATGATGCCGGGGCAGGAGGCAGAAAAAGCAGATTGTGAAAAATCGTCGTCTTGCGAACAATGATTTGAAGCATTGTCGCCAAGCAGCGGTGGTGTGAATAACAGGGGTAGTTGTTTCAATTATTATATAATAGTATTTGGTCGCAAATGGGAGCGCTCCCAATTCCATATTCAGAAATGGGAACGGTTTCATTAAAGATAGGCAAGAGTAAAAGGAGGATTTGAGATGAAAAAGAAATTGGCATTGTTACTGGCAGGGATGATGGCACTGTCATCGCTTACGGCTTGCGGATCAGGTGCTTCCACAGGCAGCGCACAGGAGAATTCTGCACAGGAGGAGACGCAGGCTTCCAGTGAGGAGACTGCATCAGAAAGTGAAGGAGAAACCGCTGCAGAGGCAGATGCGGCAGACTACAGCGGCACGCTGGAGGTGTGGAGCTGGACAACTGATCCGGAGTATCAGATTGAAGCGTTTGAAAAGGCGTATCCGGGCGTAAAGGTGAATTTTACGCTGATTGGAACGGATTATGATACTAAGATGCAGACGATTGTAGATAATCGTACCGAAGGGCCGGATGTTTTTTATGCAGATGTCAAGACAGTCAAAAATTACATTGAATCCGATGCATGGGAGAATCTTTCTGCAGATCCTTACAATGCGGACACGAGCGATCTGGAAGATTATACGGTGACATTGGCTTCTGATGATGAGGGAAATCTGCGGGCAATGACTTATCAGGCAACACCGGGTGGATTCTGGTATAAGAGAGATCTCGCGCAGAAGTATCTGGGTACAGATGATCCAGATGAAATTTCCGAAATGCTTTCGACAATGGATGGCGTGCTGGAAGTAGCAGAAACGATCAAGACGCAGAGCGGCGGTGCGACGCACATGTTTGCCAGCTATAAAGATATCTGGCAGTTCGCAAATTACGGAATGAGAACGACGCCGTGGGTGCAGGACGGAAAATTTCAGATGGACGAGTACGTTTCTGAATTTTTCGATGTGGCGAAGCTGATTCGGGATAACGGATATGATGCCAAGATTGATACATGGTCGGAAGCGTGGTATGCATCCTGTGCGGATGATTCTGTGTTTGGTTATGTGGAACCTACATGGGGACTGCAGTACGTTATCATGACGGGAGCACCGGAGTCGGAAGGAAACTGGGGAATTGCATCCATGCCGGCAGCGTATTTTAACGGCGGATCGTATCTGGGGATCTATCAGGAGAGTCAGAATAAGGATTTAGCATGGCTGTATGTGAACTTTGTCTGCAACAATGATGAGTTTTTAACGCAGTATGCACAGGATAAAGGCGATTATACTGGAAAGAAATCTGTTAATGCAGCGATTGCGGAATCTGGTTATGAAGAATCCTGGTGTGCCGGACAGAATACGTTCGAATTTTTCTCCAGCCAGATGGATAAAATCAACACGAGCCTTGTAACCAAGTATGATGACACCATCGGCAATCTCCTTCTGAATAACGTGGATCTGTATCTGAACGGACAGTTGGATAAGGAAACGGCAATACAACAGTTCAAGGATGATGTGGCGAGCAATTACAGAAGACTGGATGTGGAATAACAGGAAAGTATAGGGGAAGGCATTATGGCGGAGCCGCTGCGGGAGAAATAACAGGCGGGCGGCTCCGTTGCTCTTACCAGAGTATTTGTGTGGAAACGCCGCAAATATAGGAGTACAGAGACGTTTCGGAATGGAGAGTAGTCATGGAGAAAAAAAGAGCAAAATGGGGACTTCTTTTCTGTCTTCCGTTTATTGTGATTTTCTTGATTTTTCAGCTCTATCCTATTTTGTATAGTTTTTATCTGAGTTTGACCTTTCAGGAAAACAGCAGAACATTTGTTTTCATCGGATTTGAAAATTACGCGGATCTTCTGCAGGACAAGGTGTTCTGGCAGAGCGTGGGAAATACATGGAAAATATGGCTTCTTTGCTTTATTCCGCAGATTGTATCAGGATTGCTTCTTGCAATTCTGCTGACGCAGTACAGGATCAAAGGGGCTGGATTCTTCCGGGCAGTATTCTACCTGCCTAATTTGATTACGGCAGCTTCTGTAGGTGTTCTGTTTCTTGCTCTGTTTGATTGGCAGACGGGTAGTGTGAATAACGCTCTGACGGATATGGGACTGATTCAGGAGAAGATCAACTGGATGAGCAGTCCGGCTTTTGCACAGGGAATTACGGCATTTATTCAATGGCTGATGTGGTTCGGTTATTCATCGATTTTGCTGACAGCGGGAATTGCTTCAATTTCTGAGGATATTATTGATGCTTCTGTGGTGGATGGTGCAAATGCGTGGAATCGCCTGATCAGGATTACACTGCCGTTGCTGAAGCCGACGATTCTGTATGTTCTGGTAACCTCTTTGATTGGTGGAATGCAGATTTTTGACATTCCGATGACTTTGACAAAAGGAACGGGAGAGCCGTCTAAATCGCTGATGACAATGGTGTTTTATTTGTACAATATGGCATTTAAAAACAATGACCTTCCATATGGAGCCACGATTTCCTACGGTGTCTTTGTTATCATCATTATTTTCTCCCTTATTTTCTTTAAGGTGCTTTACGGGAAGGAGGATCAGGCAAAATGAAAAAAATAAAAATATCGCATATTTTGATTTATATTCTGCTGATCCTGCTCATGTTGCTGTGTGTAGTTCCGTTTTACATCATGATAATTAATGCTACGCACAGTACGAATGAACTGTATACAGGTCTGAGTGTGATGCCGGGTGATCAATTATTGATCAACATTAGAAATATGCTGGACAAAGTGGATATGCCGAGAGGATTTTGGAATAGTTTTGTGATCGCGATATCCTCAACGTTATTATCCGTTTATTTTGGAACCATGACGGCGTTTGGACTTTTTGAATATAAATTCAAACTAAGAAAGGTCATCTATGTTACTCTCATGATTTCCATGATGGTGCCCGGGCAGCTCGGTATTATCGGATTGTTCAAACTGAGCAACACGTTAAATCTACTGAATACCTATTGGCCGATCGTTCTTCCGAGTATCGCAAATGCAAGCACTATATTTTTCATATTGCAGTATTTGCAGTCGTCAATGAGTGAAGAGCTCTTTGAATCAGCGAGAATAGAAGGGGCAGGAGAATTGCGGATATTCCATACGTTTGTTCTCCCTCTCTCAAAACCGGCGATCTCCACGATGTTTATTTTTAATTTTGTTTCTTATTGGAATAATTTCTTCACGCCGATGATTCTACTGTTTGATGACGATAAGTTTACGGTGCCGCTTCTGATTAATAACCTGAATAACGGAATGCTTCAGGATTTGGGGGCGAAATATGCAGCGATTGCGGTGTCCATTATTCCGATCATTGTGGTATATTGTTTTATATCAAAGTCGCTGACGAAAGGAATGATGGCGGGAGCGATTAAGAGCTGATCAGGAAACGGTAAAGACATAATTTGTGTATAGGAACGCCACAGAGCTGTTTGGATTACGAAAGAAGACTTTTTTCGTATTGGTATCCGGGCAGAAGCGTTTCAACAGGGAGGACAAATGAATCCGATATTACCAAACGAATACTATATTCCGGACGCGGAGGTCAGAGTGGAGGCGGATGGAACCGTGTATCTCTATGGTTCCAAAGATATTCCGGGCGACGACTGCTACTGCAGCAGAGAGTATCAGGTGTTTTCTTCCAAGGATCTGATTGTCTGGAAGGCGAGCGACATCAGCTTTTCTACCCAAATGCTCCGGGAAAAGACGCAGTCCCGGCTCTACGCACCGGACTGTGTCCGTTATCACGGCAGGTATTATCTGTTGTACTGTCTGGCGGATGGGAAAGAAGGGATTGCGGAGAGCGGGAGCCCTGAGGGACCGTTTCAGGATAAGGGCATCATAGAGGGAATCAGCGGTATTGATCCGAGTGTGTACGTAGAAGGTGATACGGTCTATTACTTCTGGGGGCAGATGTCCCTGCAGGGAGCGACGATTGATCTGGAAACAGGACGGATCGACGAAGCGAGTCACGTCTCCGGCATTCTCACACAGGAACGGGACGGATTCCACGAGGGATCCTCCATTCGGAAGATCGGGGAGAAGTATTATCTCGTATATACTGATATTTCCAGAGGAAGGGCAACCTGTCTGGGCTATGCGACGGCGGATCATCCGCTGGGTCCGTATGAAAAGAAGGGGATCATCATCGACAATACCGGCTGCGATCCCTCGTCATGGAACGACCACGGTTCGATTCAGGAAATTGACGGACAGTATTACGTGTTTTACCATCGATCCACGAACAACAGCTTCTTCAGCAGACGCGTCTGTGCGGAGAAAATCACGATCAATCCGGATGGGACGATTGATGAAGTGGAAATGACGTCGCAGGGCGTGGAGAACGCGATTGACTGCAGGAGAGCGCTGGGCGCGTCAGCGTTCTGCCGGATCACGGGGCAGGCATATCTGACGGATTATACAGACGCGGAGAACTCATATTCTGTTTTGACGAATGTTCATGCGGGAGACGGCGCGCAGGTCAGGTATTATGATTTCTCACAGCCGGTAAGCGAATTTGCCGTCCGGGCAGCCAATCCGGGAGAAGAGGCCGGGATAAAGGTTCGTCTGGATGCGGAGGACGGAGAGGTGATCGCGGTCGTTTCTGTGGGAAGGAGCAGAGGCGGTTACGATTTCCGGGAATGGGCCGCGCCGCTGACGCGGGAAGTCAGCGGACATCACGCAGTGTATCTGGAGTTTACGGGAGCGGATGGAAAGTTGATGAACCTGAAGGAATTTGTGTTCCGGTAAGGAGATTATGAAAAATTCCGTTAAATGAGTTTTGCGGAACTGTAGCGAATGCTATAGTTCCGTTTCTTTTTATTAACGGAAATATAAGCAGTATAATGGGATTACAATTTCCACTTATGAGAGGGGAGAAAGGAGATCACACGTCGCAAAAAGGCGCTTTGGAGTGAGAAGCGGGAGACAGCGGCGCGGATGTCTGGTATGATGAGTAAGGGAAAGAAATCTCACAATAGGAATTGGGGGCGCAATGCTCCGGAATGGAGATCATTATGCGAAAAATGAATTTCTGCGGCGACAAACAATTTGCACTGGCACAGGAGGAGCCCCGCGCTCTGGAGGCGGGCGAGGTGCGCATCCGGAACATGGCGGCGGGCATTTGCGGCACCGACGTTCACATTTACGAGGGCGGTAAGGGATCCGCGGAGGTGCACCCTCCGGTCGTGCTTGGACATGAGTATGCGGGAGTGGTGACGGAGGTTGGCAGCGGGGTGAGCACCGTGAAGGTGGGCGATAAAGTCACGGTGGATCCGAATATTTACTGCGGCAAGTGCCGTCCGTGCAAGATGGGCAAAAAGCAGCTCTGCCGTCATCTGGAGGCGGTGGGCGTGACGCGGGACGGTGGTTTCGCCGAGTACAGCACGGTTCCGGAGGCGCAGTGCTTCGTCCTGCCGGAGAATGTCGATTATGAAGCGGCGGCGATGGCGGAGCCGCTGGCCTGCTGTCTGCACGGGATTGAGCGCGCGGGGATTACGGCGGGCGACTCGGTCTGCGTGATCGGAGGAGGAACGATCGGTCTTCTGATGGTGCAGCTGGCGAAGATGAGCGGAGCGGCCAAGGTAGGACTGAGCGAGCCGATTGCGGTGCGTCAGGAGGTGGGACGCAAGGTTGGCGCGGATGTGACGTTTAATCCGCTGGAAGCGGATTTTGCACAGAAGTTTGTGGAAGAGTTCGGGGAAGAGGGGCCGGATATTATCATTGAGTGCGTCGGCAATCTCCCGGCGGTGAAACAGGCGCTCTCGCTTGCCGGGCGCGGCGGTAAGATACTGCTGTTCAGCGTGCCGAATCCGGACAGTGAGGTCAGCGTGCGGCTCTTTGACATTTACCAGAAGGAGCTGACGATCATGGGTTCGTTTATCAATCCGGACACACACCAGCGAGCGGCGGATCTGATCGGCGCGGGACGCATCAATGTCAGGGATCTGATCACGCACCGGTTCCCGCTGGAGGAACTGGAGCAGGCGATTCTGACGCAGAAAGGATCGGAGTCGATCAAGGTTCTGGTGCTGCCGCAGAAATAGTGACAAACGGAAACCGTTCCGTCAGGGCGCTGTCGAGCTCCATCATATGCAGGAGACGGCTGGCGCTTCCTGACGGGCGGTTGGTCCCGGCCTCCCAGGCTTCCACCGTTTTGACGGAGACGCCGAGATAATCGGCAAATAATTTCTGTGAAAGACCGGTTTGCCTACGAATTGCGCGGATCTGAAGAGCGTCATATTGCTTTACAGGAATGATAGAAACCAAGCGCCGTTTCAGGCGCTTTTTTTGTAACTGGGAATCAGTGATGGATTCAGTGAGACCGGAAATAATGCTGTCGTATACAGTGCTCATGCTTCCTCCTTTGCCGCAGCCTGTCTGCGGCACTGCGCATAGAAATCGCACAGGGATCGTTGTGAGACAATCAATCAAAGAGTCTTCTCTTCTAATATACCCTATTAAATAGTAGACTGCAATCAGTGATTAAAAAGCGGAGCAGAGGAGAAGAGGAAAGATGCTGTGAAGTGATGCGGCAGCAAGTGCCGGATGAAACTTGGTGAAAATCAGATGAGAAAAGTATGGAGCAGGTAAGTAAAGAAAAGACAATGCAAAATAAAAACAGAGAAAATCAAACAGTCTCTGCCTTTTTTATAAACGAAAAAACGAAATCTGTCAACGCTATCCCAGCTTCCTAAACTCCCTGGGTGTCACACCGGCGGCTTTGCGGAATACGGCGGTGAAGTGACTGGCGTCGGGGAAACCGGTGCGCGCGGCGATCTCCTGAACCGCCATGCGCGGTCTCGTGAGCAGGAGCGTTTTGGCCTGCCCGAGCCGGTAGGCGCTCAGGTATTCGTAGACGGAGCAGCCCAGAAAGCGGTGGAAAAGCCGGGAGAGGTACTGGGGGGAGACGTAGACGAGCCGGGCGAGCTGGGCTGCGGTGAGCGGTTCCCCGTAATGTGTTTCGATTTCCCGTATTACAGGGGCGATATAGCGGATATAGAGTGGATCCTCAGAGGGATCTTTGGACTGCGAGCCGGAACTGATCAGCAGCAGGAGGCGGTAGCAGTCGACGGAGAGTGTGTGTGGATCAACGGGAGGATTCCGGAACTGCCCGTCGATCCGGGAGAGCAGGGAGGCGATGCCGTTTCCCTGCTCTTTGTCTGTCATCACGATGCTCCGGCCTCCGGTGAATGCGCCGATGGAACTCTCGAGGACGCCGGTAAAGGTGGCGAAGGCAGTGATCCACTGCGGGGATTCCTTTTCATAGGAGTGGGGAATCTGCGGGGCGAGCAGGACGCCCTCGCCTTCTGCAAGGCGCAGCGTTCTGCCGGGGAGGCGGAGCTGCCCGCAGCCCTGTTCCGTCATCAGATAGTGGTAACGCGGATATCCGTCGGGGCGCACGACATGTTCCTGCACCCAGTGGGCTCCGACGGAGTCAAAGGAGAGTGGTTCGCGCAGAGGAGCGCTCAGAAAATGAATCGGCATACAGGATTGCCTCCGTTTCCATATCTTATAGTTTCTGGTTTCACATATCATACATCATCCGGGGAAAATATGGAATAATGAGTACAAAATATGGCTGCTCTTATCGCGGCAGAACAGGCAGAGGGCGGCGCTTGCCGTAGGACTTTGTTCGGAACGCTGCGAACTGGGCAGGAAGCCAAAGAAGGCACAGTGAGGACGGCAGGGCAGGTGCAGCGTGGGAGCGGGCCGCCCGATCGCGCGAAATGTTCAGGAAAGGGGATTACCATGGAACACAAATTCAAGAGGATTTTATACGGGGGAGATTACAATCCGAATCAGTGGCCGGAAGAGGTCTGGGCGGAGGATATGCGGATTTTCAGAAACGCGCATATCAACAGCGCGACGGTCAACGTCTTTTCGTGGGCGAAGATCCAGCCCTCCGAGGAGCGGTATGAGTTCGGCGAGCTGGACCGGATCATCGATATGCTGAGCCGGGAAAATTATGACATCGTACTGGCGACGTCCACGGGCGCACTGCCGGCGTGGATGGCGAAGCGCTATCCTGAGGTGGAGCGCACCGATTACGAGGGACGGCGTCATGTGTTCGGACAGCGCCACAATGCCTGCCCGAATTCTCCTGTCTATCAGAAATATGCGGCTGCATTGGCGGGTGAGCTGGCAAAGCGCTACGGTTCAAATCCGCATATTACCTGCTGGCATATAAACAATGAGTTCGGCGGCGAGTGCTACTGTGAAAACTGCGCGGCGGCCTTCCGCGTCTGGCTGCGCGAAAAGTACGGCAGTATCGAGGCGCTGAACAAGGCCTGGAATATGGAGTTCTGGGGGCACACGGTCTACGACTGGGATGAGATCGTGCCGCCGAACGCCCTCGGAGAGGGCATCGGCGCGGAGAAGACGGCCTTTGCAGGCATGTCCATTGATTACCGCCGTTTCATGTCGGATAGTCTTCTGGAGAATTACAAGATGGAGCGCGACGAGATCCGCAAATATGACGCGGAGACGACGATCACGACGAATCTGATGGGAACCTATAAGGGTCTGGATTACTTCAAATGGGCCAAAGAGATGGACATTGTCTCCTGGGACAACTATCCGGCGTTTGATACGCCCTGGAGCTACACGGCGATGTGCCACGATCTGATGCGCGGGTTAAAGGGCGAGCCGTTTATGCTGATGGAGCAGACGCCGTCGCAGCAGAACTGGCAGCCCTACAATTCCCTGAAGCGTCCGGGACAGATGCGGGCACAGAGCTATCAGACCGTGGCCCACGGGGCGGACACGATCCAGTTCTTCCAGCTGCGCAGGAGCGTTGGCGCCTGTGAGAAGTTCCACGGGGCGGTGATCGCCCATTCCGGCTCGGATCAGACCCGCGTGCTGCGCGAGGTGTCGCAGCTGGGCGCGGAGCTGGAGCAGCTTGGAGATACGACGCTGGGAAGCGTGAATCAGGCTGACGTCGCTATCGTATTCGACTGGGACAACTACTGGGCGCTGGAATACACGAGTGGTCCGTCTGTGGATCTGAAGTATGTGGATACGATCCACCAGTATTACAAGTATTTCTATGACAGAAATATTGCGGTGGACATGATTCCGTTTGACGCGGATTTCGGGAAATACAAGATGGTGGTCGCGCCGGTTCTCTACATGGTCAAAGAGGGAATGAAAGAGGCGCTGGAGGCGTTTGTGCGAAACGGAGGCGTGCTCGTGACCACTTACATGAGTGGTCTGGTGGATCAGTCGGACAACGTCTATCTCGGTGGATATCCGGGGCCGCTGCGCGAGATGGCGGGCATCTGGGCGGAAGAGATCGACGCCCTTGCGCCCACGCAGACGAACACGGTCGTCTTTGCGGACGAGACGAAGGCGCAGTGCCGTATTGTCTGCGATCTGATGCATCTGGAGGGGGCGGAGAGCCTTGCTTCCTATGCGACGGATTTCTATGCGGGTATGCCGGCGGTGACGCGCAACGCGTTTGGAAACGGATCGGTGTACTATATCGGAACCCGTCTGGAGGAGAGCGGTCTCTCGCTGGTGATGGATCAGGCGGCTGCAGGCGCGCAGGTGAGCCCGGTCGTGGCGGAGTCTGCAAACGGTCTCGAGGTGACACGCCGGATCGGAGAGGAGTGCGCCTTCTACTTCGTGATGAATTTCAAGGACGAGGCGCTGGAGATGCCCGCGTCGCTGGCGGGCCATCCGGATCTTCTGACCGGAGAGCCGGTGCAGGAGGGAGAGAAGCTGGAGAAATTCGGCGTGCGGATCGTGTGTGTGCCGAATCAGGATTAAGAGACAACTTAGCATTGACTAACCGCAAACCGGCATGGTAACTTTTCTAACTAATAAGGGAGTAGCTGGCGCGGGATGTGCGATGGAAGAGGGAAAGCGTTCTGCGTGATAGGGCCAACATACTGAGGAGATTCCTCTGGCTTTAGATGAAATGGCGAGACTTATCTGTACTGTTTTTGAGGAACAGCGGATAGGTTTCGCTTTTTTATTTGTGCCGGCGGCCTGCCAGGCGAGCGCAGAGAGAAGGTTGATTTCTGCGGCCCGCGCGTACTTCTTTACAGAGTTGCAGAGCTCTGCGATGAGAGAACTACAGTGACAGGAGGGAGAATTACCTATGAGCATTACCGATCTTCTTATTATTGCGGTCAGTCTGTCGATGGACGCGTTTGCCGTCTCGATCTGCAAGGGACTGTCGGTGCCTAAGATGAAGCTGCGCCACGCGCTGATCTGCGGCGTTTACTTCGGAGGATTCCAGATTCTGATGCCGTTGCTCGGCTATCTGCTCGGCAGTACCTTTGCGGGTCTGATCCAGCATATCAGCCATTGGGTTGCGTTTGTATTGTTGGCGCTTATCGGCGCGAACATGGTGCGTGAGAGCTTTGGCGGGGAGGAAGAGGGCGAATGTCAGCCGGACTTCGGCTGGCGCGCGATGCTGCCGCTGGCGGTGGCGACGGCCATCGACGCGCTGGCGGTAGGGGTGAGCTTCGCGGCGCTGCGGGTCGCGATCCTTCCGTCGGTGCTGATCATCGGAGCGACGACCTTCACGCTCTCGGCGGCGGGCGTCAAAATCGGCAATGCCTTCGGCGCGCGCTATCAGAAGTTCGCGGGCAGGATCGGCGGTATCGTGCTGATTCTGATGGGATGTAAAATCCTGCTGGAAGGACTCGGGATTCTGGGGTAACAGATAGAAAACAGGACGGGAATAGACTATACTAAAAGGAAATTGCAGCGGCACAGGCGGGCCACCGAGATTTGTGCTGGAGTATCACAAATCTCGATTATGGCAGACGCAAATTTGAAATTTGCGTCGCTCCGCCGCGCAAAACGCTCCGGAATTGTGATTTTTATAAACCTTTTAAAAAGAGAAGAGGAGAAAACGCATGAAAAATTACGAACAGTCCCCGGAAGAGGTCCTTGGCCGGTTACAGTCCGGACACGAAGGCCTGACGGGCGAGGAGGCCGCGCGCAGGATGGCGCAGTATGGGCCGAACCGCCTGCAGGAGGCGAAGAAGGCGACGCTCTGGGAGAGGTTTCTGGAGCAGTTAAAGGACCCGATGCTGATTATTCTGATGATCGCGGCGGCAGTGTCGGCGGTGACGAATCTGATGCAGGGGGAGAGTCTGGCAGAGGTTTTCATCATCCTCGTCGTCGTGCTGCTCAACGCGGCGCTGGGCGTTTACCAGGAGAGCAAGGCGGAGGCGGCGATTGAGGCGCTGCAGACGATGACGGCGGCGACGAGCAAGGTGCTGCGGGACGGGCACACGGCGATTCTGCCGAGCGCGGATCTGGTGCCGGGGGACGTGGTGCTGCTGGAGGCGGGAGACAGTGTTCCGGCGGACGGGCGGCTCTTAGAGGCGGCGAGCCTGAAAATTGAAGAGGCGGCGCTGACCGGCGAGAGCGTTCCGGTCAATAAGGCGATCAGGGCACTGACGCTTTCGGAGGGAGAGCAGGAGATCCCGCTCGGCGACCGCAAGAACATGGCGTATATGGGATCCACGGTCGTCTATGGCCGAGGCCGCATGGTGGTGACCGACACCGGCATGACGACGGAGATGGGCAAAATTGCCGGAGTGCTGGCGGCCACGCAGGATGAGCAGACGCCTCTCCAGAAGAAGCTGGACGAGCTGGGACGGACGCTCTCCAAGCTGGTGCTGGGAATCTGCGCTTTTATCTTTGTGTTTAATCTGGTGATGGCGGGAGAGTTCACGCTGAATACCGTGCTCTCCACCTTCATGGTGGCGGTATCGCTGGCAGTGGCGGCGATTCCGGAAGGGCTGGCGACAGTTGTCACGGTCGTGCTCTCGATCGGCGTCACGAATATGAGCCGCCGCCACGCGGTGATCCGGCGGCTGACGGCGGTGGAGACGCTGGGCTGCGCGCAGGTCATCTGCTCGGATAAGACGGGGACGCTGACGCAGAACAAGATGACGGTGGTGGAGCACACAGGAGACGAGTCTCTTCTGGCGGCGGCGATGGCGCTCTGCAGCGACGCGGAATACACGGAGGAGGGCGTTGTGGGAGAACCGACGGAGGCGGCGCTCGTCTCCTATGCCGCGTCTCTCGAAATGAAAAAGACCGAACTGGAGCAGCGGCAGCCCCGGGTCATGGAGGCTCCGTTTGATTCCATGCGCAAGATGATGTCCACAGTACACAGCGACGGGGATCATTTTGTACAGTACACCAAGGGAGCGCCGGATGAAATCGCAGGGCGCTGCACCTCGTACTGGGAAAACGGCGAAGAGAAACCGATGACCGAGGAGAAGCGCCGGAAGATCGCGGAGGAGAACAAGGCGATGGCGGACAAGGCGCTGCGCGTGCTGGCGGCGGCGAGACGGCGCTGGGAGAGCAGGCCGGAGAGCAGCGAGGCGTCGTATCTGGAGCAGGATCTGTGCTTCATCGGGCTGACGGGGATGATCGATCCCGTGCGTCCCGAGGTAAAGCCCGCGATTCTCGAGTGCCGCGGGGCGGGAATCCGTCCTGTTATGATCACGGGAGATCACAGGGATACGGCGATCGCGATTGCCATGGAACTGGGCATTATCACGGACGCTTCGCAGGCGATCACCGGGGCGGAACTCGACCGGATGAGCGAGGAGGAGCTGGATCAGAAGATTGCGCAGTACAGCGTCTACGCCCGCGTGCAGCCCGAGCACAAGGTGCGGATCGTGAGCGCGTGGAAAAAGCAGGGCTGTGTGACGGCGATGACGGGGGACGGCGTCAACGACGCGCCTTCGATCAAGACGGCGGACATCGGAATCGGCATGGGCATCACGGGAACGGACGTCACGAAGAACGTCGCGGATATGGTGCTGGCGGACGACAACTTTGCGACGATCGTCAACGCGGTGGCGGAGGGACGCCGGATATACGACAATATCCGCAAGTCCATCCAGTTCCTGCTCGGCAGCAATTTGAGCGAGGTGCTCGGGGTTTTTGCGGCGACGCTTCTGGGCTTTACGCTGCTCAATCCGGTGCATCTGCTCTTTATCAACCTGATCACCGACTGTTTCCCGGCGCTGGCGCTGGGTATGGAGAAGGCGGAGGCTGATGTGATGCGCCGCCCGCCGAGAAAGTCCACGGACGGTATTTTTGCCGGCGGGCTCGGAATTGACACCCTGTATCAGGGCATTCTGATCACGGTGATCACGCTCTCTTCCTATATTATCGGACACTGTATGGAAGTTGGCTTTGTGGAACTGCCGAAGGGCGTTTCCCCGAACGGTATGACGATGGCCTTCCTGACGATGAGCATGTGCGAGATTTTCCACAGCTTCAATATGCGCAGCCAGCGCGGCAGTGTCTTTACCCTGCACAGTCACAACAAGGTGCTCTGGGGCGCGATGCTCGGCAGCCTTGTGCTGACGACGGTGGTGCTGGAGGTTCCGGCAGTCGCGGCGGCCTTTGGCTTCACGCCGGTTTCTCTCATCGAGTACCTGACGGCGCTGCTGCTCTCGGTCACGGTGATTCCGATTGTCGAGGCGGTCAAGGCCGTGCAGAGGGCGCTGGCGAAGAATAGCAGAATTATATAAGGATACAGGATATGAGCATTTTAAATGTAGAACATTTGAGTCACGGGTTTGGCGACCGTGCTATTTTCGAGGATGTGAGCTTCCGGCTGCTCAAGGGCGAGCACATCGGGCTCGTCGGGGCGAACGGAGAGGGCAAATCGACGTTTATGAGTATCGTCACCGGCAAGCTGACGCCGGATGAGGGCAAGGTGGAATGGGCCAGAAATGTCCGCGCCGGTTATCTCGACCAGCACACGGTGCTGGAAAAGGGACAGACGATGCGGGACGTCTTAAAGAGCGCATTTTCCTTCCTGCTGGAGATGGAGGCGCAGATGAATGCAATCTGCGACGAGCTCGGCAGCGAAGGTCTTTCCGAGGAGGAAATGAACGCGAAGATGGAGGAGCTCGGCACCCTGCAGGAGCTCCTGATGTCCCATGATTTCTATATGATCGACGCTAAGGTGGATGAGATCGCGAGAGCCTTTGAACTGGACGAGCTGGGGCTGGACCGGGATGTGGAGGAGCTCTCGGGCGGTCAGCGCACGAAGCTCCTGCTGGCCAAGCTGCTGCTGGAGAAGCCGGATATTCTGCTTCTCGACGAGCCGACGAACTATCTCGATGTGCAGCATATCGAGTGGCTGCGCCGCTATCTGCAGGAGTATGAGAATGCCTTCGTTCTGATCTCACATGACATTCCGTTTCTCAACAGCGTCGTCAACCTGATTTACCACATGGAAAACAAGAAGCTGGACCGCTACGTGGGCGACTATGACAAGTTTATGGAAGTGCACGCGGCCAAGCAGGCCCAGCTCGAGGCGGCGTACCGCAGACAGCAGCAGGAGATCGCGGATCTGCAGGATTTCGTTGCGCGCAACAAGGCGCGGGTCGCGACGCGGAATATGGCCATGTCCCGCCAGAAGAAGCTGGACAAGATGGACGTCATCGAGCTGGCGAAGGAGAAGCCGAAGCCGGAATTCCAGTTCAAGACGGCGCGCACCAGCGGCAAGCTGATTTTTGAGACGCGTGGGCTGGTGATCGGTTACGACGAACCGCTCTCCCGGCCGATTGATCTTCTGATGGAGCGCGGAGAGCGTCTCGTGTTAAAAGGGGCGAACGGAATCGGCAAGACGACGCTGCTGCGGACGATTCTCGGCGAGGTGAAGGCTTTGGCCGGCGAGGTGGAGCGGGGCGATTATCAGTTCCCCGGCTATTTTGAGCAGGAGGTTGCGGGCTCGTCGAATACGTGTATCGAGGAGCTGTGGAAAGAGTTTCCCTCCTTCACCCAGTACGAGTGCCGCACGGCGCTGGCCAAGTGCGGGCTGACGACGAAGAATATCGAGAGTCAGGTGCGGGTGCTCAGCGGAGGGGAGCAGGCCAAGCTGCGGCTCTGCAAGCTGATGAACCGGGAGAGCAATATCCTCTTCCTCGACGAGCCGACGAACCATCTGGACGTGGACGCCAAAGAGGAACTGCTGCGGGCGCTGCGGGAGTACAAGGGCAGCATCCTGCTGATCTGTCATGAGCCGGAGTTCTACGAGCCGCTGGCGACCCGGATCGCGGACTGCTCGGAGTGGTCGCTGAAGCTGTAGGAGCAGGGACAGAGCGGCTTTGCACAGAGGCGCGCGGCGCAGGGACAGGGCGGACCTTGCACAGAGACTCGCAGCGCAGAGTACGGGGCGACTGTGCAGATAGATTGCGATGGGAAGAAAATGAGGCGTGGGAATGACCAAGTATGATGTTCTGAAGAAATATTTCGGCTACGACGCGTTCCGGCCCGCGCAGGAGACGATGATTGACAGCATTCTGAGCGGGAGAGATACGTTCGGGATCATGCCCACCGGCGCGGGCAAGTCGCTCTGCTTTCAGATTCCGGCCTTGCTTATGGACGGGATCACGCTGGTGATCTGTCCGCTGATCTCTCTGATGAAGGATCAGGTGGGCGCCCTCAATCAGGCGGGCATCCACGCGGCCTATCTGAACAGCTCGCTCTCGGCGGGCCAGTATTACAAAGCCCTCTCCTATGCGGCGCAGGGGCGTTATCCGATCATCTATGTGGCGCCGGAGCGTCTTCTGACCGAGTCCTTTCAGGACTTCGTCTCCTGTGTGAAAATCTCGATGGTGGCGGTGGATGAGGCGCACTGTATTTCCCAGTGGGGGCAGGACTTTAGGCCCAGCTATTTAAAGATCGTGGACTTTCTCGCGGCGCTTCCGCAGCGGCCTGTCGTCAGCGCGTTCACCGCGACGGCGACGAAGGAGGTCAGGGACGATATTCTGGACATTCTCCAGCTGGAGAATCCGACGATGGTGACGACCGGGTTCGACCGGGGCAATCTCTTTTTCGGGGTGATGACGCCGAAGGACCGGTATGCGGCGATCCGCAATTATCTCGAGACCCATCCCGGGCAGAGCGGGATCATCTACTGCCTGACGCGCAGACAGGTGGAGGAGATCTGCGGGAAGCTGCAGGGGGACGGAGTGGCGGCGACGCGGTACCATGCGGGACTGACCGATGAGGAGAGGCGGGAGAATCAGGACGATTTCATTTACGACCGGGTTCCGGTCATGGTGGCGACGAATGCCTTCGGCATGGGGATTGACAAGTCGAACGTGCGCTTCGTCCTGCACTGCGGGATGCCCAAGAATATTGAGTCCTATTATCAGGAGGCGGGACGGGCGGGGCGCGACGGAGAACCGGTGGAGTGCATTCTGTACTACAGCGGCCGGGACGTTGTGACGAACAGGCTCTTTATTGACAACAACCGGGACAATCAGGAGCTGGACGCGGCGGCGCTGGCCCTCGTACAGGAGCGGGACCGGGAGCGGCTGCGCAGGATGACGTTCTACTGTTACACGAATGAGTGTCTGCGCGACTATATTCTGCGGTATTTCGGGGAGTACGGATCCCAGTACTGCGCCAACTGTTCGAATTGTCTGACCCAGTTCGAGGAGGTGGACGTGACGGAGATCGCGCGGGCACTGACAGGCTGCGTGGAGGCGTGCCGTCAGCGGTACGGCCCGGCGGTTCTGATCGATACGCTGCGCGGGGCGAACACCGCGAAGATCAGGAATTACGGTCTGGATGGGAATCCGCAGTACGGCGCGCTGGCCAGAACGCCGGCGCACCGGATTCGTCAGGTGCTCCAGTACCTGCAGATGGAGGAGTATCTGAGCGTCACGGATGATGAATACGCTCTCGTCCGGCTGACAGAGCGCTCGCAGGAGCTGCTGGACGGGACGGCTTCCGTCGTCATGAAGCTGGCGAAGGAGACGGAGCGTGCACAGGAGAGAGAGACGGGCAGAAAGCGTTCCGGCATGAAGGCGAAATGGAGACAGGATACGGCGCTGTCCGGGGAGCAGGAGGCGCTCTTTGAGGAGCTGCGCGCGCTCCGGCTCGCGATTGCCAGACAGGAAGGGATTCCGCCGTATATGGTCTTTTCTGATAAGACGCTGGCTCATATGTGCCTCGTGAACCCTCGCTCGGAGGAAGAGATGAAGAGCGTCACCGGCGTGGGCGAGTTCAAATACGAGAAGTACGGGGAGCAGTTTCTGGAGAGACTGCGGGAGTGCGGCGCCGGATGGTGAACATTCCTATCCGTGGGCGTCTGCCCGGGTGCTGCCAAAGTATTCCCGCGGCGTCATGCCGTACTCCTTTTTGAAGGCGCGGAAAAAGTGGTTGTAGCCGCCGAAGCCGCCCATCTTGTAGACTTCCGTCAAGGGGTAGCCCTGTTCGATGTAGAGGCAGCACCGGTCCAGTCTGGCCCGAACGATATAGCGGTGAAGTGTCTGCCCGGTCTGGCGCTTGAACTCGCGGGAGATATGCTCATGGGAGACGTAGAACTGCTGTTCCAGCTGCTTCAGCGTGATTTCCTCCTGCAGGTGAGCCTGAATATAGAGAAAGACCTCGTCGAGCATCAGGTGATGCCGGCTCGCCGGAGCCTGATGCCGCTCGGCCTGCCGGCAGGCACGCAGAGCGAGCACCACAAACATCTGAAGAATTCCGTGTTCAAACAGCGCCGCGCCGAAGGCGCTGTTTTCATTTGGAAGAGTCAGGAGCTTGCGCGCCAGACTTTTGAGCAGCATATAAATTTCGCTGTCAGGGCGCACGGATGCCTGACGGAATGGAACAACGCCGATGGCTGCCGCCAGATCGGTCTCCCCGTCGGAGAGGTCGGCCAGCGTTTCGGCGGGAAGGCTGACGCGGATCAGTTCAAACGGAGGATGAGCGCCGGAAAAGCGCAGCGTGCCCCGCTCTCCCGGCTTGAACAGAATCAGATCCGCCTGTCCGGCAGAGAGGATAGTGTCCCCGCAGCAGAACAGACCTGTGCCGCGCAGTACCAGAAACAGGTTGTAGCAGCTGCCGGATGAGAAGTCGCGGCTGGCGGAATTCTCCCATAAAAAGTGATTTGTGCTGTATTTCACAAAAATCCCCTCCGTTTTTTGGGCGAAATTACAAATAGTTTCAAAAATAAAATGAAACGATGTGTTATGTTTGTATAATAGATCAATTTTGGATAGCTTTCAATCAAATTTTGGATATGGCTTTTTCAGGCTTCTTCGTATAATGCAGACAAATGATGCTGTTTGCAGCGAGGTGCTGCACCCACTACAAGGAGGAAGCCATGAAACCAAGACCGTTTTCAATGAAAGACAAGCTCGGCTACACGCTGGGCGATCTGGGATGCTGTTTTACCGAGCAGTACCGCGCGATGTATCTCTCCATTTTCTACACCCTGATTCTGCAGGTGAATCCGTTCCATGTCGGTATTCTGATGCTGATCACCAAGCTCTGGGACGCCATCAACGATCCGCTGATCGGCGCGCTCGTCGACTCGCGCAGGGCCGGAAAGGGTGGGAAATTCATCCCGTGGATCCGCTGGTTTTCCTTCCCGATGTCGGTACTCTGTATTCTGGGCTTCGTCAATGTCGGCAATCTGGATTACGGCTTCCGCATCGCGTACATGTTCATCACCTATGTGCTGTATGAGGCGCTGTATACCTGCGTCAGCGTGCCCTTCGGAACGCTCTCGAGCGTGATGACGGACGATGCCCGCCACCGCACGGCGCTCTCCCGCTACCGCAGTCTGGGCGGAACTATTTTCATGACGGTGATCGTGATGGTGGGACCGCTCTTCCTCTACGTCGACAACCAGCCCGTCGCAGGGCGCTTTCTGATGCTCGCCTCGATCTGCGCGCTGCTGGGACTGCTCTGTCTGCAGATCACCTGCGTCTGGTGCAAGGAGAGGGTCGCCGTGCCGGAGCGTCCGCAGGGACAGAAGTTCAATTATCTGCACGTTCTGAAAGAGATTTCCAAAAACAAGGCCCTGCTGGGCGTGATGTTCTTCAGCCTGACCGGGATGATCGGAGCCTCTATCGTCAACGGGCTCAACACCTATCTCTATAAGGATTACTTCGGAGATGTCAGGATTCAGGCGGTCTCCGGCATGCTCAGCGTACTGTACGCGCTGATCTCCTTCGCGATCACGCAGCCCCTCGCTAATAAGCTGGGCAAAAAGGAGTGGTGCTGCTGGGGCGCGGGATTTGCGGCTGCTGTTTTCGCAGTGCTGTTCTTTGTTCCGCTTCACAATCCGGTGCTCTTCATTGTGATCAACGGCGTCTGCTATCTGGGAGCGTCGGGCATGCAGGTGCTGATCTGGGCGATGGTCAACGATGCCATCGACTACCATGAGCTGCAGACCGGCGAGAGAAACGAGGGGATTGTGTACTCCAGCTATTCCTTCTTCCGCAAGCTGGCCAGCGCGGTGTCCGGAAGCCTTTCGAGCTTTGTGCTCGGCATCATCGGGTACAATGTGACGACGGGAGCGGTGCAGACCGAGGCTGTGACGAACGCGATCTGGAAGAGCTACACCGGGATTTATGTGGTCGGATACGGTGTGGCCGTCGCGATTCTGTTCTTCGTCTATCCGCTGACCAAACAGAAGACGGAAGAGATGCTGGCAGAACTGAAGGTACGCCGCGGCGCGATCAAGGAGTGACAGGAGCAGGAAGCAGAAAACAGGAGCGCAAGGCGCAGGAGCGTCATACTGTTCGCTGAGGGCAGACGCAAAGCTGAAATGGGCGTGCTCCATCGCGCAGAGCGCTCCGGAATGGAGTTCAGTATGGAGATTATACAGGTTCAGATGCAGAATCGCGCGGGGCATACCCTGCGAGGGATTGTAACGCTGCCGGAGACGGACTGTGATCCGGTGCCCTTCGTCGTGCTGCTGCACGGGTTTAGCGGCAGCTGCAGCGGTTACAAGTCGATGTACACACATCTGGCGCGCTCTCTGGCGCGCCGGGGGATCGGCAGCGCGCGCTTTGATTTCTACGGAAACGGTGAGAGCGACGGCGAATTTGAGGATATGACCTTTGACGGTCTCTACAGCGATGCCGAGGATCTCTGCGCGTGGGCGGCATGGCAGCCGTATGCGGATGCGCAGAGGATCTTCCTGGCGGGGCAGAGCATGGGCGGTTATGTGGCCGCTTCCTGCGCCCCGTCGATCCGTCCGCGGGGGCTGGTGCTGCTGTGTCCCGGAGCGGGCATGTGGTTTGGCTGCGCGCAGCGCGCCGACGGCGTGATGCAGACCGGACAGGATTACGCGGATCTGGAAGGGCTGTGCTATAAAATGGCGTTTAATTACCAGATGGCGGAGCATCCCGATCCGTTTGCGGAGGCCGCGGGGTACGAGGGGCCGGTGCTGATCCTGCGGGCCGCCGACGATACGCTGGTGGACGAGGGAACGTGCCGCCGCTATCAGGAACAGTACGAAGGGGCGGAGCTGGTGACGGTGGAGGGCGGCGGGCACAACTTCTCGACGATGTCGTCCCGGGCCGCGGTGGAAGAGGCAGTCGCACAGTTTATTCTGAAAAACTGATGGCCTTTCTTACACCATGCAGACCGGGAATGAGGGAAAAAAGGCATTCCCGGTTTGCTGATTGCATCGCAGAACCGTCTGCGCGGATTTATGCTCGCGTTGCCGCAGTAAACTGCGGCAGGAGGTTAGATTGACAAATAAGCTCGATAGCTTATTTGCCAATCCTGTGATTTGTGCCGGAGCGTCACAAATCACAACGCAAAATCAAAGAGTTTGCTACAATGGCAGACGCGAATTGGAAATTCGCGTCGTTCTGTCGCGAGGATCGCTCCGGAATGGAGATTAGACATGGAAAATTTATTACTGCAGCCCATTCAGGTGGGGAAGAAAACGTTTAAAAACCGGATTATGTTTCCGCCCCTGACGACGGGATACGAGAAAAACGGGATGTTGAGCGAACAGGATATGGGATTTTATACCCGACTGGCAGAGGGAGGGACGGGTTATATCGTGCTGGGCGACGTGGCGCCGATCAACAGCTTTTCCCCGACGCCCAAGCTCTATGAGGACAGCCAGATTCCGGCGTTTGGAGCGCTGGCTTACAGTGTGCACGGGTATGGCGCGATGCTGGGCGCGCAGATTTTCTATCCGGAATACGACGTCGACGCGGTCAACGCGCTGTTTGCTCAGCACCGTTTTGATGAGATGCGAAGCCGTCTCGCCCATGATATGCAGCATTTTACGGACGAGGTCAGCGAGAAGGCGCTGATGGAGATCATAGAGAAGATGTGTGCCTGCGCTGTCCGCGCGCAGCAGGCTGGTCTGGACGTGATTCAGGTGCATGGAGACCGGCTGACGGGATGCCTGTGCAGCACGAGGATGAATCACCGCACCGATCAGTTCGGGGGCTCGCTGGAAAACAGAGCGCGCTTTGCCCGGATGCTGGTGCGGGAGCTGCGCAGGGCTGTGCCGGACATGGTGCTCGATTACAAGCTCGCCGTTGTCACGCCGCAGCGGGGAAAGGGAGGCATTGACGAGGCTGACGCCGCACTGTTTGCCCGGTGGCTGGAGGAGGACGGCGTGGATATGCTGCACGTCGCGCAGGCCAATCACACCGGCAATATGGCAGATACGATTCCGCCTATGGGCGTGCAGCCCTACGGTTTCTTCACGGAGATTGCCGGCAGGGTCAAAGAGGCGGTTTCCGTTCCGGTCAGCACGGTAGGACGTCTTGTGGATCCCGGACTGGCGGAGCAGGTGATCGCAGCGGGGAAAGCGGATATCGTGGGCCTGGGTCGTCCGCTTCTGGCAGATCCCGACTGGGTGCGTAAGCTGGAAGAGGGAAAAGCAGATGAGATTCGCCGCTGTATCTGCTGCAATAAGGGCTGTACCGACGCGATTCAGAACCGCAGTTTCGTCGCCTGCGTCCTGAATGCCGAGAATGGCTATGAGACGGTTCGCTCTGTGGAGCAGGCAGCGCAGGAAAAGAAAGTGGCGGTGATCGGCGGAGGCCCCGCAGGACTGGAGGCGGCCAGAGTGGCGGCACTGCGCGGACATTCTGTCACGCTGTTCGAGCGGGAGACAGTGCTGGGCGGACAGCTGAATCTGGCCTGTCTGCCGCCGCGCAAAGAAGAGATGCGCCGGGCGTCGGCGGATCTGATCCGGGCGGTTCGCCGCGCCGGGGTGAGCCTGCGGACAGGGGAGGAACCCACTGCCCGGCGTCTGCTTGAGGAGGGGTATGAGGCGGTGATCGTTGCCGTCGGCGCGCACAGCGCCGCACCGAACCTGCCGGGGCGCGCGGGTGCCAATGTGACGGACGCGTGGGAGGTTCTGGCCGGAAATCGGGAGGTTTACGGAAAAGTGGCGGTGATCGGAGGCGGAATGGTCGGCTGTGAGAGCGCGGAGCTGCTGGCAGAACGGGGCTGCGAGGTTTCTGTGATCGAGATGGCGGATACCATTGCCGCAGGAGAGAGCGGCACGATCCTGCCGACGCTGCTGGAATCGTATGCGGCGCACGGCGTGGCGCAGTATCCGGGTCATACCGTGCGGGAGTTCACTCCGAATTCCGTGATCTGCACGGATCAAAAAGGGGAACAGGTGACGATTGCCTGCGACTTCATCGTACTGGCGATGGGGGCAAAGCCGAACATCTATGACGCCGGGGCGCTGGAAGCGGCCGGAATTCCGGTTCTGTACGCGGGGGACTGCATGGAAAAGGCCTCCGATCTCGCCCATGCCGTCAGCACCGGCTATGAGGCAGGCTGCGCGGTATAGATGAGAGTATAAATGAGATAAGAAAAAGTAGTTGTTTTCATACCATAGTATCCTATAGCATCAAAAAGACAGAGAGAAGCCGCGTTGAGATCATACATGCGGCTTCTTCTTTTATAGCTGTCTCCTCAATGCAAAATAGGAAACGGTTCAGCCCGTACCATTCGTAAAGCCGCGCTGACGCGCTTTCCGCCGCTTCGCGGCTGTCTTTGCTCATGATCTGGCGCTCCCTCAGCCGAAAGTAAGAGGAACAAATTCTTGCAAGCACGATTTGTCCCTCTTGCTTCCGGATGGTTGAACTATTATAAAAATAGTAATAATTACTAATTTTGTTATTGACTTTATTTCCCTATTCCTGTATACTCAGGGCAAGGAGTTAGTAATAACTAATTCTTGAAGAGGTAGGAAAGAATCAGCGGAGAGGATCAGAGATCAGAGATCAGAGATCAGAAGCTGAAGATGCACAGAGCATGAAATGGAAACAGTAATTCACACAGGAATTCACACAAAACAGAACAGAGGAGGAACCACCATGTCATTAATCAACAAGGAAGTCAGCGATTTTTCCGTACAGGCGTATCAGAATAACGAGTTCAAAACCGTGAGCAAGGCGGATATTCTGGGCAAGTGGAGCGTCTTTTTCTTCTATCCGGCGGATTTCACATTCGTGTGCCCGACCGAGCTGGAGGATCTGGCGAACAAATATGAGGAGTTTAAGAAAGCGGGCTGCGAGATTTATTCCGTTTCCTGCGACACCCATTTCGTGCACAAGGCATGGCATGACGCATCTGACAGAATCAAGAAGATCGAGTATCCGATGCTGGCAGATCCCACCCATGCGCTGGCAAAGGACTTTGAGGTTTACATTGAGGCGGACGGCCTTGCGGAGCGCGGTAGCTTTATTGTGAATCCCGAGGGCAAAATCGTCGCGTACGAAGTGACGGCGGGCAATGTGGGACGCAATGCGGACGAGCTGTTCCGGAGAGTGCAGGCGAGCCAGTTCGTTGCGCAGCATGGCGACGAGGTGTGCCCGGCAAAGTGGCAGCCCGGCGCAGAGACCCTGAAGCCGAGTCTGGATCTGGTGGGACAGCTGTAAGAAAAGCGGGCGGCGGAACAAAGCCGCGATCGCATTGGAAAACGGACGGTATTTGCCGTCCGTTTTTTGCAGACAAGGAGGTAATGATGGAACAGAATCTTGGTAAATCTAATATAGAAGAAATGGATTTCTCCCGCTTTTATGACGTCGTCGTGATCGGCGGCGGACCGGCGGGGCTGACGGCGGGAATTTATCTCGCGCGGGCGCGTTATCGCGTGCTGATTATTGAGAAGGAGAACTTCGGCGGACAGATTACGATTACGGCGGAGGTCGTCAACTATCCGGGAGTGGCGCGCACGAGCGGTTCGGAGCTGACAGAGACGATGCGCAGACAGGCGCAGAGCTTCGGCGCGGAGTTCCTGAGCGCTGAGGTGACCGGACTTTCCGTAGAGGGCGATGTCAAGACCGTGCACACAGGACGCGGCGATTATTCCTGTTTCGGAATCCTGCTGGCGACCGGAGCGCATCCCCGGATGATCGGATTTCAGGGGGAAAAAGAGTTCAGAGGACGCGGCGTAGCGTACTGTGCGACCTGCGACGGAGAGTTCTTCACCGGCAAGGAGGTCTTCGTGGTCGGCGGCGGTTTTGCGGCGGCGGAGGAGAGCGTATTCCTCACGAAATACGCGCGTCACGTCACGATTCTGATGATCACGGACGACTTCACCTGCGCCAAGGCGACGGCGGACGCCGCGAGGACGAATGAGAAAATCACGGTGATCACCAATGTGGCGGTGGAGGCCGTGGAGGGAGAGTCAACGCTCCGGAGCCTGCGCTATAAGAACCTCAAGACAGGTGAGGTGACGGAGTACCATTCACCGGATAATGAGCGGTTCGGCGTCTTTGTATTCGCGGGCTATGAGCCGGCGACCGATCTGATCCGTGGGATTGCGGAACTGGACGGACAGGGCTATGTGGTGACGGACAGCAACCGGAAAACGAATGTGGAGGGTCTCTATGCGGCGGGTGATGTGTGCGTCAAGAATCTGCGTCAGGTCGTGACGGCAGTCGGTGACGGGGCGCAGGCCGCGACGGAGCTGGAGAAGTATGCGCACGCAATGCAGGAGAAAACCGGGCTGCGGCCGAAGATGGAGACCTCCAACGCCCACGGATTGGCAGGCGATGCGGCGGAGGCAAGAGCGGCGGGAACGCCCGCACAGGACAGTCTGGACGCGGGAACAGGGGCCGGGAGTTCTGCCGGTGCGAATGCAGACAGCGCGGCGGGATCAGGCGGCGCGGCTCCCGGTGCGGGAAGCGCTTCCGGAGAAGGAGCGACTGCGGGGCAGAGTGCACTGTTCACGCCGGAGATGATCGCGCAGCTCCACACTGTTTTTGACCGGATGGCACAGCCGCTTGTGCTGCAGCTCTATCTGGATGAGCGCCCTGTTTCACAGGAACTGGAGGGCTATATGACGGAGCTGACAAAGCTGACGGACAAGCTGTCGCTGCAGAAAGCGTCTGCGGAGGAGACGGCGGCCCTCGGGGAGGATGCGCTGCCCTGCGTGCGGGTGTGCCGGAACACACAGGAATCCGGTCTGCTCTGGACGGGCCTCGCATTCCACGGAGTGCCGGGCGGCCATGAATTCACCTCATTTGTGCTGGGACTCTACAATGCGGCGGGGCCGGGACAGGCGCTCGACGCGCAGACGACGGCGGATATTCAGGCGATTGCACAGCCGGTGAACATGACGATCATCGTCTCGCTTTCCTGCACGATGTGCCCGGAACTCGTCGCCTCGGCGCAGCGTATTGCGGCTCTGAATCCGCAGGTGACGGCGGAGGTCTACGACGTCAACCACTTCCCGGCACTGCGCGACAGGTACCAGGTGATGAGCGTCCCCTGCCTCGTGATCGGAGAGGATGAAGTGACGTTTGGCAAGAAGAACGTGCGGCAGCTCCTGGATCTGATCGCGAAATAATGGTAACAGTGAATCATCAGAACACGCGATATTGACAACCTCCGTCTGTTTTGTGTATGATACCTGACTTCCGTCGTTTCTCTCAAAACCTAGCACTCAGACATCTATCAG
>JAUNGV010000112.1 GCA_030524225.1 Eubacteriales bacterium
CGCTGACCTGATCGATCCAGGGCATTTCCACCGGAGCGCCGTTATGAAGCACTACGACGGTTTTGGACTGTACCTTCGCCACCGCCTCGATCAGCGCTGTCTGCTCTGTGGGAAGCTTTAGATCGGAACGGTCGAAGCCCTCTGATTCACCGCCTTCCGGAATTCCCACAAATAGGACGGCCGCATCTGCTTTTGCCGCCGCGCCTGCTGCTTCCGAAATCAATTCTTCCAAAGACGCTTCCTTTTCATCACCCGTTAAAGCATCCCGAAATCCTCTAATATAAGTAACCGTTTCCGAATCTTTTACCGCATCCCATGCCGCCTCAACCCTCCACGGCTGTACATGGGCGCTGCCGCCGCCCTGATAGCGCGGCGCTTTTGCATACGGCCCGATAAACACGATGTTCTGCTTTTCGGAAAGCGGCAGGGTACTGTCATTTTTCAATAGCACCATACTTTCCTTTGCGATCTGTTTCGCTGTCTCGTGATCTTTCTCCCAGTGATACACTCCACCTTCTGCTGCCGTTTTCGTATCCGCTGCGGTTCTGTTTGCTGCGCTGCTCTTCGCAATCGTCCGGAGCAGCCTCTCACACACAAGATCCAGCTCTTCTTCCGCTAAGCTGCCTCCCTCAATGGCCTTTAAAATCGCTTTCGGCCCGGCTCCGTGGGAGGACGGCATTTCCAGGTCAAGGCCCGCATCCAGATCCTTTGCCCGGTCATTCACGGCACCCCAGTCGCTGATGACGCTTCCTTCAAATCCCCATTCCTCTCTCAGGATATCCGTCAGCGCCTCCCTGTTTTCCGCCGCATAGACACCGTTGATCTTGTTGTAGGAACACATGATGGTACGCGGCTGATGCTCTGTTACCATCCGCTCAAAGGCTGGCAGATAGATCTCCCTCGCCGTGCGTTCCTCCATTTCCGAAGAAGTGCTCATGCGCCGTTCTTCCATGTTGTTTCCATAAAAATGCTTGGGGCAGGCTCCCACGCCCTTTTCCTGCAGGCCGTCCACATAAGCGCCTGCCAGCTCACCGCTCACATAAGGGTCTTCAGAATAATATTCGAAATTCCGTCCGCACAGAGGGGATCGCTTGATATTCATCGACGGCCCCAAAAGGATATCGACTTTCTCCGCCTGACACTCTTCCCCAAGTGTTTCTCCAAGCTTCCTGAGCAGCGCTCTGTCAAAGGAAGACGCCGCGAGACTGCCGGACGGAAAGCTGATCGACTGACTGCTCTCATGCAGTCCCATACTGCCGCTGCCCTCCTGCTTTCTGAGACCGCTCGGCCCATCCGATATGGTAAGTGCAGGAACGCCCAGCCGCTCTACTTCCTTGGTGTGCCAGAAATCTGCCCCGGAGCAAAGCTCCGCTTTTTCTTCCAGCGTCATCCGCTGTAAAATACCTGAAATCTGATTTAATTCCATGTTTTTCCTCCATGCTGGCTTCATTTCCCTGTGACTGTGCTTATTTTCCTGCCGGTTTGTTAAAGAAATACCGCTGATTTGTTGCTGAATTATGAAACTGTTCACGTCAAATGATCCCTTTCCTGCATACGCCCCCTGACATATCATACGCCGCCGAAAGGACAGGATATCCCCTCGGCGGCGTCTTTCTTTTTATTCTCTCTTTCCATTCGTTAGCTATCCGTCATTGTTCTTTGAGAAGTAAATGGTCAGAAAAGAGCCGATGACGCCGTTGATCGCGTTCATGCCGAGCTGACCGGTTCCATAGCCAAGACGCTCTCCCCATCCCAGTTTCGCATTGCTGTCATTGTGTTTCGTTGCCAGTCCCATCATTACCTCCATTCCGGAGCGCTCCTCGCGACATGGCGACGGTATGCTTCCTTCCCAATACTACCGGGTAGATTCGGGACCTGCCCCCGGTAACAACGTACCCCGCCAGATGCACCACTGCAAAAGGCAGGGCGTCCCGACCATTCGGTACACCCTGCCTTTTGCATGATACTACGGAACTCTCCCGTCATAAACTGCCGCGCACGCGCTCCCTGCTGTAAATCAGGTTGCCGCTCTTCCCGTCCTCGCGCTCGAACCGCTCGTTGCACCGCTTCGCGATATACGCCTGCCGCCCCATAAAGGAAAACGGCAGATCGTCCGCCTCTCCCGCCAGAACGTCGCCGCACACCCCGATCATATTCTCCATGATCTGCGGATCCGTCTCCCTGACATGATGCGAGAGGAATACCCTGCGGTACGAGCCTTCCAGTCTCTCCTTCGTCCTGCGCACCGTCTCCCGGTATTCCTCCACGCTGGAGGAATCCTGGTCAAACAGAAACGTCGAATTGTTGCAGGCGTCTCCCAGTATCAGGATCCCCTCCTCCCGGATCAGAAAGACCATGCTCCCTTTCGTGTGTCCCGGCATCTCATACGCCTCGATCGTGACTCCTCCCAGCGCAAAGACCATGCCGTCCGAGAGCGGCAGAAACTCCTTGTCCCGCTCCTGCGGCACGAAGTCGCTCTCCTTCCACTGGTCGGCCGCCTCTCCCAGTCCGGCGCGCAGGTAACCCCGTCTCTCCTCCAGAGAACTCTGTCTCTGATAGAGCTCTCTGTCCCGGAGATTCAGATACACCCTCTCAAACTCCGGCGCTCCCATCGCGTGGTCGACGTGACCGTGCGTCAGCAGCACACGCAGCGGCTTGGCCGTGAGCCACTCCACAAAGTCCCGCAGATGCCCGATTCCGATGCAGGTATCGATCAGAACCGCCTCCTTCTCCCCCTCCACCAGGTAGAGAATCTCCCCGGTCAGACTGTAAATCGCGGTCACAGTCCCTGTCACCTTCTCGCTTCTGTAAAAGTTCATGCCCCGTCTCCTCCTCCCGCACGCCATGCGGCAGACAGCCCATTGCCTACCTTCCTGTGAAAGCTCTCTCAGAGCTTTCTTTTCCCTGTACGGATCTTATCAGGGATTACGCGAAACAGCTATCTTTATTTTAGACTTTTTATCTTTATTTTGTCGTAAACTCCGCAGGCTTGTGCTGTTCGCGGTACTCTCTGGGCGTTACCCCCTTCCACCGCCTGAACATCCGCCCCGTCTCTGTGTCAATGTCCATGTTGGACTGCAGGGCGTCCTGCGTCCGCCCTTCCCTGACGCAGGCCAGAAGTCTTTGCTCCTCCTGCCAGGAGTGGTGCGCAGCCTCCTCTTCCTCCCGGGAGGCCGCGGCATATCTCTCCCACTCCTCCTGCCGCTCCTCTCCCTGCGAAATTCCGTTCGTCCGAATCAGCTCCTCGTCCGTATAAGCTCTTCCGGTCAGCAGCATCGCCAGCGCCTCGACAACAGCCAGTATTCTGGTAAGCGGCAGGACGGGGATGCCTCTCCCCGGCTGATCCTCCATACCGTGATCCCGGTAGAACCTCCTCCGCGCCGCGGGGTTCAGTCTCTCCAGCGCCGCGGGCCCCGCAAAGCAGTAAAACTCCCCCGCCCTGACACACGCCATCAGCACCGTATGATTCTCCTGCAGCACCACGGGAGCTTCCTGCCGCCTGGCTCTCTCCATCAGGACGGCACGCAGCTGCGGATCATACTCCGCCGGAGAATACGAGCCCATATGCTCCGCCGCGGTCCTGCAGTCCTGCTCCGTCCCGCCTGTCTCCCCGCAGCAGACGATCTCCAGATCCGTCGCCGCCGCGATCCGCCGTATCATGTAGTAAACCGCATCTCCACTCTCAGCCATCGTTACTCCTTCAACCTATACGTTCTGTTACGATTACTGCCATTCGCGACAATCAGTCCTTCCGTCATCAGTTCATTCAAATAATCTCTTGTGCGGGATGGCTTCAAACCAATATGCGCAGCAATCGCGGAGGCCTTTGCATCTGCATGATCGCTAAGATACACGACAATTGTTTCCTTC
>JAUNGV010000026.1 GCA_030524225.1 Eubacteriales bacterium
GGATTGACGCCGCTTTTTGGCGGCTGTTCCTGCGTACTCCCGTCCTTTGTTGCCGCAGGGGGCAGGAAGGAGGCGGGGCCGTAGTAGTCGATCACGGCGCTGACGGCGCTGCTTTCCTCCAAACAGTCTCCGATTTCATACTGCGTCTGTCCGGCGGTGAGAGCGGTCATGGAGGCGAGATGGGCACCGGCGGATTCTCCACCCACGATCACGCGGCTCTTGTCGATTCCATAGACCTGCGCGTGCGCCCGCAGATAGCGGATCGCCTGTTTGGAATCTTCAAGCTGCGCGGGAAACGGCGCACAGTTGGCGGTTCTGTATTCGATGCTGGCGACCACATATCCTTTTCTGGCAAAATTGGTCAGCCACGGAATGTGCGCGCCCCTTTCCATTGTCTGATACGCGCCGCCGCAGATCCAGACGAGAAGCGGGAGCGGAGCGTGATCCGGCCGGAACGGGCAGAGCAGATCGAGCTTTAAATCCTTATACCGGTAGAAGGGAAACCAGTAGGGCGTCTGGGAATAGGTGATTCCCTCGATCAGGGTGACGGGTGTTTCCTTTGTTTCGATGATACATTCTCTTCTCATAGCTAATCTCCATTCCGGAGCGATTCTTGCGGCGGGCAATCCTCCCATTGCTGTCACGCTGAAGGCACATTTTCCTGAACTGCGGTCAGGAAGCGTCCTTCGCTGCGCTTGGTCAAGGTCCGATTTGTGTCTGCCATCATCGAGATTTGTGACGCTCCGGAACAAATCTCGGGATTAAAAATGTCGCCTTTCTGCGGGAAACGTATTCTCTCCTTTTTCATTGTAGAAAAAGGAATGCTGCGGAAAAAGAACAAAACCGCACGATTCTGATACAATTCAGTGATCTGGTGAATTGCCTGTAATGAATGGTATTATTTTAGGAAAGAGAGCATTATATATGTCGGGGACTGATTCCTGCGGAACCTCCGAAAAGTGTCAATACTCATCGAAATCGTTGTTTTTTTACGGGCGGGACTCTTTTAGACTAGAGACAGCAAAGAAAGACTGCGGAACAGGCAGGAAGGGACGGCTGGGGAAAGCCGGACAATTGCCGGAAAACCGGAAAAGACCGCGCAGAGGCAATGCGGGCGGGGCAGGAAGGAAGAGCCGCAGTCGGATACTACAGAACAGGAATGGAGGATCAGTATGAAAAAGAGAGTGCTTGCTTTATTGCTTTCGGCGATGATGGCGGCAGGACTGGCAGGATGCGGCGGCTCGGAATCGGCAGGCGGCGCGGCACAGGCGGAGGACTCCGGGACAGCGGGCAGCGAAGCGTCCGCATCGGGAGGAGACGATTATTTTGAAGAGACACAGCATCTCGTCGTCGCCTTCCCGACCTTTGTCGGCGCACCGGTGGATCAGGATATGGTGACTGAGGAGATTAATAAGATCCTGCTGGAAAAGCACAATATCGAGATCGAGATGCGGATCAGTGATTCCGGCTCCTACAGCCAGTCGGTGACGCTGGCGCTGGCGGGAGGAGAGCAGATCGACGTGATCAGTTCGTTGTTCGTGACGTATCCGACTCTCGTCAATCAGGGCTATCTGATTGATCTGGAGGAGAACGACCTGCTGGCTGCTTACGGCGATGGAATCGTGGAGGCGATCGGGCAGGAATATGTGGAGATGTGCCGGGTGGGCGGCGTGCTCTATGCCATCCCGAACGGCCGTGAATACGCCGGAGGCCGCGGCTGTATCGCGGTTGCCACAGAGTATCTGGACGGCATCGGCTACGAGGCGGCTTCGGACGAGGAGATTATCGAGATCACGGAGGAGGAGCTGGAGGATATCTTCGCGAGACTTCACGAGACGTATCCGGATCTGGAGGTCTATCGCCCGACGGCGAATGATCTGATGCAGCAGAGCGAGATGGACCAGCTCGGCGGATCCAACTTCGGAGTGCTGACGGATTACGCGCAGGATCTGACGGTGCAGAATCTCTTTGAGAGCGATAATTACATGGAGTTCTGCAAACGGGTCTACGAGTGGAACCAGAAGGGATATATCAGCAGGGATGCGGCGACCGATACGACGGCGGTGGGCTCTCTTGTCAAGGACGGCGTGCTGATGGCGTATGGTACGAGTGGTAAGCCGGGTGTCAAGGCACAGGAGACTCTGGGCGATGGTCGCGATATGACGATCTTCCAGACGAAGGAGGACTTCCTTCCTTCCAGCGGCGCGGCCAGCTATCCGTGGGGCATTGCCTATACGACCGCGAATAAAGAGGCGGCGATGGTTCTGATGCGGGAGCTCTTTACGAATCCGGATCTGGCGGATCTCTTTATCTACGGCATCGAGGGCGTTCATTATGTCATTGACGAGGACGGACTTCTGGATACCTCGCAGGGTGAGAGAGCGGGCAATTACTCGACTCTGCCGTGGCTGTATTCGAACCAGTTCCTGAGCACGCCGACCGTCGGCAACAGCCCGGATCTCTGGGAAGAGATTCAGGAATTCAATGCGCAGGCTATCAAATCGGAGGCGGCAGGCTTTGCCTTTGATACGACAGTAGTGACCACAGAGCTGGCAGCGGTGACGAATATTTACATTGAGTATCAGAAGAATCTGGAGTACGGCTTCCTCGATCCGGAAGTCGGTATTGCGGAGATGAATGAGAAGATGATGGCGGCCGGCCTGCAGACGATTATCGACGAGAAGCAGAGACAGCTGGACGAGTGGGCGGCGTCCAGGGCAGACGGAACCTGACCGGTACAGAAGTGGCAGGGAACCAGCAGACAGAGTACATCAATCAGGATAGGAAAATCAGGATAAAAAATAAGGAATCCCCTTTCAGAGACAGACGGTTTGCAGCCCGCTGTTCTGAAAGGGGATTCTGCGCGTGGGAGCAGGCGGGGCAGAGGGAGACTCCTGCAGCCTCTGCGCTGTTCCTATCCCCGGAATTCCCGCGGGGTTATGCCGGTGAAGTTCTTGAACTGCCGGGAAAAATAGGAGATATTCTGGAAGCCGCAGGAGATCGCGATGTCCCAGATATTCATATCCGTCTGGAGGAGCAGGCGCTTCGCCTCCTCGATTCTCTCGTGGATGACGTAGTTGGTCAGAGAGTAGCCGGTCTCGTTCTTGAACAGGTGAGAGAGGTAATCCGGCGTCAGGTAGACCATCGAGGCCAGCGATTCACGGCTGAGCTTTTCGGAGAGATGTTCCCTGATGTATGTGCGCACGAGAACGACGGTATCGTCCTGGCTGCGGGCGTTGGCGGCGCAGTCGGCGTAGAGCGTGAGCGCCCGCGCGGTGAAGTCCTGCAGACTGTGGAAGGAGGAGACGACCTGTTCCTCCGACTGAGAGAACGCTCTGGCGCGAAAGGCGGGGAGCGCGGCGGGAAAGGACTGCTCCATGGAAGAGAGCAAAAGGTGCAGGAAACCGTGATAGAACGCAATCAGGGAATTTCTGGTCGCCGTGCCGGAATGCTGCATGGAATTGAGCAAAATGTCGCACTCTGACCGGAGCTGTTCGTAGCGGCGGCTCATCAGATACTCCCGCCAGCGCGGTTCCTCGGAGCCGAGGGCGTCGGTATGGCTGTCGGAGGACAGAGCGCCCGCGGATTCCGCAAGATCAAAGACGTGGTTTTCCAGCGAGACGTTCCGGTACGCCTTTTCCAGAAGCAGGCGGAGCTGCTGCGGCGCGGAGGCCATACCGCAGGTGGAGGAGGCGATATAATAGTTGAAGCTGTGGGGATAGTGGGAGGTGTAATCGTCAAAGGACTTCCTGCAGTGTGCGGCCAGAGCGGAGCGGCTGCGTCCTCCCGCGGGAAGGGGCAGCAGATAGCAGTAGTGATCGAGGCGGATCATGACGGGGATTTCCTCCGGCTGGAAATAGTATTCGTAGCAGATATTTTTGAGGGTGAATTCAAAAAGGGAGAGGCTGTTATCGAGGGACTCCTTGGCGTTGTACTGAACGAGGAGAAGCAGGTACTCCTCATCGACGAGATCGACATTTAAGTTGCGGCGCTTTAACTCCGTGACAATTTCCTCGGGCTTGGTGCCGATGATGCCGGCGGCCAGGTCCATCCAGAACAGCTCGTACAGGGACTGCTGGCTCTCCTGCCAGTAGACAGCCTGTTCGCTGCTGAGTCTGACGCTGTTGCGCTCTTCATATAGTTGTACAGCTTTGGAAACAGCGGCGAGGAGCTGTTCCTGATCCACCGGTTTTAGGAGATAGTCGATGCTGGAGAGTTTCATGGCGGTGGAAATATACTCGAATTTGGCGAAGGCGGTCAGATAGATGCAGATCGTATCCAGTCCGCTCTCCCGGATGTGATCGAGCAGCTGCAGTCCGCTGCCGCCGGGCATCTCAATGTCGCAGATCATGACGGAAACCGGATGGGAGGCGAAGTAATCGAGGGCCTGCGCCATACTGTAGGCGCAGTGGATCTCTTCGAAGCAGTCGGTATTCTGTTCGATCTTGCGGCGGGTGCTCTCCGCGCTGTAATATTCGTCGTCTACAATCAGGAGTGTCATAAGCGGTATACCTCGTAGGGAATTGTAATGGTGATCTGCGCGCCTGCACCCGGTCTGTTGCAGAAGGAGAAGGAGGCGGTATCGAAAATCTGCCGGGTGCGCCGGAGCGTATTGGCGATACCGATGTGCCCGCCTGTGCTCTCGAAGGTTCGGGAGAAATTCTGGAACAGCTGCAGAACCTCTTCGGAATAGCCCTTGCCGTTGTCCCAGAGCACGATGCGCAGGCAGGACGGGGACGACGAAGCAGGAAGGTCAGAGGGCAGGGCGCTCACCTCAATGAAGATCTCCAGCAGCTGCCCCATGGAAACGCTGTATTTGACCGAGTTTTCCACGAAATTCAGGATCATCAGCGGTACCACGACGGCGTCCTCCGCCTCTTTCGGACAGGACAGAGAGAGGGAGAGGCTGTTCGGATAGCGGATGGAGGAGAGACGGATGTAGTTTTCCACGAGAGAGAGCTCCTCCCGCAGAGAGACTGTCTGACCGGAGGAGAGGACGTAGCGGAGATGGTTGCTCAGGCTCCGCAGCATATCCTGTGCCAGCTTCAGTTCATTGCAGTCCGTCAGCTGGTAGGCGGTATTCAGACAGTTGATCATAAAATGCGGCGTGATCTGCTGTTTGAGGAACTGGACTTCCAGATCGCTGCGCAGGAGCTTCTGCTCATACACATCGATTTTCAGATTTTTGATTTCGGAGACCATGTTGTTGTAGGTGTCCGTCATGGTGCGAAATTCCGGCAGCTGGTGCACCTCTGTGATCCTGTTGTCCAGATTGCCGGCAGAGAGCTCGCGCAGCGCGTTCGTGATCGCCGTGACCGGGCGCAGGACGTTCAGCTGGAAAAAGAGCGCCATGCCGAGCCAGAGCAGGAAGACGAACAGGACCGTCGGGATAAAGACGTAGGCCAGGGAGCTGCGCAGATAGGAGATCTCAGCGTAGGGAACGGTGCGAATAAGGCTGTATGGCCCCGCATCGAGAGGCTGTGCGACGATAATCATGCGCTCCCCGTCTATCCGGTCAATGGAGTAGGAATCCGCGCCGGGAAGGGTGATCGTGACGGGAGAGGCGATATTCTCCAGAAGCTGCCCGCTGTCATCGCTCAGATAAACCGAGCTGCGTTCGTCGTCGCCGTTTGTGACAGAGCGCAGCAGCGTGTCGATGCTGACGACGGCTCCGATGTAGCGCTCTCCGCTCTTTAAATACTTGATGAGATAGAAGACGTCGCCGGAGCGGACGAGATTCCAGTGCGAGGGGCGGGCCTGCTGTTCAATCGCCGTGCGGGAAACCTGGCGCATGGAGGCGTAGACTTCATTGTTGGCGAGGGCTGCAATATAGAGGTCGCTTCCGGGAAGGTAGCAGAACAGTGCGTTGGCCTCGTAGTCGGACAGGGAATTGGAGAAGTAGCGGTTCAGCGTCTGCACAGCGGGGTAGAAGTCCCAGTCGGATTCCTGCAGATAGCTCAGGCTGATGAAGCTGCCGTTTTCGGTCAGCAGCGTATAGAGCCATGCGTCCAGGCGGGACAGTTCCTTGTCGATCTGTTTCTCGTAGAGAACAGCGGTGTCCTGGGTGTTCCGGTAGACACGGTTTCTCAGGATGCGCAGGGCCGCAGTGTTGTAATAGGAAATAACCAGAAAAAGAAAGGTCAGGATCAGAAGGAGAAAGAGGAGCGTCAGTTTTCTCAGGGACAGCGTTCGCAGAAATTTCTTCATGTTTGTTATCCTTCCTTTCGCTTCACGCAAGGCACAAACAAGTTATGAAAAATCCGCGTTATTTTTCACTCTTCTTCTATGCCGCGTCGCCGCATCGGAGACGGCAGAATTTTCCCGCGCGGCAGATAATCATACTATACCGGAAGTGTGCGGGATAATGCAAGAGTACCCCTGTTTTGTTCTTTTTTGGAAAAAGAGGCGAAATTATAATGAGTACATCCGAACAATACTTGCGAAGCGGCGGATCAAAACAGGATCCGGCGCAAAAAAGAGCGAAGAACGCTCTGATAGGGAGGGAACTATGGCGAGGGAGAGAACAATCACTGCGACGAAGGAAAAGCCGAAGAGGAGCTGGAAGCAGTTTAAGCGGTACATACCGGTCTATCTGCTCATGCTGCCGGGGCTGATTTATCTGTTTATCAACAACTATATGCCGCTGCCCGGGCTGGTGGTGGCCTTCAAACAGTACAATGCGAGAAAAGGCATCTACGGGAGCGACTGGGTTGGCTTCAAGAATTTTGAGTATCTCTTTGCAACGGATGACGCATGGATTATCACGAGAAATACGATTCTCTACAATACGGCGTTTATCATCGTGAATACTGTGCTGGCGATTGCGGTGGCGATTATTCTGAGCGAGCTGTGGGGGAAGGCCAAGAACTTTTATCAGAGCGCGATCCTGCTGCCGTATCTGATCTCCTCCGTTATCATCGGCTATCTGGTCTTTGCTTTTTTCAGTGTGGAGAACGGATTCGTGAATAACGCAATTCTCCCGCTTTTTGGCAAAGAGGCGGTCAGCTGGTATTCGGAACCGAAGTACTGGCCGTTTATCATTGTTTTTGTCGCGGCGTGGAAGTCGGTGGGATATAACTGTATTATTTATCTCTCGACGTTGCTGGGCTTTGACCGCGCATTCTATGAGTCGGCGCAGATCGACGGGGCGACGAAACTGCAGCAGATCCGGTTTATTACGCTGCCGCTCTTAAAGCCCACTGTGATTATGCTGACGCTGATGGCAGTCGGACGGATTTTCTATTCGGACTTCGGACTCTTCTATCAGGTACCGATGAATCAGGGAGCGCTGTACGCGACGACGCAGACCATTGATACCTATGTGTACCGGGGACTGCTGCAGCTGGGCAATATTTCCATGTCGGCGGCGGCCGGCGTATACCAGTCTATTATAGGCTTCGTTCTGATTCTGGCGGCAAACCTTCTGGTGAGAAAACTCGATAAGGATTCGGCGCTCTGGTAAGAGGTGTTCCGGGTGAAGAATGAGTATATAAAAGGTATATAAAAATAGTGGGAGAAATTGACTATGAGAACAAGAGAAGATAAAATCTTTAATATTGTCGGAAATATTGTTATGATAATTCTGACATTGTTTGCACTGATCCCGATTGCGCTGATGTTCATTTCCTCGCTGACGTCGAATGCGGCGATTCTGCAGAACGGCTATTCCTTCTTTCCGAAGGAGTGGAGCATCTACGCCTACGAGTGGATCTTCTCCTTTAACGGCGGCATGGTGATTCAGGCGTACGGCGTCTCCTTCTTTATCACAGCGGTGGGGACGGTGTGCAGCGTGCTGCTGACGATCGGTCTGGCGTACGGACTCTCCAAAAAAGGACTGCCGGGACGCGGGATTCTGACCTTTTACGTCGTGTTCACCATGCTCTTTAACGGGGGACTTGTGCCGACATATATCAACTACACGAACGTATTTCACATTAAGGATACGATCTTTGCCCTGCTGGTTCCCTCGCTTCTGATGAACGCGTTCAACGTACTGCTGATGAAGAGTTATTTCGTCACCGGCGTGCCGGATGAAATCATCGAGGCAGCCTATATCGACGGGGCGAATGAGCTGACCACGCTGACGAAAATCGTCGTGCCGCTGGCCAAGCCGATTATTGCGACAATCGCGATGTTCGCCGGAATCGCCTACTGGAATGACTGGAACAACGGATATATCTATATTGTAAAGAGGACGGAGCTGTTCAGTATTCAGAACCTGCTGAACCGTCTGATGCAGAATATCAACGCGCTGACGCAGAACGCGAGCAGTGTGGCCAATGTCAATCAGGGGCTGGCGGAGATTCCGTCCGTGACCGTACGCATGGCGATTGCCACGCTGGGAATTCTGCCGATCATCGTGGTCTATCCGTTCATTCAGAAAAACTTTGTCAAAGGCATTACGCTCGGCGGCGTTAAGGGATGAGGCGGGAAGATTCCGGAACAAATATGACAGTTCAGCCGCGCCATTCGCAAAGTCGCGCTGCCGTTTCACGGCTGCCTTTGCTCATGAGCTGGCGCTCCCTCAGCCGAAAGCAAGCGGCACAAATTCGTGCAAGCACGATTTGCCTCCTCTTGTATCCGGCTGGCGGAACTGTTACGAACAAATACCCGATAGAAGCCGTTTCATATGCAAATACGGAGCGGAGAGCGCTCCGACAGGGAGGAAATGATGGGAAAAGCATACAGCACAATTTCAGAGGTATTGGATTTTGGCACTTATATCAGCAAAGTGATTCTCTATCCGGAACAGGAACTGCGCGGTGCGCAGCCGCAGGCGGAGCAGTTCCGCGTGAAGGTGACAAGACGGCTTCGCAGCGAGGATTTCCCGTGGCCGGAATTCATGGGAGAGCGGCCCAGCTTCCCGATGGAAGGGGAGAGGCAGATTCTGGCGGCTTATCTGGCCGATGAGGATGGAGAGGCCTGTGAGGACGGCGGCTGTATTGCGCTGGAGCTGGCGTGTGATCCGAGAGACGGGCTGGGCGCGATTATGCGATTTAACGGGAAGTTTAATACATTTGTCGATGCGGATTACGAGATTGATCTGCTCACACCGCTGTCTGTATCACAAGGAGAGATAGCGCTCTGCAAATTTTCAGAAAACAGAGGGAATAGAATTCTGTTAGGAGACCTGCTTCGGGAAGAGGAGCATAAAGATCCGGAGATTTCCCTGCGCTACTCCTTCTATGAACCGGAGAACCTTGCAAAGGGGGAGCAGATTCCTCTGCTGATCTGGCTGCACGGGATGGGCGAGGGTGGAGAGGATACGAAGATCGCCGCGGTCGGCAACAAGGTGGTGAATCTGATTTCCCCGGAAATCCAGGAGATTTTCGGTGGCAGGGCGTATCTGCTCGTGCCTCAGGCGCCGACGTGGTGGATGGATCCGGGAGACGGCAAGAGTCTGGCGGACGACGGGCGCACCTGCTATGCGGAGCCTCTGCGCTGGCTGATTGAAGATTTCATGGAAAAGCACCCGCAGACAGACCGGGGAAGGGTTTACCTCGGCGGGGATTCCAACGGCGGTTATATGACGGTGAATATGGTGATCCGCTATCCGCAGCTGTTTGCCGCTGCGTTTCCGGTCTGCGAGGCGTATCGGGACGAGGCGCTCACGCAGGAAGCGATAGAGAGACTGGCACAGGTGCCGCTCTGGTTCACCGCGGCGCAGAACGATCCGGTCGTTCCGGTGAAGGACTACGTGGTTCCGACGTATCGCAGGCTGAAGGAAGCGGGCGCGCAGGTGCATCTGACACTCTGGGACAAGGTAGAGGATCACACGGGCAGATACCGGAAGGAGGACGGCTCGCCGTATGAGTACAATGGACACTGGAGCTGGATACCGATGCTCAACAATGAAAATCGTGTGGATTATGACGGGGAACCTGTCCTCGTAAACGGGCGGGAAGCGACGATGCTGGAGTGGTTGGCGGCGCAGAGAAAAGAAGGATAAGAGAAAGAGAAGAAAGACAAGAGAAATATAAGAAAAAGAGAAGAAAAGACAAGAGAAGGATAAGAACAGGCGAAAAGAGAGAAACAGGAAGCAGAGAACATACAGCGGGGGCAGAAAACATCGTGGGGGATCAGAAGAAGAGACGGGAAAGCGTTCCGGCATCAGCCGGACTGGACACGAAAACAATGACGGCGCAGGCGGTGCGGATGGCGTGGCCTGCGGTGCTGGAGAGCTTTTTCGTCTCTTTTGCCGGGATGATCGATACGATGATGGTCTCGACGCTGGGGAGCGCTGCGGTGGCCGCGGTGGGTCTGACGGTACAGCCCAAATTTATCGGACTGGCGGCCTTCTTCGCAGTCAATATGGCGGTCTCCGCCCTCGTCGCGCGGAGAAAGGGAGAGGGCAGACAGAAAGAGGCGAACGAGACGCTGGTGACGGCGCTTTGGATTGTTCTCGTTCTCTGCGCTGTGGTGACGGCTCTGTGCCTCTGGGGTGCGGAGCCGATCCTGCGTTTTGCGGGCAGTGCGCAGGAGACACACGAACCGGCGGTGGCGTATTTCCGGATCATCATGGGAGGCACGGTGTTCACCGCAGTGCAGATGCTCTTTAATTCGGCGCAGAGGGGAAGCGGCAATACGAGAATCTCCATGACGACGAATGTTACGAGCAGTATTGTGAATATCTGCTGTAATTATCTGCTGATCGGTGGACATTTCGGTTTTCCGGCGCTGGGAGTGCGGGGAGCGGCGATTGCGACGGTGCTGGGAAGCGTGGTCGGAGCTGGAATGAGTATCGCTTCGTTGTTCCGCAGAACGTCCTACGTCAGTGTATCCCTGATTCTGCGTGAAAAGGTTCGCTTCACAGCGCGGGTGTTCCGCTCGATCGTGTCGTTTTCCTCCAATGTTTTGGCGGAAAATCTGGCGATGCGGGTGGGATTTCTGGCGACGGCGTTTCTGGCGGCCCGTCTGGGGACGGACGCCTTTGCGGCGCATAATGTCGGAATGAATCTGATGGGGCTGGCATTCTCGTTTGCGGACGGTATGCAGGCGGCCGGTGTGGCGCTGGCCGGTGAGGCGCTCGGCGCCAAAGAGAAGGAAAAGGCAAAGCGGTACGGCAGCATTTGTCAGAAAATCGGACTGGGAATCTCAGCAGTGCTGGCGCTGGTGATGTTTTTCGGGGGAAGGGCGATCTATTCCCTGTATTTTCAGGAGCCGCATATTCTGGAGTACGGCGTCCTGATTACACGGTTTATCATGGTGATTGTGCCGCTGCAGATCTCGCAGATCATCTACGGCGCGTGCCTGAGGGCGGCGGGTGATATCCGGTATACGCTGGTGGCGTCTCTGATCAGTGTAATGGTGATCCGTACGCTCTCCACCTATGTCCTGACGAGCGTGCTCGGACTGGGACTGGCGGGGATCTGGCTCGGCGTGCTTTCGGATCAGCTGATGCGCTACTTGTTTATGAGTACCAGATTCCGTCGGGGGAAATGGGTGGATCTGAAGCTGTAAGAGAAGGAGCGGGATATGGGAAGGGAGAGCAGGATGACAGAGAGAAAAGAAAGAGAACGGATTCGCACGATCATTACACAGGATGCGGAGGTGGACGATCAGAATTCACTGCGCCACTTTCTGCTTTATACCAATGAGGTGGAGCTGCAGGGTATCATACAGACCTCTTCGGTGTTTCACTGGCAGGGGATCAGAGGCGCGCAGGCGCCTGCACGGGAGACGGAAGGAGATCCGGCGTTCACGGCGCAGAGCGTGGCCTATGATCAGCCGTATCGCTGGCCGGGAACGGCGTGGATGGACGGAGTCATTGATGATTATGCCGCCGTGTATCCGAATCTGCGCTGCCATGACAGCCGTTATCCGGGGCCTGCGACGCTGCGCGGTCTGATCAGAGTGGGCAATATCGGATATCCGGGAGAAATGGAGACGGCGACGCAGGGATCGGAACTGATCCGCAGGGCGATGCTGGACGAGGATCCGCGCAGGCTCTATCTGCAGGTCTGGGGCGGAACAAATACGATCGCGAGAGCGCTGTATGATATTCAGACGGTATATCAGGCGCAGGGAGAGCGGGCGTGGGAGGAAATCCGGGCAAAGCTCTCCGATAAGGTGGTGATCACCGCCTGTGGAGAGCAGGATACGACGTATCGCGATTACATTGCACAGGAGTGGCCGCAGATTCCGTTCGTCCGGTGTCTGCAGATGGGGAGCTACGCCTATGCGTGGAACCGGATGCCGGAAGGAGAGAGCAAGGACACGCTCCGGGCGGATTTTATGAAGGCAAATTTACTGTCCGGAAAAGGAGCGCTGCTGGACGGTTATGCGACGTGGGCGGATGGAAAACATTACGAGGGAGAAGAGGAGGGGAGTCAGTTTGGTTCCAATCCCGCACTGCTCGAACACTGGTGGGGCGCGGAGCGCGGGCTGGGCACGTACGCGCCGTATGATTTCATCTCCGAGGGAGATTCTCCCACCTTTTTCATGCTTCTGGACTGGGGACTTCGGACGACGGAGGATTTCTCCTTTGGCGGATTCAGCGGTAGATACCGGAGGGATGAGACGCAGAGAAATGAGAAAGGGGAGCCCCTGAACTACTGGATTCCCCAGCAGGATGTGTATACCGACCGTGCAGGGCAGAGCGTGGAGACGGAATCGATGTGGCGCTATGTGGCGGAGATTCAGAATGATTTCGCGGCAAGAGCGGACTGGTGTGTGACGAAGTCATATGCGGAGGCGGAGCACGCGCCGGTGCTGGAGGTGGCAGAGGGCACTGATCTGACAGCGTCGGCTGGAAGTGCGGTGAGACTCCACGCGGCGGCGAAGGATCCGGACGGGGAAGCGGTCACCATTTCCTTCCGGATTTATGAGGAGGCGTCCGAGGTGCGGGGGGCTAAGGTACAAACCGTGAGTGCGGAGGCCGAGGCGCTGCTCCTGATTCCGGAGAGCGCAGAGCGTGGGGAAACGCTTCACGTCATTGTGCGCGCGCAGAAGGGCGGTGCACACAGGCTGACGCATTATCAGCAGGTGGTTGTGAGGGTGGAGTGATATCCAAGGATCGTCCGACGGATTCTCTCATGACTCTCAAACGGTTATCCCTCGATTCATTCAATGATACATTCCACGATTCTCCCATGACTCTCCAGCGGCGGTCATGGCGGCGGTGGCGGGAAGTGACCGAGATGTCATCAGGTTCCTGTCACGCAGGAGCAGTCGTCTGCGGCCCGGTAGAATCCGGCGTACAGATCCTCCCTGCGATCCTGCTTGACGGGAAATTCCCTGCGGATGCGGGCTGTGTCGTTCTCCAGAGAGAAGAGCAGGAGCTGTTCGCCCTCCGGGGCGCCGGGCAGGCGCAGAATCTCTCCGGTACAGGCGCTCCCGTCCGGCGCGTACAGGCAGGAGTCGCCCGTGTAGGCGAGGCCGCCGATCTGTCCGGCGCAGTTGATCCCGGCGAGATACGCCTGATTCTCGATCGCCCTGGCGCGGAGCAGGCAGAGCCATGCTTCCCGGCGCGGCGCGGGCCAGTTGGCCGGGACGAGGATCAGCGAGGCGGTTTTGGAGAGGATCTGGAACGGTTCGGGAAAGCGCAGATCATAGCAGATCTGTACGCCGATCTGAAAATCACCGAAGCCGCAGACCGGCAGATCGCCGCCGCCGCGAAACTGCCGGTCCTCCCCGCCGTAGCGGAACGGGTGGAGCTTGGCGTAGTCGAGGATTGTCTCCCCGTGAGGCGTGACGATGGAATAATGATTTTCACATAACGCGCCGGTATCCCGGACCCAGCCGACGCCGATTGCGGTCTGGAAACGCCGGGAGAGCTGTGTCATTTGCGTCACGCTTTCCCGGTTCTTTTCTTTTGTGCGATCCGTATGCGGGGAGAAGCCGGTCAGGCTCATCTCCGGCAGGGCGAAGAGATCCGCGCCGCCCACATGCGAGAGGAGCTCTAAATAGCGGGTGACTTTCTGGAGATTGGCTTCCTTGTTTTCCCATTCGATCTGCATCTGTGCCAGAGCAAGTTTCATAGTGCTATTCCTTTCTGGAGCGCCCCCTGCGGCGTCAAGCGTTGTTTTTTCCATCTGCCGGAAATACGATGCCCGCCTGCCGTCTCGCCTCGTCCATAACCTGCATCGTTTTGACCGAGTCTGAAAGAGACAGGATTCCGTTCCGGATGCGGCGGACCCACTCTTCGCATTCGTATGTCATATCGTTGGAGCCGCGGTCGATGGAAATGACTTCCCGCTCTCCGCCTCTTCTGCAAATCGTGAGTTCCTGCATATCGGCGATTTCACGGAGGATCAGATTCGCGTTCTCTCCCTGAATCTGACTGGGCAGACTGCTGTCCGTGATTTTGGAGTAGATCAGTTCGGCCTGCATCTGGGGGTAGGAGGCGAGGATGGTTCCTGCGCCGTCCACGCCGTTTTCCAGAAAGACAGACTGGGCTGCGATGCGGTCCGGTATTCCAAACAGGGAGACGAGGGGATAGACGCAGTACACGCCGATGTCCATCAGAGCGCCGTTGGAGAGCTCCGGGCGAAATGCGTTCTCAATGATTCCCTGCTTGTACCGGTCATAGCGGGAGGAGTACTGGCAATACTGGAAGGTGGCCCGGCGGATTGTGCCGAGATCGGAGAGATGCGCCCGGAGCAGGGAGTATCCGGGCGCGTAGGCGGAGCGCATGGCCTCCATCAGGACGACGCGGTGCTCCCGGGCGGTCTCGATCATCAGGGCGAGTTCCCGGCTGTTGCTGGCGATGGGCTTCTCGCAGAGGACATGCTTGCCGCCGCGCATCATCAGGATAGCCTGTTCGCAGTGAAACGCGTTGGGGCTGGCGAGATAGACAGCGTCGATGGAGGGATCCTGCGCCATGGCGTTCAGATCTGTGTACGTCCTGACGGCGCGGCGGGAGGCGTCGGGGCAGGAGGCGATAAATGCCTCGGCGTTCTCCCTGCTGCGAGAATAGAGAGCCTCGTGGGAGAGCTCCGGACACTGTGCGGCGGCCTCGAGAAACTTCCGGACGATCTTTCCGGTGCCGATGGTGGCGAAACGAATGGGATTCTGCATGGTGTTATCTGCTGCCTTTCTGCCCGGCGTCCTTTCGCTGCATCTGTGCCGTTTTGGTGATGCTTTGGCGGTGATTCGCACTGTGCCACTGCTGTTATGCCGCAGTGCAAAGGAGGTTGGGCGGTGCCGGGATGCTGTGTTATCGTGATACTGTGATATACGCGATAGTGCCGTGCACATTGCGTACACGGCGTAACGCCGGGATACTGTGATATACAGCATTGTATCATATTTACGGCGGGATCGGCCGACGATACGATGCGGGTGCGCCGAAAATTCATGGCAGGGAACCGGTGAAAACGCCACGGCCGGATCGATCCGTTTTCACAGAATTTTCATCAGATGTTCTCATGAAATACCCCGGGGAAAGGATACCGCCGCGGGGAATTGTTTGGTATAATGAACAGAAACAGACAAAAAACAAGGAGGGTACAGGACATGGCACAGAGAATTATGCTCAACGAGACATCGTATCACGGAAGCGGCGCAATTGCCGAGATCGTGACCGAGGTGAAGGCGCGGGGATTTCAGAAGGCGCTGGTCTGTTCCGATCCGGATCTCGTCAAATATCAGGTGACGGCAAAGGTGACGGATCTGCTGGACAAAGAAGGGCTTTCCTATGAGCTCTACACGGACATCAAGCCGAATCCGACCATTGAAAATGTGCAGAGCGGCGTGGCGGCGTTCAAAAAGGCGGCCGCGGACTACCTGATCGCGATTGGCGGCGGCTCCTCCATGGACACCTGCAAAGCGATCGGCATCATCATTGCGAACCCGGAGTTCGAGGATGTCAGAAGTCTGGAGGGAGCGTCCCCGACGACGAAGCCCTGCGTTCCGATCATCGCGGTTCCGACGACGGCTGGCACGGCGGCGGAGGTGACGATCAACTACGTCATCACCGATGTGGAGCGCAAGCGCAAATTCGTCTGCGTGGATCCGCACGATATGCCGATCGTGGCGATCGTGGATCCGGATATGATGGCGTCCATGCCCAAGGGGCTGACCGCTTCGACCGGTATGGATGCGCTGACCCACGCGATTGAAGGGTACACGACGAAGGGAGCGTGGGAGATGACGGATATGTTCCATCTCGAGGCGATCCGTCTGATCTCGAAATCTCTGCGGGGCGCGGTGGAAGGAACGCCGGAGGGACGCAAGGGAATGGCGCTGGGCGAATACATCGCCGGAATGGGCTTTTCCAATGTGGGTCTTGGAATCGCGCACTCCATGGCGCACACGCTGGGCGCGGTGTATGATACACCCCACGGCGTGGCCTGCGCGATGATGCTTCCGATCGTAATGGCGTACAACGCGGAGTGCACCGGAGAGAAATACCGTGAGATCGCGCGCGCCATGGGTGTGGAAGGCGTGGATCAGATGTCGCAGGAGGAGTACCGCGCGGCGGCTGTCGAGGCGGTGCAGAAGCTCTCCGCAGACGTCGGAATCCCGGCGAAGCTCGAGGCGCTGAAAGAGGAAGATCTTCCGTTCCTCGCAGACTCCGCTTTTGCAGACGCATGCTGCCCCGGCAATCCGAAGGACACGAATGTGGAAGATTTGAAAATGCTGTTCCGCAAACTGATGTAAAGAGAGATTTTTAATTTTCCTGTAATATTCTGGCGAGTCCGTCGTGATCATTGTCCGTTTCGGTGATGAGATCGGCGGACTTTTCCAGTTCGGGCAGGAGAGCGAGGCCGTTGCACATCAGGACGCCGAGACCGGCGGCCTCCAGCATCGAGGCATCGTTGCCGGAATCTCCGGCTGCGATGGTATTCTCGGGGGAGACGCCCAGATAGCGGCAGAGTCGGCGCAGTGCGCGGCCTTTGTCGGCGCGGCAGGAGACGACTTCCAGATAGTAGGCGCTGGAATAGAAGACATTGACCTGTCCCGCCAGTTCTTCTTCCACGCGCAGGCGGAAGGTCTCCAGACGGTCCAGATCCTCGAGTGCGATCGCGATGCACTTGCCCGGTTCCTCCGGCAGCAGAGAGGCGGGATCCTCTTCGTCGCACAGGACGTCGGCGTGGATGTAGCGCCGGTAATACTCGGTCTCACGGGTGATCCGTCGGCAGACGATGGCGGGTTCCGCATAGGTCTGACAGTAAACGCCGCACTCCTCGGCCAGATCGAGAACGCGCCGCACAACCGGAATGGGCAGCCCCTCACGGAAAATCCTGCGCCCTGTGTCGCAGTCGATCATCTCCGCCCCGTTGAAACCGCAGAGGAACATGCCGGGATAGTGAAGGGAGAGCTGCTTCTTCACGGAAGAGACACTGCTGGTGGCTCGTCCCGAGGTCATGATGAAACGGTTGCCCCTCGCACACCACTGATCGAGAGCCTCCCTCGTGGCGGGAGAGATGACCTTGTCGGAATTCAGGAGCGTGCCGTCGAGATCGGAGAAAAAGAGCTTCGTCCGGGGTGTCAGCGAGTGGAGCCGCTGCTTCATCTGTGTCAGGAGATGTTCCGACACGAACAGGCTGCCGTAGCCGTTGCCCATATCGAGGTTTGGTTTGTTCGCTCCGTGGAAATCGGATCCTCCGCTGGCGAGCAGTCCGTACTTGTCGGCCAGAGCGAGGATCTCGCCCTGCTGCTGGAGCGTGTGCGTACAGTAATAGACCTCGATGCCCATCAGTCCCTCGTTTTTTAAGGAGGAGACGAGAGTGTCGAGTTCCCCCGGTGTGAGGTGATACTGGAGGGGATGGGCGAGAATCGGTATGCCGTGGGCGGAGAGAATGAAGCTGACCGCCATGTGCGGGGTGATCTTTTCCCGGGGAACGAAGTAGGGGCAGTCGTCGCCGATGTAGCGGGAGAATGCCTCCGGGAGTGAGGAGATCAGACCGTGCCGGAGCATGTACTGGGCAAAATGGGCGCGCGTGACGACGGCCTCTCCGCATTCCTTTTTCAGTTCATCGTAGGGAACCGGGATTCCGGCGGCACAGAGGCGGTCGCACATTTTCTGATTGCGCAGTTCTCTGGCGTCTGCAAAGGCGTGGATTCTCTCCTGAAATCCCGGCGTATCGTAGTCGAGACAGAGACCGACGACGTGGATGTCCTTGCCCTCGTACTCCGTCGAGAGTTCAATGCCGGGAATGATCTCGAGATCTGTATCGCGCGCCGCAAGAACGGCCTCGGCGATTCCGTCCGTCGTGTCGTGATCGGTCAGGGCGAAGGCGGCGAGATTTTTGGAAAGAGCCAGAGAAACAAGTTCCGACGGCGTGAAAGTGCCGTCGGATTTGGTGGAGTGTACATGAAGATCAACTGCGCGCATAAATACCTCTTTAGTTGTGTAACAGTTCAGCCAGCCGTAAGCAGGAGGTGCAAATCGTGCTTGCACGAATTTGTGCCGCTTGCTTACGGCTGAGGGAGCGCCCGATCATGAGCAAAGGTAGCCGCGAAGCGGCAGAGAGCGCGGCAGCGCGACTTTGCGAATGGCGCAGGCTGAACGGTTACTTAGTTGTCGCTGTCCTCGTCGGTTGCCTGTGAGACGTAGACGGTGCGCTTTCTCGCCATCTCGTCGTTTGCAAGGTACTCGTCGTACGTCGTTACCTTGTCGATGATCGAACCGTCCGGAAGAATCTCGATGATGCGGTTCGCGGTCGTCTCGACGATCTGATGGTCGCGGCAGGCAAAGAGCTCGACGCCGGGGAACTTGATCATGCCGTCGTTGAGGGCGGAGATCGCTTCCATGTCGAGGTGGTTCGTCGGTTCGTCAAAGATCAGGCAGTTCGCGCCGCTGATCATCATCTTGGAGAGCTGGCAGCGAACCTTCTCGCCTCCGGAGAGCACCTTGACTCTCTTGACGCCGTCGTCGCCCGCAAAGAGCATACGGCCGAGGAAACCGCGCACATATGTCACATCTTTGACCGGAGAGTAGCCGGTCAGCCATTCGGTAATCGTCAGATCACTGGAGAATTCCGCGGAGTTGTCCTTTTCAAAATAAGCCTGCGACGTCGTGACGCCCCATTTGTAAGTACCCTCGTCCGGTTTCTCCTTGCCCATCAGAATATTGAAGAGCGTCGTCTTGGCCAGCTCCTGACTGCCGACGAACGCGATCTTGTCATTGTGTCCCATGATGAAAGAGACGTGATCGAGAACCTTGACGCCGTTCACGGTCTTGGAGATGTTGTCGACCATCAGCACCTCGTTGCCGATCTCCCGGTCGGGACGGAAATCGATGTAGGGATATTTGCGGCTGGAAGGCTTGATTGTGTCGAGCTCAATCTTTTCCAGAGCGCGCTTACGGCTCGTCGCCTGCTTGGATTTGGAAGCGTTGGCGGAGAAGCGGGAGATGAACTCCTGCAGTTCCTTGATCTTCTCCTCCTTTTTGCGGTTGGCCTCTTTCATCTGACGCACGAGCAGCTGACTCGACTCGTACCAGAAATCGTAGTTGCCGGCAAAGAGCGTGATCTTGCCGTAGTCGATGTCGGCGATATAGGTGCAGACCTTATTCAGGAAATAACGGTCGTGGGAGACGACGATGACCGTGTTTTCAAAGTTGATGAGGAACTCCTCGAGCCACGCGATGGCGTCCATGTCGAGATGGTTCGTCGGCTCGTCGAGCAGCAGGATATCGGGATTGCCGAACAGAGCGCGGGCCAGCAGTACCTTGACCTTCTGCGCGCCGCCCAGATCCTTCATCAGCTGGGTGTGGAGCTCCGTCTCAATGCCGAGTCCGTTTAAGAGAGATTCCGCGTCCGATTCAGCCTCCCAGCCGTTCATCTCCGCGAACTCCGTCTCAAGTTCGCTGGCGCGGATACCGTCTGCGTCGGAGAAATCCTCCTTGGCATAGAGGGCGTCCTTCTCCTGCATGATTTCATAGAGCCGCTTGTTGCCCTGAATGACGGTGTCAAGGACCGTCAGGGCGTCGTATTTGTTGTGATCCTGTTCGAGGAAGGACAGGCGCTGACCGGGGGTGATCGCCACGCTGCCGCTCGTCGTATCGAGCTGGCCGGACAGGATTTTCAAAAAAGTGGATTTGCCCGCGCCGTTCGCGCCGATAATACCGTAGCAGTTGCCCTCGGTGAATTTAATGCTGACATCCTCGAAAAGCGCTTTCTTGCCAACGCGCAGGGTTACGCCGCTTGTACTGATCATATTGGTCTCCTTACTATATTATTATACATATACATGATGTTTCACAAAGTTTGGCTGGAAGTTGATGTTTTACAAAGTCCAGCGAGGGTTGTGTATTAAGCAGCCCGGCCCAGAGGCGGCGCTGTCGCCTCTTACGGACTTTGATGTTTTTACAAAGTCCAGCGGGGTTGTGTATTAAACAACCCGGTGCAGAGGCGGCGCTGCCGCCTCTTACGGACTTTGATGTTTTTACAAAGTCCGTTTATATTGTACAGGAAAAAGGCAGGATTGCAAGTCCCGCCGCCGTTTTCCGGCACTTTCCGCATAGGAGTGCGAAATAGTAAAGCGACTCTACAGTGATTGAGTGACTGATAGGATTCACGGAAAGAGAATAGTATAGCCCAAAAGCATAGTGCTGACTGATTTCAAAGCATTTGCTATTTCTATTGTATGTGTTTTATAGTTGAAGCGCGGGAACGAAGGAAATGGCGGAAAGTGAGGGGAGCGCTCTGCATAATGGGATTACGCTGAATGCGGAGAATGTAACACAAACTTTTACATATGTATGTCAAATATCAGGAGGTGCTTGGAGATGAAGAAGCCTAAAAAAAGATTTGGATTGAAACCGGGAATGATTCTGGGAATTGCCTGTATGCTGGTGCTGGGAACGGTGGGGTGTGCAGGGAGAGGTGATGCAGCGGAAGCAGAAGAAACAATACAGGACACGGAGATGGAGCTGCCGGAAGCAGAGGTGGAAACAGAACAAACCGATAGTTTGGCAAATATGGAAGAGAAAGCGCTTACAGAGACCGCACAAGAGAAAGAGACGGGAGTCACAGCTGAATCTGGAGAGGCGGGGGAGGAATCTGCAGTGGAATCCGGGGAGGCAGCGACACATTCAGATACAGAAGAACAAGAGGAAGTCATGCAGATTGTGTTATCGGTGAATGGAACAGAGCTGGAAGTGACATGGGAGGACAATGAAACTGTTGAGGCATTGCGGCAGGTGCTGGAAAATGGAGACATTACTGTGGACACACATCAGTATGGTGGCTTTGAGCAGGTCGGTTCTCTGCCGCAGGAATTTGTGAGAAGCGATGTGCAGATGACGACGGTTCCCGGTGATATTGTACTTTATTCAGGAAATTCTGTTGTCCTGTTCTATGGATCAAATTCATGGGCGTATACAAAGCTCGGGCATATTGAAAATCTGACTGCAGATGAGTTGCGTGATTTGCTGGAAAGGGAAGGTACGCAGGTGGTGTTTACTCTGAGAGTGCCTTGAATTGAAATGTGTCGAATCGCCTGATGGTAAAACCCGATCTCCGTCGGTACCTGCAGGAAGAATTTTCCCTGTTTTTGCAGCATGGCTTATGGTATTGTGGTAAAAACAGAAAAAATAAAAGCTGAAAAGAGGACAAAATTGAAAAATAAGCTCGATAGCTTATTTTTCAATCTTGAGATTTGTGCCGGGGCGTCACAAATCTCGATCATGGCAGACGCAAATCTGAAATTGACCGAGTGCAGTGAGGGATGCTTCTTGAACGTAGTTCAAGAAGATGGGCCTTCGGTGTGACAGCAATGGGGGTAGTCCCTCCGGAATGGAGATTAATCATGACAGAAGTGGTAGCGGCTTTGATTTGGCGTGGGGAGCAATTCCTGATCTGCCAGCGTCCGGCTCATAAAGCAAGAGGTCTGCTGTGGGAATTTGTCGGCGGGAAGGTGGAGCCCGGTGAGACGAGAGAGGAGGCGCTGATCCGGGAGTGCAGGGAGGAACTGGATATCGGCCTGACAGTCGGAGATGTGTTCATGGAGGTGGAGCATGTGTATCCGGATCTCACGGTGCACCTGACGCTGTTTCATGCGGAGATCACGGAGGGAGAGCCGCAGAGACTGGAGCACAACGATCTTCGCTGGATCACGGCAAAGGAGATTGATCAGTACGATTTCTGTCCGGCGGACGAGGAGATACTGGAGAGGCTGAGAAGGGAATATAAACGAGTACAAGGGCGAGCGTCCCGCTGCCGGTGGGCAGACATATCGGTATAATAAATGTTGTTTGATATTTGCTGTGATTTTACAAGTTTTTCTGATTTTTACAAGTGTCACAGGATGGTGTTGACAAAGGCTTTTTCTGTATGCTAATATAATATTCGTTGATTCGCGGCTGCGGGTCAACGAATCATGCTGATGTAGCACAGTCGGTAGTGCGTCGCATTGGTAGTGCGGAGGTCACGGGTCCGATTCCCGTCATCAGCTTAATAAACCCCGGAAATCCTTTTTGGGACTTCCGGGGTTTTTCTTTTTTCATTTTACTGACTCCCGTGTTTCCCATATCTGACGCTGTTCGTCCGTATTTCATTATTTAATTTATAGTGCCCAGAAATGAACCGAACCCTCATTCCCTGCCTCTTATACAGTAGATGCATCTGAAAGGAAGGAAATACCGGCGGCAGTCAGGAAGAGCCGGGGCTGGAGGAACTGATATTGTCAGACTGACAGGACACGAAAGGGAAACCGGCAGAGAAATCTGCGGGGACCTGACAGGAAATATCAGAAAGCCGGCAAAACAGGTCAGGAAACGGAAACAGGAAAGGAAGCGGAGATGGACGAACAGATACAGGGGCTGGTGCGGCGCATGCAGAGCGGCGATCAGGCGGCATTCGACGAGATTTACCATTTCTATTCCGGCAAATTGTACCGCATGGCGTATTTCATCCTGCAGAACAGGAGCGAGAGCGAGGACGTGCTGCAGGAGACGTTTGTCCAGTGTTACCGCCACTGCGGAGAGGTCAGAGAGGCAGGCGGTTTTGAATCGTGGCTGTTCCGGATTCTCGTGCGGCAGGCGTGGCGTGCGGGGAAGAAACGAAGCGGCAGGCAGGAGATTTCGCTGGAGGAGATGATGGAGAGCGAGAGTGGCCGGGGAATGTCCGACCGGGGCATTTCCGCGGAACGGGAGACCGGGGCCGGAACGGAGCAGAGGAGCGAGAGCCCGCTGGAGATTCTGGAGAGAAAGGAGCGAAGCCGTCTCGTGCAGGAAGCGGTCAGACGTCTGGGGCCAAAGCAGCGGACGGTGGTATTTCTCTATTACTATCAGGAACTGAGCGTGCGAGAGATCGCTCGTGTACTGGGAATCTTCGAGGGAACGGTCAAATCGAGGCTTTATCAGGCCCGCAGACTGCTGGAGAGCGAGCTGGGCGGCACACTGGAGAGAGGAGACGGACAGGATGAGGAAGAAAAAAGAAGAACTCGTCAGGCGTGCAGTACAGGAGTCCTGTGAGGAGATTGTGTTGGAGGAGAGCAGAGAGGAACAGTGTCTTGCGGCGATTCATCACAGAATCGCAGGGAAGGAAAGGAGCGCAGGAATGATGAAACGAAAGAATCATAAAAAGGTGGCAGTGCTGGTGGCGGCGGCCGTACTGGTGCTGGGATCCATTACCGCGTTTGCGGCGGGGAAGGTCATGAGCATTACCTCGCATACCTACAAAGGGGACGCGATTACGGATCTGGAGGAATTCAGGGAAGAGGCGCAGGCGGCGCTGGGCGCACAGATCGGAGCGCCGGAGAGTCTGGGCGACGGCTATGCGTTTGAGGAAGGCTATGTCACGGAGGCATTCGCGGAGGATGGAGAGGGCAATCAGCTCTATAGCTTTATGACGGTGATGGCCGGTTACGGACAGGGAAGCGTTCTGTCGATAAGCATCGAGAACGCGGCGTCAGATGACGCGGCGCTGTGGGGAACAGCGGACGCAGAGCAGGAGCCGGGCACCGTGCTCGCACAGCGGGAGATCGACGGGATTCCGGTGACGGTCAAAGAGACGAATTACCTGTTCCTGCCGCCGGACGGGAAACCGGACGAGGAGGATGCGGCGCTGCAGAGAGCGGGCGAGCTGGTGATCAGCTACGGGAGTCCCGAGGCGGAGAGAAAGACCTTCCGCACGGTGTCGTGGACGAAGGACGGCATGAATTATCTGCTTTCTACCTTTGCGGATATCGACGCAGAGACGCTTCTTATCTGTGCGGAGCAGGTAATCGCACAGCAGTAGAAAGGCGGCTGCCTGCAGCGGCGCTGTGCCAGACATGCATTCGCAGACCGCAGCAGGGCGGTCAGGAGTCCCGTTCCCGCGCCATGCGGTTCCGGCAGGCGCGGGGACTCTCTCCGTAATACGTCCGGAACGCGCTGCAGAAGTGCTCCACACTGGAGAAGCCGAGATGTTCCGCAATCGCGGTGACGCTCTCGTCGGAGGAACGCAGAAATGCAATGGCGGCTGACATCCGCGCCTGCGTCCGTCTCTGCTGGAAGGTCTGACTGTACTGCTCTGCGAGGAGCCGCTGGGTCTGACGGCAGGAGAGTCCGAGGCGGGCGGCGAGAGCGGGCAGTGTGAGGGAGTCATATTCGTAGAGGAAACATTCCTCGAGAATAATGGAGCGGCGCTCGTGCAGATCATGGGAGAGAGGCAGGGGTGCGGCGGCAGAATCCGCTTCATAATTGCGCACCATGCGCACAATAATCTGCTGAAGCAGGCTTTTCACTTCGATGGAAAAGCCTGCTTTTCTTTGGGACAGTTCCTGAAAGAGAGCGAGAAAGAGGGGGAGCAGTCCCTGGGTATCTTCGCCAATCCAGAGTTTTGTCTGCAGAAATCGTTCCGTCAGGGAGCGGAGGAGACGGGCGGATTCCTTTTTTTGAATATGGAAATAGATGCAGTATTCCGTCATCGGATCAGCGGCGTCGGTAAACTGCTCGTGCTCCACATGGGGGCCGGTGACGTAGAGGGAACCGGGGCGCAGCGGATAGCGGGCACCGTCCAGAAAGACCTCGCCGAGCCCCCGGGGGATGTAATGCAGTTCATAGCTTCCCTCGGAGTGAGCGTGTCTGGGAATTGGGCGCAGGAACTGCTCGCAGACGATGTTGAGTGCCCGGAAAGTGTAGCCGTCGAGGGAAAAAGAGAGGTCAAGATTGTCATATCGCGTGCGCATGGGAGCCTCCGTTTCGGGATTGAAGTACAGATAGAAAATGTCGTTTTTTTATAACCGCTTATAGCTGTTTATAGTATGCGGCAACACGACACAAATAGCAAGAAAACGTCATAAACATGTCTTATTTTTATAGAAAATCAGAGCTACAATGCGGATAAGAGAAATTCAGGTACCTGCGTTGGCGGCGGACGATCCGGACGGCAGAACATAATCCGTATCATGTAGTCATGGGATAAATTGGGATCATCGGGCAGAATACAAGTACAGAAGATGAAATCAGAACAGGCATCAGGCTGAAATGAAAAGTACAGTACAAACGCAGTGGAAGCACAGCGAAAAACATAATAAAAAGCGCAAAAATCCATAGCAAAACAACAACCAAAACAATGTACAGTCAAACAAACAGAGGAGGACAAGAACATGGCGGTAAAAATGAGAGGCGCGATTCTGCCCGGAAACAGCTCGGTGGAGCTGCGGGAATTTGACATCCCGAAGCCGGGATTCGGACAGGTGGTCGTGCGGACGAAGGCGACGACGATCTGCGGGAGCGACATCCGCTGCATCTACAGGGAGCACGTCGGAAAAGGACCGGAGGGCTACATTCCGGGGATGGTCGCGGGGCATGAGCCCTGCGGCATTATCGAAGTCGAGGGCGAAGGACTGAAGCGGTTCAAAAAGGGCGACCGCGTCATCGTCTACCATATCTCCGGCTGCGGCGTCTGCCATGACTGCCGCATGGGCTACTATATTTCCTGCAAGAGCCAGCACAGACAGGCGTACGGATGGCAGAGAAACGGCGGAATGGCGCCGTATATTCTCTGCGACGAGAAGGATCTGATCGCTCTGCCCGACGAGCTGACGTACAAGGACGGCGCTCAGGTGGCCTGCGGATTCGGCACGGTTTATGAAGCCATTGAGAAGATCGGCGTCAGCGGAAACGACGCGGTTCTCGTGACGGGACTCGGTCCGGTCGGTCTCGCGGCGCTGATGCTCTGCAAGGCGCTGGGGGCGAACAAGCTGATCGGCGTGGAGGGGAACGACTACCGCATCGCGCTGGCACAGAAGCTGGGACTGGTGGATTACGTCTTTAAGCCCAGCGATCACGTCGTCGAGGACATTCTCGCGGTGACGGGCGGCCACGGCGTGGAGCGCGCGATCGACGCCAGCGCGGCGGATGCGGGACGCCAGACGGCGGTTCGCGCGACGAGAGAGTGGGGGAAGATCGCTCTCGTCGGAGAGGGAGGCACGATGAGCCTGACGCCGAGCCCGGATATGATCCATGGACAGAAGACGATTTACGGCTCCTGGGTGACCTCGCTGTGGAGAATGGAGGATCTCGTGGAGCGTCTCGTCCGCTGGGGCATCCACCCGGAGGATCTGATTACGGACGAGTTCCCGCTGGAGAAGGCGGACGAAGCGTACGCGCTGATGGCGGGCGGGAACTGCGGCAAGGTCGCGGTCGTATTCCCGGACTAAAGGGGAAAACAGATTCCGGAGAAATCGGTGACAAAAGTGTCCTGATTCGGCGGGGAATTTTGCCATGAACAGATGGCAGACAGACTGCGGCACAGGAGAAAGGATAGTTATGAGCATTGGTACGGATTACAGCGCGCAGGTTCCGGCGCGCACACTGGCGGACGGCACGAAGATTCCGGCGATCGGTCTGGGAACTTTCGGATCGGATAAGTACGGATCGGAGGCGGTCTCGGAGGCGGTATACGGGGCGGTCAGGAACGGGTACCGTCTGATCGACTGCGCTTCCGTTTATATGAATGAGAAGGAGATCGGCGAGGTACTGCGCCGCCTCTTTGCGGAGGGGGTAGTGCGCCGGGAGGAGCTTACTGTCACCTCCAAGGTGTGGAACGACCAGCACCGCGAGGTGGAGGCGGCCTGCCGCAGGAGCCTGTCGGATCTGGGGCTCGGGTATGTGGATCTCTATTTCCTGCACTGGCCGTTTCCGAATTACCATGCGCCGCACTGCGACGGCGATTCGCGCAATCCGGATTCCAAGCCGTTTTCAGTCGGGGAATTCATGGATACGTGGAGACAGCTGGAATCCCTCGTCGATCAGGGACTGGTGAAGAATATCGCGATGTCGAACATGACGATTCCGAAGCTGGAGGCAGTGCTGCCGCTGTGCCGGATCAGGCCTGCGGCGATTGAGATGGAACTGCACCCTGCGTTCCAGCAGCCGGAGCTCTTTGACTATGTGGTGGCAAAGGGAATTCAGCCGATCGGCTTCTGCCCGATCGGTTCCCCGTCGAGACCGGAGAGGGACAGAACGCCGGAGGACATCGCGGATGTGGAGCTTCCCTCGATTCAGGCAGCGGCGGAGGCACACGGCGATCATCCGGCGGTGACGTGTCTGAAGTGGGCTGTGCAGCGCGGGCAGATTCCGATTCCGTTTTCTGTCAAGGAACCCCAGTACATCGCGAATCTGAAGGCGAGCTTTGACGATCCGCTGACAGAGGCGGAGATGGCGGCGATCGCGGCGGACGACAGGAACTGCCGTCTCGTTAAGGGACAGGTATTCCTCTGGCCGGGGGCGCATGGCTGGGAAGATCTGTGGGATTTGGACGGGACGATTACAAAATAGAGAAGAACAGAGAAAAAAGGCGGCAGGAAATCTTTCGAAGGAAGAATTCTGCCGCCTGTTTTATGGAAATTTTATTATTTTCCCCGTAAAATTCCTGACGAAACTGGTTAAATTTGATAGAATACAAAAGAACAGCATAAAAATATTAGGGAGGTTTACAGCAATCATGGACATTTCCAAAGTGATTTCCGAAATGACGCTGGAGGAGAAAGCGGGGCTGTGCTCCGGAGCAGACTTCTGGCACACAAAGGCAGTGGAGCGACTCGGCGTTTCCGATATTATGGTCAGCGACGGCCCTCACGGACTGCGCAAGCAGGATCAGAGCGCGGATCATCTGGGCGTCAATGAGAGTATCAAGGCGGTGGGATTCCCGGCGGCGAGCGCGACGGCATGCTCCTTTGACAGAGAACTGGTCAGGAGAGAGGGCGAGGCGCTCGGCGGCGAATGCCAGCACGAGGGCGTGGCGGTACTGCTCGGTCCTGCGGTGAATATCAAGCGCTCTCCGCTGTGCGGGCGCAACTTTGAGTATTTCAGCGAGGATCCGTATCTGGCGGGTGAGATGGCGACTGGCTGGATCAACGGCGTGCAGAGCCGGAATGTGGGAACGAGCATCAAGCACTTTGCCTGCAACAATCAGGAGCACCGCCGCAATACCTCGGATTCTGTAGTGGATGAGAGAACGCTGCGCGAGATCTATCTGACGGCGTTCGAGACGGCGGTGAAGGAGTCACAGCCATGGACGGTGATGTGCTCCTACAACCAGCTCAACGGCGTGCAGGTCTCGGAGAACCGCCGTCTGCTGACGGAAATCCTGCGGGATGAGTGGGGCTTTGAGGGCTTCGTCGTCAGCGACTGGGGCGCGGTCAGAGACAGAGTCAAAGGCGTGGAAGCGGGACTCGATCTCGAGATGCCCTCCTCCAACGGCGTGAACGATAAGGCTATCGTCGAGGCGGTAAAGAGCGGCGCGCTCTCCGAGGAAGTTCTGGATCAGACGGTGGCACGGATTCTGCGTATTGTCGAGAAGTTTGTGGAGAACAGGCAGCCCGATACGGCATGGGATCAGGAGGCGGATCACCGACTCTCCGCGCAGATTGCATCGGAGTCGGCTGTTCTTCTGAAAAATAGCGGAATTCTGCCTCTTAAGAAAGAGCAGAAAGTCGTATTCCTCGGAGAGTTTGCGGACAAGCCGCGTTTCCAGGGCGGCGGCAGCTCCCATATCAACTGCTTCCGGACGGAGTCGGCGCTCGAGGCGGCGGCAGCGGATTCTCTGGCGGTGACGTTTGCGCAGGGCTACACGACGCAGTCCGAGACGCCGGACGAGGCCATGATCGCGGAGGCCGTTGAGGCGGCGAAGGCGGCGGATGCGGCGGTGATCTTTGCGGGACTTCCGGATTCCTTTGAATCGGAGGGATATGACAGAGACCATATGCGGATGCCGGAAAATCAGAACGCCCTGATTGCGGCGGTGGCGGCGGTACAGCCGAATACGGTGGTCGTTCTGCATCACGGATCGCCGATGGAGATGCCGTGGGCGGATGATGTGGCGGCGATTCTTGATATGTATCTGGGCGGTCAGGCAGTCGGACGCGCCGAGGTGGATCTGCTCTGGGGCGCGGTCAATCCGAGCGGCCGTCTGGCGGAGACAATTCCGTTCCAGTGCGAGGACAATCCGTCGAGCCTGTATTACGGCGGAGAGGGAGACAGAACGGAATACCGTGAGGGCATCTTCGTCGGCTACCGTTACTATGACAAGAAGAAAGCAGCTGTGCGCTATCCCTTCGGTTATGGTCTCTCCTATACAACCTTCGAGTATTCCGATCTGAGCGTGGATCAGACTCAGCTGGAGGCGGGCGGCGAACTGAAGGTGTGCGTGAAGGTCACGAACACAGGCGCTGTGGCAGGCAAGGAAGTCGTGCAGCTCTATGTCAGAAATCCGATCAGAGGTGATGTGATCCGTCCGGTGCGTGAGCTGCGGGCGTTTGACAAGGTGGAGCTTGCGCCGGGTGAGACGAAGGAGGTTTGCTTCACACTTTCCAATCGTGCCTTTTCCTATTATAATGCGCAGATCGGAGACTGGTACGCGCCGTCCGGGGAATACGCGGTGGAGATCGGCCGTTCCAGCAGGGAGATTGTGCTGGAGCAGAGCGTAAGCCTGCACAATGCGCGCCGCCTGCCGGTTCGCTACGACGACAATACGCTGGTCGGCGATCTGATGAAGGATGAGAAGGCGGCACAGGTCTGCCAGCCGCTCTTTGCGCAGTATCAGCAGTCGAGTCAGCTCTCCGGCGGAGACAGCGAGACCGCAAACGAGGCGATCTCCCAGGAGATGGTGGAGAAGATGTTCGCGTATATGCCGCTGCGTCAGCTTCTGAGCTTTGGCGGCGGAGCATTTACGAGAGAGATGCTGGATCAGATGATCGCGAAGCTGAATGAAATCGCAGAGCAGGAGTAAGAGACTGCGGTGATCCGTGGTCTCTGAGCGAAAGCGGACAGGAAGAAAATAAGAGCAGCATCGGGGAGCGGATCGCTTGTACAGGGCACTCTCCCGGACGGCAGGTAGTTTCCATTGCCGTCCGGGAGAGTGTTTTCTATTGTGAAACAGAAGCATCGGGAACAGCTGTAGTTGGAAAGCGAGCGGGCAGAAGACGGGCGGAAGGAGATGCCGAACCGATGGAGTGGTCTGCAGAAAGCGGAGTGATGTGCCCTATGGCATTTGGTAAACGTTTAAGTTAGACGCGTAGAACAGGATAAAAAAGCCGTGGATATGATAAAATCAAGCTTTTGATCGTCCGACAAAGCAAAATAAGGAGGAGGAAAGTGGCTAAAAAAAGAAAATAGAACGAAAATGACAGAAAATCAAAAACAATAACCAGGAGAGGGGAAAAGGAAGGGGAGAGCATGGGGGAATTGCTGTAAACCCAGTATTTATGCGGGTTTGCTAGATAAGTGAATTGGAAAAAGGGAGTGAAAAAAGGGGAAAGCGAGACTTCGAAAGGAGAGAAAGCCAGCGAAAATTGCTTTGAAACCCATAAAATGGAGGAACTTGTATTAAATTTAGCTAAAAAAATTACTTTTTTAATCGGCATAGTAAAACTGCACAAATTTGGAGTTCTATTTTCGGTAAAAACATGAGAAATGAGTCCCAAATGTGAATAGTCGTTGACAAATTTATGAAGACTGTTGTATGATGAGTGTGCGAAAACGATTAAGGAATTCGCAGGATGATTGCGTTGATGAACAGCAACCAAAAATTCTTTAAATAGGAGGAAAAGCAAGTGAAGAAAAAGTTATTGGCAGCATTACTCAGCACTGCGATGGTGGCTACACTGCTCGTAGGCTGCGGCTCCTCTTCTTCGACCACGACGGACAGCGCGGAGTCGACGGAAGAGACGACAGAGGCGACCGAGGAGACCGCTGACGCGGAGGCAGAGGGGTCTGCAGATTCCGCAAGCGCGGCGAGCGATCTCGCTTATACAGGTGAGATCAACCTGATGCACTATTCCACCTCTGAGGAGTCTGAGGGTAACGGCGGTTCCGACGGAATGCGCACCATGATCCAGAACTGGATCGACGCACACCCGGACATCACACTGAACCAGAACGTTCTTGCAAACGCGGAGTACAAGACTCAGATCGCTACGATGGCGGCTGCGGATGATCTCCCGGATGTATTCCTTCTTCAGGGCATGAATACGAAGTCCTGGGCGTCTCAGGGACTGGTTCTTGATCTGACCGACATCATTGCGGAGTCCCCGTATGCGGATCAGTATGTAGAGTCCTATTTCACCCCGTTCACGGACGGCGGCAAGATTTACGCTCTTCCGTCTCTGACGGCTGGCACCTGCACGGTTGTCATCTATGACAAGCAGATGTGGGCGGATGCGGGCTACGACAGCTTCCCGGACAACTGGGACGATGTGATCGCAGCTTCGGAGTACTTCTCCGAGCAGGGCATCGACACGATCGCGTTCGGCAACGGCGGTCAGTGGCAGGCTAACTCCGATTTCCTGAGCACCATCGGCGACAGATACACGGGTTCCGAGTGGTTCCAGTCCATCATCGACAACAGCGGTGCTTCCTTCACGGATCCGGAGTTCGTATCCGCGCTGAGCTTCATGCAGGAGATCTTCCAGAGCGGTATCTTCAACGAGGACTTCAACTCCGTAACGAATGAGGATGCCCGTGAGTACTACATTTCCGGCGACGCTGCGGCGTTCATCGGCGGTAACTGGGATGAGTCCTACATTGCAGCGACTCTTCTTGAGTACGACGAGGAGAAGTACAACAACATCGGCTTTGCAGTTCTTCCGCAGCCGGCAGACGCAACCCAGAATCCGCAGAGCCAGAACATCGGCCTTGGCTATGGTCTTGCCATCAACGCGAAGGTGGCAGAGGATCCGGACAAGCTCGCAGCGTGCATCGATCTGATCGAGTACCTGACCGGTCCTGATTTTGCAAACTATGTTGCTGAGAACTATGCACTGGCAGGTCTGACGCAGGTTGAAGATGTTGACCTGAGCGCGTTTGACGAAGTAACGCAGGCGTTCTACAACTACTCCTATGTCGATACGACTCCCTGCGAGATTTATGATTCCTATGTGGATCCGGCAGTTTGGGATGTCTGCAACACCGGCCTGCAGGAGCTGTTAAACGGCGATGCGGATGCGGAGACGCTGGCGGCTGAGATTCAGGCGAAGTACGAAGAGGTTTATGCGAGCGTTGTGACGCCGACCACCACGGAGTCCGCAGATGCGGCAACCACCGAGGCGGCTGAGGAAGCAGCAGATGAGGCTACCACTGAGGAAGCAGCAGATGCAGCAA
>JAUNGV010000113.1 GCA_030524225.1 Eubacteriales bacterium
CTCTGTTCTGTGCGGACTGAATTCCGACCACGCATAGTAAAATAACTGCTACTACCGTTCCGGCAATAATAAGCGCCCATTTCCAGTTTTTCATCTTGTCCCTCCTTTGAAATCCGCATCTATTTCCATTTCGGAAAGAGTTCCCGCTTTTTGTATTTGCAATAACTCCATACACAAACTACTTTGTAAATATTTTTTTGATATTCTTTGTTCTGACAACCACTCCTGTCATAATAAATACATTCTTTACAGTATTCTGGATGAGATGGATGCAAAATAATTTCCGCCATCTTTTCCTTTCCGGTTTTCTCCCAATTCTCTTTTACTGACCATTTTTCCTTCTTTGGAAAAATGGTCACTCTATATCATTTTCGTGACATCACGAAGATGATCCTTTTCAGCGGGTTCTGCCATTCCACGATTTCCTTTTAAGTTATTTTCTCAAACCTCTGCTGCAGCCATTCCCGTGTGCCGCCCGCTACCATTGTTGCTTTCTCTACGGTGGATCGCGGTTCCTTGTACTCTTCCCGCCACCATGGGCACGACGAGCAGATCCCAGTCTCAAATCCTTCCGGCGTCGCCTCGCAGTGCCTGAACCTGTAATCCTCACACGGCTGCCGCTCTCTTTTTACCTTGATCCCGAAAACCTCCTCAAATTTCTTTTCGTTTGTCATCTGAACGGCACCTCGTCATCTTTCACATACAGATTCCCTTCCGTATCCTCCATCATTTCCGGCCTGTACGGCTTCTGCGACCGTCCCGTTCCCCTGCCTCCATTTCTTTCCGTCTCTCTCCTGTCCCCCTCCAGCGGACGCGGCGCGGCATCTATCGAACGCTCTCCTGTAAATTCCTGATTCTCCGCCACCAGAGTAAGCGCATTCACCTTCTGCCCTTCCCTGTTCGTGTAGCTTCCTGACTGCATATGACCGGTCACCAGCATCAGCTTTCCCTTCTGCAGATACTTCTCCGCAAAAACCGCCGCCTGTCCGAATGCCACCACCGGGATATAATCCGTCTGCTGCTCTCCCCTTCCCGGCCTGTTGATTGCCAGCGAATACCGCGCGATCGCCTGCGGATTCTCTCCGCTCGTATACCGCACCTCCGGATCTCTCGTCAGACGCCCCATGAAAATACACTTATTCACCCTTCTGTCCTCCTGCTCCCTTTATGATTTTTCAATTTCTTCCTGTCTCTCTTCCCCTCTGCCTTCCGCCGCTTCCCACAGCTTCTCTCCGGAATCCCGCCTTACTCCCGGAACACCTGCCCCGCGCTTCCGATCTTCTCCGGATCCGTCAGATACGTCTCTATGACCTGCGCCGCACTTTCCCAGCCGTAGCAGATCGCCGTCATATATCCCTGCTGGCCCAGAAACTCCATCCAGCGCCGCTGGTGCTCTGTCGCCCGATTCGTCCCTGCCTTTAACTCGATATAAAGCCCATGAAAACCGCCGCGCGAAACCGGCAAAGAGATATCCGGCACCCCTGCCCTGACGCCGCGCCTCTTTAAGGCGATCGCCGTCATCCTGTCCCGCTTTCCTCCGTTCGGGATATGATGCAGGTATGCCAGTTCCGGATACTGCATCACATGGACGGCTGCCCAGACAAAAAGCGCCTCTTGATTCCCGTCCTCACTTTCTCTCCTAAAGTTCCTCACTTCCCGCTTCCCTCCCCGTCTGTCTCCTGATTCTCTTCCCATGCGTGGAGCTGACCGATCGCCTCACACGCTGCGCTTACACCGATCAGGACGATCCCGCCCACAATCACGACTGCCGCAATGATCCCCCATCCGATCATCAGCCATCTGCACGCTTCTGTTATGATCTCCATCCCTGCTTTCCTCCCTTTTCCCCGCTTCCCTTCCTGTCCCCGGCAGCCGCACCATGATATATTTGAAAAATCCGTATCCGTAGTAATCCGGGCTGTGCACTCCCCTCTTGATGCTATCCTTGTCCACATAGTATCCCGCCGCAGGCTTCGCCTCCGCGCGAAACCATCCTCTGTCCGTGATGATCCTGTACTCCGGCAACGGACGGATCAGGTTCCGGCTACAATTCCACCGTTTCATCTGCAACGCCCCGTCCTCCTGCGTGCGGTGCCTGCTCGTATATTTGATCAGGTAGGCTGCCAGCTTCGCATAATTCCCCGAATCATCCAGCGGGAAAACCTTGATCCGGCTGTGTCCGCTGTACGCCTTATACCAGCACTCCTGTAAAATCTTCACATCAATCTGATTGATCACGAAGTGATGGTGCCTTGCTCCCTTCTCCCCTATCTCCATCACGCTGACATACCGCAGTTCTTTCCCCTGCCTCCTGCACTCTCTCCGCAGGAGCCGCAGGAAGATGTCACGATCCCTCCTCATCTGCTCCCGTGATCTGTCCGGCTCTCCCTTCCGCCGGACGTAATCCAGAACCATGTGATAGTCCCCATACCCGAAGTTGGCATTGATCAGGATCCGCAGCTCTCTTTCCGCTTTCCGGTCATTGACCTTTTTCTGCTCCTCCTTCGTGGGACGTACCCTCTTCCCCCTTCTGATCCCCTTCCGGTTGTATCTCGATGTGTAATACTTCTCTACCTCGATCGTCTTTCCGGCTATCGTGGTACGTTCGACGTATGGCATGACGGTATTCCTCTCTGTCGTTAAGATAATACTTTTATCAAGTGTAAAAACGGGCCCGCGCCCGCTGTTTCCTTGACTTTCTGCCATGCGTCGCCTATACTGATAACTGTCATTGGAGCATGGTTTTATGCTTTGCCCTGCAGCGTCTGCAAACGCCGCAGGGCATTTCTTTTCCCTACTTATGACACTTCTGTCACTTCTTTCGTTTATCCTTATCCTGCCTCTTTGATAAAATCGAACAGCGTCGGCGTCTCGATCTCATCCTCTGCCGCCTGCAGGTACCCGACGCCGTCCCGGAAGTAGTCAGGATTCAACTCACAGCCCTTTCCCCGCCGGTGCATCTTGACGGCCATCATCGGCACCGTCATCAGGCCGCCGAAGGGATCATAGACCAGATCGCCCTCGTTACTGTACCGGTTGATGATCCTCTCCACGATGTCCAGCTGCAGCGGGCAGACGTGCATCTGGAGCCTGCGGCGCGATTGCTCGGTATTGAGCGTCCTCATCCTGTTGATATCGTCCCATACCTCCGCGATGTTCCAGCTTCCCGGAGCGACCACCATAAACGTCGCCGGGAGTCTGCCGTCCTTATCCAGCTCCTTCGCCAGCCGGACGTGATCCTCGTAGCTGTACACCGTCCCCCGGCTGTACTCCCTGTACACCCGCTGCAGGTTCGAGACGTTGATCTCCGGCAGCTCCTCCTTCTTCACCAGCCGATCACCGGATGATCTCCAGTAGGCGTGCGCGTCGATCTGCCATTGCGCGCGGGTGTACTCCTCTTTGCTCTTTGTTACCGGCTCGTCCGCATAGGCGTTCGATCGGTCGCTCGGCAACTTCCGGAAGAGCAGGATGTATTCCGGGCAGCCGACGCCCATCTTCGAGCCGTCCTTGCACTGCTCCGACCAGCCGAGCCGGTACGTCTGATTGTTTTCCCGCACGACGTCCGTCACCACGGTGATCATCCCCATGTACTGGAAGCCGTGGCGCGTATAATGCTCGATACACAGCGCATGGAACGGCTCAATCGTCGGCATACCAGTCCCGGTGGCATTCCCGAAGAGCACGCGATCCTTGACATGGATCGCCGCCACACGCCCCGGCTCCAGCACCCGCAGCAGCTCCGGCGTCAGGAAATCCATCTGTTCGAAAAACCGCTCTGTGTTCTCGTTATGTCCGAAATCGTTGTAATTCGCCGAATATTCGTAGTGATTC
>JAUNGV010000027.1:0-16951 GCA_030524225.1 Eubacteriales bacterium
CAGGAGGGAACCCTGCATCCGGAACGCATCGTGGTCGGGAGCGAGACGTATCCGTATGAGCTCTCCCGCAACTGGGAGATGGTGGAGCGGTATCCGTATCTGATCGGGGATTTCATGTGGACGGCGTGGGACTATCTGGGAGAGGCCGGAATCGGAGGCTGGTCGTATGACGAGGAGGACAGAGGATTTCAGAAAAGATACCCGTGGCTGCTGGCGGATACCGGCGCTTTTGATATCCTCGGCAATGACAATGCGGAGGCGGGACTGGCCCGGGCGGTCTGGAAACCGGAGGCGGAACCGTATCTGGCGGTCAGCCCCCTCAATCATCCGGGCGTCGTGCCGAGTCGGGCGATCTGGCGGGGCAGCAATGCGATTCCGCACTGGTCCTATGCGGGCTGCGACGGGAACGCGGCGGAGGCGGAGGTCTACAGCGCGGCGGGGGAAATCGAGCTCTTTCTCAATGGAAAGAGCGTGGGGAGGAAGAAACCAGAGGATCATATAGCCAAATTTTCGCTTTGCTATGAGCCGGGAGAGCTGCGCGCCGTCGCATATCGTGCAGATGGCAGCGAACACTCGCAGACAAGCCTGCGCTCGGCGGCTGGAAGGCTGGAAATCAGGATTCTGCCGGAGAGGGAGAGCGTCAGGTGCGGGGACATTCTGTATCTGTCCATTGATCTGACCGGTGAGAACGGGGAAATCGAGTGCGCAAGAGACACGCGCCTTCGGGTGAGCGTGGAGGGAGGAGAGCTGCTGGCCTTCGGCAGCGCGAATCCCAAGACAGCGGAGGACTTTCTGGCGGGAAGCTATACGACCTATTACGGGCGCAGTCAGGCCGTTGTCAGAGCAGGGAGCGGGAGACTTATTGTGCGGGTGGAGGGAGTAGGCTTGGAAGAGGCCCGCTGTGAGATTCCGGTACGGGAGTAAGAAGATCGGAGAGAGTAAATCAGTTTTAATAGTTTGATTCGGAACTATTACAAAATGGCAGGAGAGCAGTCGGGGGGCAGATGGAAAATAATCTGCACGGAGTTTGGATCGCAGAGCTGCAGCCGGCCGCGGCAGGAGCAAAGGACGCTCCAGAATGGAGAGTAAGATGAGAAACAGAGAGAAGAAACAGCCGAATCCGCACAGGATCGGAGTGGGAAAAATGCTGGCATGGCAGTGCGAGGGCGCGTCGGTGGCGCTGAATGCGGTGCTGCTGGGAGCGCTGCAGCTGTACTGCACGAATGCGCTGGGACTGAGCGCCGCCCTTGTCGGCACGATTCTGATGGTGACGAAGCTGGTGGACGGCGTGACGGATTTGTTTGCGGGTTATATTGTCGATAAGACGAATACGAAACTCGGACGCGGACGTCCGTATGATCTGTGTGTACTGGGACTGTGGCTGACCACATGGCTGATGTTCAGTGTTCCTGCGGAATTTTCCGTGTTTGTCAAGTGTGCGTGGATTGCGGTCTGCTATACGCTCTGCCAGTCCGTATTCCGGACGTTTCTGAATGCGAGCGGCACGGCGTATATGGTGCGCGCGTTTAACGACGATCAGAAATACATCAAAATCAACTCGCTGGGCGGTTTGATGGTGACTTGCTGCGTGATTGTTTTTAACGTGATTTTTCCGGGAATGCAGGCGCAGGTGCTCTCTTCGGCGCCGGGCTGGAGCCGTCTGATCGCGTGTTTTGCCCTTCCGCTGGGAATTATCGGCATGATGAGATTCCTGTTTGTGCCGGAGAAGTATGATGTGGAGAGTGAGGAGAACAAGAATGTAACCGTGAAGCATATCGTGGAACTGCTGAAAACAAACCGGAACATCTACCCGGTCTGCATTCTCCAGTTTGTCTTTGCAATCGCAACCGGAATCAGTGTGGGAAGCTATTACTATCTGTATATTGTCGGGGATCTCGGTCTGATGGGGACGATGAGTCTGCTAAACGTCATTGTGATGCCGACGATGCTGCTGTACCCGCTGGTGATGCGGAAGCTGAGTACGACGAAGCTCGTTCAGATCGGTTGTTTTATGTATCTGCTGAGCGGGCCGATCGGATTCATAGCGAAGGATAATCTTGTTCTGCTGGCCATTTCCAGTCTGATCGCGGGCTGCGGTATGCTTCCGATCTCCTATATGAGCGGTCTGTTTATCATAGACTGCGCGGATTACAACGAGTGGCAGAACCGTCCCAGAATGGAGGGAACGCTGGGGGCGATCACCGGATTTGCGAATAAGATCGGTTCGGCATTTTCCAGCTTTTTGCTTGGTGTACTGCTGAGCGCATCGGGTTTTGATGGAACACAGACGGTGCAGACGCCGTCGGCGCTTCTGATGATCCGCTTTGCAAATTCCATGGTGCCGATGATATTTATGGTGATAGCAGGGATCGCTCTGTTGTTCTTTGGGATTGACAGGATCAAACCGGTTATGACAAAAGAATTGGAAGAGAGACGCCGGACCAGAGAGTAGGAGGGACGTTATGTATTATAAGATGGTACCGAAGGTCAGAGAGATCATAGATAGAGAAGAGAATCAGGCGGGGAGCGAAGTGTCAGAGACAGGAAAGCAGACAGGCGGGCAGACGGAGCGGGTGAATTCCTTGCTGGAAGAAGAGGAATATCGCCTGCGGATCACAGCGGATGATATTTTGCTGGAAGGCGGAAGCGAGCAGGGACTGCGGTATGCGCGGCAGACGCTGCGGCAGATTCGCGGGCAGATGGGGGATCAGGGAGGCGCCAAGGCGCTCCCGGGGGCGGGAATGCTGGAACTCTCCGACGCGCCTGCCTATCCGTACCGCTCGTTCCATATCGACTGCGCCCGCCATTTTGTGCCGGTGGAGGAGCTGAAAAAGATGATCCGCACGGCGGCGTGTTTTAAATTCAACCGTTTTCACTGGCATTTTTCAGACGATCAGGGGTGGAGAATCGAGAGCAGAGCGTTTCCCCGTCTGCATGAAATCGGCTCCGTCCGGAAGGGAGACCATTTTGGAAATTACTGCTCCGAGGAGCCGGAGGCGGCGTTTTATACGATTGAGGAGGTAAGAGATCTCGTCTCCTACTGTGAGGAACTGGGAATTGAGATCGTGCCGGAGATCGATATGCCCGGCCATGTGACGGCGATTCTGGCGGCGTATCCGCAGCTGAGCTGCTGGGGAGAGGCGGTCGAGGTGGCTGACCGGGCGGGGATCTTTTATGATATTCTGTGTCCGGGGAAGGAGGAGACGTTTTCGTTTCTGGAGCGCCTGCTGGAGGAACTGATCGATCTTTTTCCGGGGCGGTACTTTCATATCGGCGGAGATGAAGCGCCGAAGGAGCACTGGAAAACGTGTCCGCATTGTCAAAAGAGGATACGGGAGCAGGGACTGGAGAGTGTACAGGAATTGCAGGGGTATCTGATGAATCGGATCGCGGCGTATCTGAAAGACAGGGGGCGCAGAGCGATCGCGTGGAATGAGGCGGCGAACGGCGGCAATCTCGATCCGGACATTATCCTGCAGGTCTGGACGGAGGATAAGGCCGGACAGGTCAGGCCGCACACGGAGCGCGGCGGACAGGTGATTGTCTCGCCGATAATGCACAGCTACTGTGATTATCCGTACGGTTTCATTACGCTGCAGAGCGTGTATGAGATTCCGCTTGCGGCGCAGGAGTATCCGCAGGAAGCGGTACTGGGCGGAGAATGCCTGCTCTGGACGGAGTATATCCGCACGGGAGAGCGACTGGAAGAGCTGGCGTGGCCACGGTTTGCGGCAACCGCGGAGGCACTCTGGTGCGGGGCGCGCCGGGGCGGGTATGAGGCGTTTGCCGAACGGCTGCGGGGCGTGATATTCTTGTTTAAAGAAAATGGTATCCGGGCGACACCGGAGAGCGGCTGGATTCCCTCTGAGGAGGAAAAGCTGCGGCAGTTTGCCGCGTTTAAGCAGAACTTTATGCCGGAGGTGATCGCGGATTTCCGGAAGGCACAGGAAGACGTGTGAGACAGGGGCTCCCGAAGAGGGAGCAGAGATAGTATAATGAAAGCAACGTTCGGGGCGGACAGTGCTCCGGCTTATGCGGGGGCGCGGCAGTCCATTGGACGACGGCGCTTCCGCAATCGGTATTTGGAAACAGGACTATTACAATAGAAAATCTGTATAGGATACAGAAAGGTTGCATATTACTATGAAGAAACAGATCTACAATCCGTATTTACCGCTTTCCACCTGCATTCCGGATGGAGAGCCGCATGTGTTCGGCGACCGCGTCTATATATACGGTTCGCACGATAAGGAGGGCGGGGATGCGTTCTGTATGCTCGATTATGAGGTTTGGAGCGCGCCGGTGGACGACCTGAGCGACTGGCGCTGTGAGGGGACGATCTACCGCGCCGAACAGGATCCGGAGTACGGGAAGCCGAACCGGTATATGTACGCGCCGGATGTGGTGCGGGGCAATGACGGGAGATATTATCTCTACTACGCGATGGCGGGCGGCGAGTTTACGGGACCGATTCACGTGGCGGTCTGCGATACGCCGGCGGGCAGTTATGAATATTACGGAAGTGTGAGAAATGCGGACGGAACGACGTTCCGGCGCGGCATTACGTTTGATCCCGGTCTGCTGAACGATGAAGGAACAATATGGCTTTATTACGGCTGGTCGCTGGCCGTGGAGGATCGCCCGATTCCCGCGCCGGACGACGATTCGCAGGAGGCAAAAGTGTTCCGGGAGCAGCTGATAGAAGCGCAGGTGCAGATCTTTGGTAAGACGCGGCAGGAAATTGAGGCGGAGCCGCAGGGAATTATGGGAGCGAATGTGGTGCGCCTTGCCGACGATATGGTGACGGTGATTGGCGAACCCATACGGATTGTGCCGGGGCAGTTCGACGCGGCGGGGACGAGTTTTGAGAGACATGCCTTTTTCGAGGCCAGTTCGATGCGGAAAATAGGGGATACGTATTACTTTATCTATTCGCCGCAGCATCAGGATGCGCTCTGCTATGCGACGAGCCGCTATCCGGACAGGGATTTTGTTTATCGCGGCATTCTTGTCTCAAACGGTGACGTGTGGCTGCACGGGCGCAGTATGGAGGAACGTCTGTGGATGACGGGAAATAATCACGGCAGCATCGAAAAGATCGGCGGACAGTGGTACGTCTTCTATCACAGGCAGACCCATGGAACGACGTACAGCAGGCAGGGATGCGCGGAGCCGGTTGAGATTCTGGAGGACGGCAGTATTTCGCAGGCGGAGATGACGACACAGGGGTTAAACGGCGCGCCGCTGCGTGCGCAGGGAGCCTATCCCGCTCCGATTGCCTGCTGCCTGACGAACGGTCATATGCCGCACACGCAGGCACAGTCCTGCGCGGACGATGTACCGCGCGTGACGCATGAGGGCGAGGAGAGATTTATTGCGCGGATCGGGAGCGGAACACTTGTGGGATATAAATACTTTGCCTTTGAGGGAGAGAGCGAGCTGACACTGCGGCTGCGCGGGACGGGAAGCGGAGAACTGATCGTGCTGACCGGCGTGCCGGGGACGGTGGAAAGCACTTTGTCTCAGGGAATATCGGAGCAGGAGAGCCGGAATGCAGACGAGCGGAAGATGGCAGACGTTGAAGCAAAGGATATGCGCGGACAGGAGAGTCAGGAGGCAGCTGCGACGGGGCAGGACGCCGCTGCGGCAGCATCTCATATGAGCGGGATTGCTTTGCAGGAGGCGGCACGGATTTCTGTACGACCGCAGCAGGAGTGGCACGAGGCGCGCACAGCGTTCTCTGCACAGGGAGTGCAGGCGATGTACTTGTATTATCAGGGCGAGGGGACGATTGATCTGGAGCAGATCGCGTTTCCGGAATGCCGGAGCGGAGCCTGCGGCAGTGCAGTGTGCACAGCAGAGAACACGCGGGAGAACAGAGAAGGAGAAGAAAACGAATGTATCATATCAGGGAATATCAGGAGCGGGATCGCGAGAAAGTGAGAGCAATTTGTCTCGCGACTGGCCCGCAGACAGAAGAGCTGTATCCCGGAATCAGAAAGGCGCTGTGTACGGTTTTCTGCGATTACTATATTGAAGAGGAGCCGGAGAACTGCTTTGTGGCGGTGGATGAACAGGACGAGGCGCAGGGATATATTCTGTGTGCGGGGAACTGGAGTGTATGGGCGCGTCGGTTTCGAACGGAGTATCTGGAAAAAGGGGATCAACCGATCGCCCGTGCGATGGGAGAGGCGACGATCCGGACGCTGGAGAAATTTGCGGAGCGCTATCCGGCGCATCTTCATATTGATTTGCTTCCGCAGGCACAGGGACAGGGTGCCGGCTCACGCCTGATCCGGACGCTGGAGAAGCATTTGTGCGACGAAGGTGTTTGGGGATTGTGTCTGTGTGTGGCGGCGGACAATACCGGTGCGCGGCTTTTTTACCAAAAGAACGGATTTACAGAGTTACTTTGTGAGGGGAAAGAGGTCGTGATGGGTAAGACGCTGGAGGCAGAGCGCGCCTGACGGATGTAAGCAGTGTGCAGGAGCCAGTGGCTGTCGTGTGCGCTTCCGGGAGACGGGCAGCAGGGGGCGGTCAATGCGCTTCCGGGAGGCGGACAGCAGGGGGAGGTCAATGCGCTTTCGGGAGGCGGGCAGCGGAGTGATGAGGCGTGGACGTGTGCGGTGCAGCTGCAGACAGTGAGCATGCGTGGCAGACAGACCGCGGTAGAACAGAGGAGGAGTTTCATGGATAAACTGGACCGGATGGAGGAATTTACGGTAGAGGAGAAATCCCGTTTTCTGTCTCAGTTTCTGTTTGTGGGGGCTGATCTGGGGATGTGGTGTTTTGACATGAACCGGAATCTATACTACTCGACGTGTCCGCACGAGAAGGAATTCCTGTCCTTTCTGGAACTGGGGGACTGCCTTGATTTCGTCTATGCGAGAGAGGAGGGCTGGGATAAGCCGGTGATTCTGAGCGACGAGCTGGGACTTCTCTGGGCGGCGCAGACGAGGATGATTGAGACCAGGCCGGACCTTCTGTTTCTGATCGGGCCGGTTTTCCTGAGTCAGACCTCCGTGAGCTCAATTGAAAACGCGCTGCGGGAGAAAGAATCCTCGCTCTATCTCCGAAGGCAGATGATGCGTACGCTCGAGGCGGTTCCGGTGATGATGCAGCAGACCTTTAACCAGTATGTCAGGATGCTCCACTATGTGATCCGTATGGAGCGGATTCAGATGGCGGATTTTTATTATCAGGATGACAGGACGCGGGAATTGGCACGGCAGTGGGAGTTCGGAATGGAGAGCGAGGCGGTGATGCACAGCGATCCGGAGCGGGTGGCCCACGGGGAGAAACTCCTTCTGCAGGCGATTTCCGAAGGCAATCCCCATTATATGGAAGTGATGGAGCGGGAGGCGGACTTCGGCGGAGAACTGCTCTCGAGATCCGGAGATACGATGCGGGATGCCAGAAACACAGTGTTGGTCTTTAACGCGCTGGCGAGCCGCGCAGCGATTGACGGCGGGGCGCCGACTAAAACGGCCAAAGAGATGGAGCTGCACTACACCGGATTGATCGAGAAATGCGATACGATCACGAAGCTGACGGCGCTGAGCGGGCAGATGGTGGGAGCTTATGTCGCCAAGGTGCAGGAGAGCAGGGACAATCCGATGATCTCCCAGTCTGTCAGGGAATGCTGCGATTACATCCGGGCCAATGTGTTAAAGCCTCTTACGGTGGAGGAGATTGCGGCGCAGCGGGGCTACACGGCGTACTATTTTTCCAAAAAGTTTTACAGGGAAATGGGTGTCAAAGTGACGGATTACATCAAGCAGGCGCGGATCGAGTACGCCAAGATCGCGCTGATCTCGACGACGAAGAGCATACAGGAGATCAGCGATTCCCTTCACTTCGGAACCCGCAATTATTTCAGCAGCGTGTTCCGGGAAATCGTGGGGATGACGCCGGCGGCATACAGGGAGCGGTCGGGAAGAATGTAGGGGATGGGGATGACGGCGGGGACAAATGCCGCTTCGGTGATGACAGAGCAGAAGCCGCCTGGGCGGATTTCGGCTCGCAGTGCCGCAGGCAATCTGCGGTATGGAGGTAGAGAATGGAATATCAGCTGCAGAAGGATCTTGATTTTATCGCGTTTCTAAAGAAAATCCGTCAGTGCCGGGACGAGGTCTGGCTCCTGACGGATGAGGAGGATGTGCTGAATTTAAAGTCGGCACTCTCCCAGTATGTCGCGGTGGTGCTTGCGGAGCGACCGGAGATGCTCTCCGGCAGCAGAATCCGCTGCGGAGCGGAGGACGCGGAGGTGCTGCGGGAATTTCTTTCTATGCCTATTGGCGGGGGAGAGGTGTAGCCGGTAGGCGGACAGATGACCGGCTATGCCTCTCCGTGGGTGAGCAGCGGGGCGTAGAGGTCGGGGCGTCTGTCGCGGAATACGCCCCACTGACGGCGCTTCACGGCGATGGCGTCGAGGTCGAAGGTTGCGGTGATCACGGCCTCGCTCCCGCGGTCAGCCTGGGCGGCGACGGCTCCCGTCTCGTCGGTGATAAAGGAGGAACCGTAGAAGGTCATGCTCGTCGCTCTGTCCGCTTCGGTGCCGATCCGGTTCGAGGCGATCACAGGCATGATATTGGCCGCTGCGTGACCCTGCATGCAGCGCTGCCAGTGCGGCTCGGAATCGATGTCGAGGGTCGGCTCGCTTCCGATGGCGGTGGGATAGAGCAGGAGCTCCGCGCCGAGCAGAGCCATACAGCGGGCGGCCTCCGGGAACCACTGATCCCAGCAGATTCCCACGCCGATGACGCCGTATTTCGTCCGCCACACCCGGAAGCCCGTGTCTCCCGGCGTAAAGTAGAACTTCTCCGCATACGGAAGACCGTCCGGAATGTGGGATTTGCGGTATTTGCCGAGGACGGTTCCGTCCGCGTCGATCATGGCGATGGTGTTGAACATTGCGTTGCCTGCTCTCTCGAAGAAGCTGATCGGAAGCACAACAGAGAGCTCGCGGGCGACCTCCTGAAAACGGCGGACCGCCGGATTCTCTTCCAGAGGAGTGGAAAGCTCCATATAGTCAAAGTTCTGGTTCTGGCAGAAATAGGGCGTTTCGAACAGCTCCTGTAAAAGGATGATGTTGGCTCCCTTCTGCGCGGCTTCGCGCACGAGCTTCTCCGCGCGCGAAAGTGTCTCTTCACGATTCCATGTGCAGTGCATCTGTGTGGCCGCTACGGTTACATTTCTCATAGTTAGTGATCTCCATTCTGGAAAGCTTCTTGCGAAAATAAGATATTGAGCTTATTTTTCTCGCTAATCTCCGTTTTTAATAGTTTAATATTTAACATGTATGCAATGAGGCTGCCGGATCGGAACTTTTACAGCGACAGTGCCGATCCGTATCCGGGGCGAATATCATCGGAGATTCGCCCTCGATTTCTATTCCGGGAATTTCCGCCTGATCAGTTCAGCGAGATACTCCGCGGTGCCTTCCTCGCCGAGGAGGCTGCTGTCGATCATGATGTCTTTGTGGAGTTCGTCGTTCGGCAGATAGCCCGCGTAGTGCAGATGGTAGGATTTGCGCGCCTCGTCAACGTCGACGATCAGCTTGCGCGCTTCGTTGATGTCCATATGCAGATCCTTGACGCAGTTCTCGACCCGCTTTTCATAGGGGGCGTAGATATAGACGTGAACGGCGTTTTCCATCTCCTCGAGGGTGAAGTCGGAGCAGCGGCCGACGATGATGCAGGTCTCCTTGTCCGCGAGGAATTTGATGATATTCTGCTGGGCGGCGAAGATTTCATCCTGCCGCGTGCTCGTCCCCTTACCGAGAGGAAACTGCATCCGTCGCAGGTAAAACGGCGCGGCGGCGGGCTGGGCGCTCTCCTCGTTCTCGTTGACGACGGACTCCGGGAGATTCAGTTTCTCTGCGGCCTGATCGACGAGATCGCGGTCGTAATACTCGATCCCGAGCAGTTCGCTCATCCGGCGTGCAATCGGGCGTCCGAGACTGCCGAACTGCCGCGTGATTGTGACGACATATTTACTCTTACTCATGTTATTCTCCATTCCGGAGCGCTCTGCGCGACGGGGCGACGCGAATCTCCAATTCGCGTCTGCCATCCGCGAGCGGTGCGCGCTCCAAAGCACCGCTCGGTGCGGAACAGAAGCTATCGGGCTTCTGTTCCGCGCAAAGCTCCATTCCGGAGCGCTCTGCGCTCCTACGTTGTTTATCCGGCGTTCGGCAGAGGAGCCTGCGCTCCGCCTCCGGACAGATGTTCGTCTGTGTGTGTTCCGGCTTCCGATTTGACTGCCGGGCTGCGCCGCGCCTCTGTCTCTTCACTTCGGTAGATTTCCCGCCCCTCAAAATAATTGGCGATCACACGCGTGTGCGGAATTTCCTGCGGCGCGGCGGTGAACAGATTCCGGTCAAGCACGATGAGGTTCGCGAGCTTGCCGGCCTCGAGGGTTCCCATCCGATCCTCCGCGTGGTAGACCCGCGCTCCTTCTATGGTATAAGCGCGGAGGATTTCCGTCATCGTGAGTGTCTGGGAATCGGCGTTCTGTCCGGTCGGCGCGCCCTCGTCGTCGCAGCGGGTCAGGGCGGCGTAGATGGTGCGGAACGGATCGATCGCAACGACAGGATAGTCAGTTCCGATCGCAAGGTGACCGCAGGAGTGGTACATGGTGCGCACCGGGAATTCCAGACGGCAGCGCTCGGGGCCGAGTTGTCTGACCTTGCCGTTGTTGGAGAGGGTCAGGTGATACGGCTGCATGGAGGGAACCACGCCGAGTCGGGCAAAGCGCGGAATATCCTCCGGGTGGATATTTTCAATGTGTTCGATTGTGTTGCGCAGATCCTTTTGCCCGGTTTTCTCCAGTGCGTTTTCATAGAGATCGAGGGCCAGCCGCACTGCGCCGTCGCCGATGCAGTGGAGGCGCACCGGAATTCCATCGGCATTCGCCGCGGCGACCTCCTTCATCATTTTATCACGGGGCCAGAGCGGGAGCGTACCGACGCCGCAGCTCTCCGGCATATCCGTATAGGGCTCCAGCAGCATTCCCGTGTGCGTCTCCGTCACGCCGTCCACGAAGCCCTTGAGCCCCGCGATGTGAAAATGAGGAGAGGCGCAGTGCTCCTGCAGTGCGCGGAAGGCGGAGAATTCGGTGTATCCGAACAGTTTCGTGTAGACGAATACGTGGGAGGAGAGTCCCTCCTGCAGATCCAGATCGCGGACGACGTCGTATCTGCGCCGCGTTTCGTCGGTGTAGTCGTCGGCGAACATCTCGCTGAGCGCGCCGATGCCATAAGCGGCCAGACGGCGCTGGAAGGAGCGGTGGATCTCCCGCAGTTCTTCCGGGGTAAAAGCGGAGTAAACCGCTTCCGCAGGGGCATAGGCCGCAGGCTCGAGCAGGAGGCCGGAGAGAGAGCCGTCCTCCAGATGCAGGGCGACGCCGCCTTCCGGCGCGTAGGAGGGATCGAGTCCGATCATTTCCAGCGCGGCGGTGTTGAGCCACATACTGTGGCAGTCCGCGTTCATCAGAAAAGCGGGGCGGCTTCCCAGCGCCTGATCAAGAGAGAGACGGGTCGGATAGGAAGGATCCTCCCATGCGCCGAGGAACCAGCCGCTCCCGCGGATCACCGGATAGTCGGGGTGCGCTGCGGCGAATGCCGCAACTGCCGCCGCGCACTCCGCTTCCGAACGGCAGTCGCCGAGACCGCTGCAGACGTAGTCGCTCGCCTCGATGGCTCCCTGAAACAGATGGGTGTGCGCATCGATGAAGGACGGCATAATCAGACGATCGCCGTAGTCATAGAGCGGCCAGCCGGCATAACGGGCCCCGGAGCCATGATGTACTTCGGAACCGCAATCGGCGGCAGCGCCGCGACGGACTCCGGAGTTGCTACAGGCGGAAGCGCCTGTCTGGCTTCTGAAGTCCCACGGAAGAACGGCCTCGATCCGGCTGTCTTCCACTGCGATGGCGGCGGGCTGCGGCTCCGCCGTCAGTCCGGTAAAGACACAGGTGCTTCTTATTATAAAACGGGACGGTATCATAGCGGTGCTCCTTTCTCTGCTGACTTACAGAAGGGCTCGCGAGGATCGCACTGCGGCGGAATGGAAGAATGTCGCTGATGCGAGCCACCGCAGGCGGAGAATCCTGCTGCGCAGGATTCTTTCTTACTGGCTTACAGGATGATTCCGCAGACGAGAAACGCTGCGATCGAGAGAGCGCTTGCGATGAGCACGTAAGGCAGCTGTGTCGTGACGTGCTCCATGTTCTCGATACCCGCGCCCGTGGCGGCCAGAACCGTCGCGTCGCCGTAGATGCAGGCGTGGCTGCCGAACGCGCCGCCGGAGATGATGGCGGCCATAATCAGGATCGGATTCGCGCCGACTGCCGCGCCGAGGGGGAAGACGATCGGCGCCACGAGAGCGCTCATTCCCCAGAAAGAACCGGTCGTGAAGCAGAGCGCCGCGACGAGAATAAACGCGATCATCGGGAAGGTAGCGCCGGTCAGAAGCGGCTGCATCGTCTGAATCACGAAATCAGACAGTCCCATCTGGCCCGTCACGTTCTGCAGGAGGAAGGCCAGCGTCAGCAGGATCAGGATCGGCAGCATATCGGCGAAGCCTTTGATGATGGTGTTCATGAAGTTATCGACAGGAATGACCTTGCGCGGAACATATAGGACGAAGCAGACGATAATGGAGAGCAGAACCGCCGTCAGAAGATCGCTCGTTGCAACCGCGACAGCCACGAGAACGATCATCGGAACAGCGAAATCCCAGAGATTACCGTCCTGTTCATATCCCTTGTATTCCTCATGGTTGTATTTGCGGCTGGCATCGCTGTAGACCTTGCCGGTCTGTTCCACGCGCTCATAGGCCTGCTTCATCGGACCGATCTTCGGGATGATGCCGAGAGAGAAGAGCAGCACCACGATCAGTGTGATGATCGGATAGAAGCAGAACGGAATCGCCTGCACATAGGCGTCGATCCCGGAGGAATAGCCCAGCGCCGCGACGCTGTCCTGTTCGATGAAAAGGCTGGCGTAGAACACGGCCCAGGTCGAGAAGGGGAGAAGCACGCAGACCGGAGCGCCTGTGGAATCGAGGAGATAGGCCAGTGTCTCCCGCGGGAGCTTTCTTTTGTCAAAGACGTTTTTCATGCAGACGCCGATGGAGAGGACGTTCAAATAATCGTCGACGAAGATCAGAATGCCCATGATAAACGTGGTCAGCAGCGTCTTTTTCTCGGTGTTGCAGTATTTGGAGACGAGCTTGGAAAAGCCGAAACTCCCTTTGGACTCCTGCAGCAGGGCGATCAGACTGCCGAACAGACCACAGGTGATAATGATCCAGACATTGTCAGAGACGGCGCTCTGCAGAAGAGTCGCCCACTGGGGGATGAAGTCGGTTCCATAGAGGACAAGGGCACCCAGAAGAGAGCCGATGAGCAGGAGCTCCGAGCACTTTTTCGTCCAGATCGCCCCGACGATGATCAGAAGGATAATTAAAACAGCGAGAAAACCAGTGTTCATAGGACTCTCCATTCCGGAGCGCATTGCGCAGCGGGGCATAGTATGCGGCGGCACATTGCGTTCCTGTTCGTATCAATATAAAGATAAAGAGGCGGGCCGTTTCCGGGAAGGAAACGACGCCGCCTCTTTGCGGGTATATTGCTTTTTGTTGCGGTTGTACAGTTTTTGTTGTTACATTGCTTTCTGTACTTCGGCCAGTGCCTCGTCCATGCGGCTGATCACGTCTTCCATATCCTGCTGCGAGATCACAGCGGTGGGTTCGAAGCGGATCGTCTTGGCGTTGACGAGGGTGCCTGCGGTCATGACGCGTCTCGCGAACAGACCCTTTGCGGTCTCATAGCCGAGCTCGCAGGTTTTGAATTCCACAGCGAGCATCAGGCCGACACCTCTGACCTCGTCGATGATGTCGGGATACTTGGCAGCCAGTTTTTCCAGTCCGGCTTTTAAGAACTCACCCTTTTCCCGGCAGACGCCCGGAATGTCGTTGGCCAGCATATAGCGGATCGTCGCGATGGCCGCCGCGCAGCAGAGCGGGTTGCCGCCGAAGGTCGGGGAACCGAGCAGCCACGGGTTGTCGATCAGCTGCTGCGTCCACATCTTCGGTTTGCAGATGATGCCGGTGATCGGCAGAACGCCGCCGCCGAAGGCCTTGCCGTACGTCATGATGTCGGGGGTCACGCCCTCCGCCTCGCAGCGCCACATGGTGCCGGTGCGGCCCATGCCGGTCTGGATCTCGTCAAAGATAAGCGCGACGCCGTACTCATCGCAGATCTCGCGCACTTCCTGCAGGTAGCCGGCCGGGGGAACGATGACGCCTGCTTCGCCCTGAATCGGCTCGAGGATGACCGCGGCTACCTTCTCACCGACGGCGTCGAGGTTGCGGATCGCCTTGCGGATGTCCTCGGCGACGCCGTATTCGACGTGCTGCACCTGCTGCACCATGGGGGTGTAGGGAACGCGGTAGGTGGATTTGCCTCCGATCGAGACAGCGCCCATGGATTTGCCGTGGAACGCGCCTACTGTCGAGATATACCATCTTCCGCCGGTTGCGATACGGGCCAGCTTCAGCGCCATCTCAACCGCCTCCGCACCGCCGTTTGTGAAGAAGCAGTACTGCAGATCACCGGGGGTGATGTTGGCGAGCGCTTTTGCCAGATAGCCGCGCAGCGGATCGAGGAGTTCCTGGGAGTGCAGCGCCTGATGATCGAGCTGGGCTTTGACGACGTCGAGGATTTCCTGATTGCGGTGACCGCAGGTGAAGATGCCGAAGCCGCCGAGACAGTCGATGAATTTCTCGCCGTTTAATCCGCAGCAGTATGCGCCCTCGTCTTCCCATTCGAGAACCGCGCCGCTCTCTGAATCGGAGGAGACGGACTTGCGGTATTTGAGCCAACCAGGGCTGACGTAGTTGTTGAACTGGTCGAGGGTATCGGCCACCATCTGCTTCTTCTCCGCCTCGGGAATATCCTTGCTGTCGGTTTCAATGAGGGAGATGACTCTGTCCAGATCTGCAATTACCTGCTGTTTGCTTTCCATAGTGCGTTCCTCCTGTCTGCTCGGGTACAAAAAAAGCGCATAAGCGGAAATTCCGCTCATACGCCTTTGTACAAGTTGATTTGGATTTCTGAAGTTGAGAGCATTATAACACTGGCTTATGAAAGAAGCAATGGGTATTTTTGACCAGAGGTTTTTGAAAAACAGGGCGATTTTTAGTTCTTTTATATAAAAACTGTCGAAAATGTGCACACAGGACGAAAAATCATACAGAATCGCCAGCACAGAACCCTCCCGCGGCGGAGGAAGAGGATATACTGGGAAAAGAAAAAATGCGGAACCGGAAGCAGGCTGCGGAGAAGGTGGAAGGGGAAGCAAAGCCGGAGGCAGGCTGCGGCGGAGATGGAAGGAGAGGTGGAACCGGAAGCAGGCTGCGGCAGAGATGGAAGGGAAGCAGAACCGGAGGAAGACTGCGGCGGGAGCGGCAGAGAACGAAATGAAGTAAGCGGAGGGAAACAATTCAAATGAGAAAAGAAAACACGGCAAAAAAGAAGGTCAAAAATCCGCAGGAGCACCTGAGCTTCGGACAGCTCCTCTTGTGGAACACGAGCGCGGTCTCCCGGTCGATTGCGCTGTTGTTCACCGGTTATCTGATGTACTACTGTACGGATACACTGGGAGTTCCTGCGGCGGGTGTCAGCATCATTCTTGTCGCCAGCAAGATACTGGACGGTGTGACGGATATGGTCGCAGGCTTTATCGTGGACAGGACACAGACGAGATGGGGCAAGGGAAGGCCGTATGAAGTGTTCATCGTCGGACTGTGGCTCTGCACATGGCTGATGTTCTCGTGTCCGCCTCAGTTCAGCATGATATTGAAATATGTGTGGATTTTTGTGATGTATGCACTCGTCAATTCTATTTGCTTTACCTTCCTGAATGCGAACCAGGCACCGTATATTGTGCGCGCCTACAGCAGCCAGCAGATCGTCAAGCAGACGTCGTACGGCAGTATCGTCACGATGCTCGCTGCGGTGGCGTTCAATATCACATTTCCGATTCTGATGGGGCGGTTGGCGACTTCTGCGGCGGGCTGGAGCGCGCTGGCTGCGATCTTCGCGGTTCCGCTGGCGGCTATCGGTATTCTGCGAATGATTTTTGTCAAGGAAAAAAATGATGTGGATGTGACGGCAAACCAGGAGGAGAAGTTAAAAGTTGCGGATGTGATCACGGTGATGCGTCAGAATAAATATATTCTTCTGCTGGCGAGTACCTCTCTGATTTTTAATTTCGTTACGAATATGGGGATCGGAACATACTATTATAAATACATTGTCGGAGATGTGAGTCTGATGAGTGTGGCGGCTGCCGCGCAGGCGATCGCGATTCCGCTGGCGCTTGTATTTCCGCAGTTGATTTCCAGATTCTCTGTCGTCAAACTGATGATTGCAGGGTATTTCATCTCCGCGGTCGGCTATCTGATCTTCTTCTTCGCGGGATCGAGCGTTCCGCTGTTGGTTGTGGGGGCGATTCTCTCCGGAATGGGAACGATTCCCGCCAGTATGCTGATTGGTCTCGTGATACTCGACTGTGCGGATTACAACGAGTGGAAGGGAATTCATCGCATGGAGGGCACGATGAGCAGCATCAACGGACTGGGTGGCAAGATAGGCGCGGCGATAGGCGCGGGGATGCTCGGTATTCTGCTGCAGATATCCGGTTATACAGGAGTGGCGGAAACGATGCCGGACTCCGCATATCTGATGATTAAACTGCTGATGAGCCTGATCCCGATGGCGCTCTATATCCTGACGGGACTCTCGCTCTTTACCTACAAACTCGATAAGAAGCTGCCGCAGATCAAGGCGGAGAACGCGGCCAGAAGAGCGGCGGCTGAGGCGGAGCTGAAAAAATAAAGAACAGGGAGTGGGAGGATTGAGAGAAATAAAGAAAAAACACAGG
>JAUNGV010000027.1:16961-32151 GCA_030524225.1 Eubacteriales bacterium
CGCAGAAAAAATAAAAGGCAGGAAAATAATAAAGAGCAGAGAAATAAAAAAGAAAAATAAAATGAGAAACGCAGGGAAGCAGGTCCGAGCGGGCAGAAATGAAGCGCCGCAGCGCATGGCAGAAAAGACGCACCGAGGGATATGGCGGAGCGGTTTGCCGGGATGTGTTGCGGCGATGTCAGGAATGATGCTGGAATCATGAAGTGGAAAAGTGACAGAGAAGAACAGGGAGTGTGGAATAATGAACGAGGTACAGAATAAAGTGACCGGCGAATACAATATTTACGATGCGGCGAAAGATCCGCAGTTTGCCGGAGGATATATCGACATTGACGAGGAGAGAGTGCGCAGGCTGGCGGACGGAACACAGCTTCCGTTCCGCTACCTGCACGGGGGCTTTGAGGGGACGGCGGTGCGTTTCTCCTTCTGTTTTCCGCCGAAAGAGAAGTATGAGGGGCGTTTTTACCAGTATCTCTCCCCGTTTCCGGGGCCGGAGGAGGAACTGGCCTCTCTGCCGATGACGGGAGAAAATGATAAAATCGCGTTCTGTATCACACACGGCGCATATTATGTGGAGTCCAATATGGGATCCGGCGCGGCATTTACGAATACGGATGACAACACGATGACGCATCGCGCCAGTGCGGCGACCGCGGAATTCTCCCGGAAGATGGCGCGGGAGATTTACGGATACGAGCATCGCCCGTACGGTTATGTGTACGGCGGCAGCGGCGGGGGATACCGGACGACGGCATGTATTGAGAATACGAACGCATTCGACGGGGCGGTTCCGTATGTGATTGGATCACCGTACGCGATTCCGAACTGCCAGTCTACGCGGGCGCACGCGGAGCGTCTGCTGCGTCATAAAATGGATCAGGTGATCGACGCGGTCGATGCAGGCGGGAGCGGCGATCCGTATGAGGGGCTGAATGCACAGGAGGCGGAGGCGCTGCGGGAGGCGGTGTCGTTCGGTTATCCGATGAGAAGCTGGTTTGCGAGCGCTGATCTGGACGACGGCGCGCTTCCGGTGCTGTATCCGGGGGTCAAGGCGATGGATCCGACGTACTTTACGGATTTCTGGGAAAAAGAGGGGTATCTCGGCGCGGATCCTCAGGGCAGCGCGGTCAGAGACAGAATCTGTCTGGATTCCGGGATCAAACTCGTCTTCGTGCCGGGGAAGAAGGAACAGCTCCTCGAGGGCAGGATCGATACGAGAAACGGCGTCAACGATGCGTGGAAGAAGATGATCACAGCGGATGACGCGGACGGCGAACCGTGGATTGAACTGGAAGACGCGCCGCAGGGAGACGACCTGTATGTGCGGGGGACATTCCTGACCTTTACGGGCGGCGCGGCGCAGGGAAGACGGCTGCAGGTCGGAAGAATCGAGGAGAACAGGCTGTACATCACGGAGGGCTTCGGCATGGACAACACGCTGGAGACGATGTCGCTGCTGGCACAGGGAGATCCGGTGCATCTGGACAATTCCGATTACATCGCGATTCAGACGTATCACCGTCATCAGGTGCCGTCGCGGGATTATCTGGCGTGGGATCAGTTCCGGAATGCGGACGGCGAACCCCTCTATCCGCAGCGCCCGATGCTGCTGGGACCGAATTTCTGCACGAACGGGCCGGGCTGTAAGCAGAACGGGGAGATTCAGGGCAAAATCATCATCGTGGCCTGCCTGATGGACGAACAGGCTTATCCGTGGCAGGCGGACTGGTACCGACGCAAGGTGGCTTCCGCACACGGCGGAGACGGGACGCAGGTCTGCCGGCTCTGGTACATGGATCACACGCTTCATGGCGACCGCGCCGAGGAGGAGATTGCGCCGCTTCATGCGACGACGTATCTGGCAGGCCTGCATCAGGCGCTCGTTGATCTGGCGGCGTGGGTGGAGCAGGGGAAGGAGCCGCTGCCCTCGAGCCGCTACGACGTGGACGGCGGGCTGATCAGAGTCGGTGAGAGCGCCGCGGAGCGCGGCGGTATTCAGCCCGTCGTACATCTTCTGGCGGACGGAATGGAGTGCGCGCGGATTCAGGCGGGAGAGACCGTTTCTTTCCTCGCACAGGGCGAGGTGCCGGAAGGGGCGGGGGTGCTCACGCAGATCGAGTGGAGCTTTGAGGGGGAGACGGATTTCCCGGTAAAGGGAGCGTGGGAGCTGACGGAGGGCGGACAGAAAGGAACCACCGCCGCGAGCCACACGTATCACGCGCCCGGCACCTATTTCGCCGTCGCGAGAATCCGGTCGGAGCGAAACGGAGATGCGGATACGCCGTTTACCCAGGTGAGAAATCTGGCGCGGGTCAGAGTGGTGGTGGAGTAGATGATTCTCCGTGACAGTTTCGGAAATTGACACAGAAAGAGACGTTAAAAGAGAGAAATCGGCGAAGAAACAGGATAAAGGAAATTCTGAAGAAAGAGGAGCGGCCGCGGATCGGGAAGATCTGCGGCCGTGTTCTGATTGTTGGAGAAAGAGATCGGAAAATACATAATAGAGGTCTTAAAACAGCTATTTTCCTATTTTCGAAACTACTAAAGTGTAAAGAGAGGTATAAAAATAAGTTTCATGGCAATGTTTTTTTACAGTTGCACACCGGATTTGTGTCGGAGCGTCACAAATTTTAACGCGGAATCAGAGATTTCACTATAGAGGACAGATGGAAATTTAAAATTGGCGTCGCTTTTATTATAAAACGCTCTAGAATGGAGAATAATATGAATTTATATTTCGGACGGCAGCAAGGAAAAATCACGGAACAGGACAGGCGACATTTGGATCGAAGCAGAGAAATTGCGGCAAGGGGAATGGTTTTATTGGAGAATCATGGCGTATTGCCGCTAGAGAGGGGACGTAAGATAGCACTGTACGGATACGGTGCGAGACATACAGTAACATGTGGCCTTGGGTCTGCGAGTTTTACGGATCGGGAAGTGATCAGCGTGGAAGAAGGATTAAGGCGAGTGGGAATGGAAATTGTTTCCATGCACTACCTGGATGATTACACTGAGATGATACAGCGAGAGGAAGCGGCCTATTATGATGCAATAAGGGAGAAGGCAAAGGGAGATTTACTGGCGGGCGTGATGGAAATGTACGCGCATCCCCTCATTCCGCAGGAACAGCCGTTGATTGGAGAAAGAGATTTGGAAGAGGCTGTAGGGAGCGATACGGCGATTTATGTGATTTCCAGATTTTCGGGAGAGGGTGCAGATCGCAGGATGACAGAGGGAGATTATCTTCTGTGGGAAAGAGAAAAGGAAAACCTTCGAATTTTGGCGGATCGTTTTTCTAATTTGATTGTCCTGCTAAATGTCGGAGGTGTGATGGATACCTCTTTTTTCCGGGAACTTTCGCATCTGGATGCACTGTTGCTGATCGGACAGGGAGGAGGAGTGACTGGCCTGGCGGTTGCAGATGTGATGACAGGAGTTGTGGTTCCAGAGGGAAAGTTGACTGATACATGGGCGAATCGATACGAGGATTATCCAAATGCAGACAGCTTTGGAGAGCAGAACGGAAACTTGTTTGATGAGTATTACAGCGAAGGAATTTATGTTGGGTACCGGTATTTTGATTCTTTTGGAATTGTTCCGAACTATCCTTTTGGCTATGGGCTGTCTTATACTACATTTGGTATGGAATTGGAAGAAGTACGAAAAGAAAGCAGGGAGGGAAGTCCCCGTATTTGTCTGAGAATCAAGGTGACGAATCAAGGGGATAGATATGCGGGACGAGAAACAGTGCAAGTCTATATTTCTGCGCCGATCGGTGAGATAGAACAGCCGTATCAGGAACTGAGAGGATTTAGCAAGACAGGATTGCTTGCGCCGCGTCAATCGGAGACAGTGACGATAGAAATTCCGATCACAGAGATGGCTTCTTATCAGCAGAGTGAGGCGGCGTGGCTTCTAGAAAGAGGAGAGTATCTCGTCAGAATAGGAAATTCTTCACGAAATACGAAGGTGGCGGCGGTAATCGAAGTGGAAGAGAGAATTCTGTGTGTTCAGTGCAGAAATCTGTTTGAAACCGAGGAAAAGGCGGGCTTGTTAGCGTTAGGACTGAAAGATGATAGTAAGCTGAAAGAGAAAAGAGCAGAGGTTCTGAAAGCAGAGACATTGCCGATGGTTGGAATTTCACAAAAGGAGATAGAATTTCAAGAAATCCGGTATCGAAATAAAATGGAGTTGTTCGGTAAAATGCCCGGAGTACTGCCGGGAAAGGAACGGAGAGAAGAACAATGCTTGCGATTTGAGGAAGTGAAGAACGGTAGTATCAGTTTGAATACATTTATCCAGTCATTGTCCGCAGAGGAACTGATTTATTTATGTGTGGGCAATGCAGGAGAGGAAGAAGAGGCCAGTATTGTCTGTGGAGGAGGGGCAAGCTCGTCTACAGAATACGAGATGGAAATTGTCCCGGGAGCCTGCGATACGACGCGGATGCTTTTGGAGAATAGAGGTATCCCTAATTTGTTCTGTGCAGACGGAGCGTCGGGTGTTCGGGTTCTGCCCCAATATGAGGTGGATAAAGATGGGATACTGTTGACACCGGGCTTGCTGTCAGTTCGCAATGTGGATAAAATCATAGGCAAGGATAGCATTCAGGATCGCGAGAACCGTAGAATCGGAGAACAGTATACGACGGGAATTCCGATTGCAATGATGTTGGCTCAGACATGGGATGTACAGTTGTGGCAGGAATGTGGAGAAATCGAGGGAAGTGAGATGCAGGAGTATCATATAAGCATATGGTTGGCTCCTGCATTGAACATTCACCGTAATCCGCTTGGAGGACGGAATTTTGAATATTATTCGGAAGATCCACTGCTGAGCGGAAAATGTGCGGCGGCAGTGACGCGAGGCGTGCAGAGATATCGGGGAGTGTGTGCTTGCGCAAAGCATTTTGCCTGCAACAACCAAGAAGCAAATCGCCATGGAAGTAATGCGCATATTTCGGAACGTGCACTGAGAGAAATCTATCTGAGAGGATTTGAGATTTGTGTGAGGGAAGGGAAACCTCTGACGATGATGTCCTCTTATAATCTGATTAATGGAATTCACTCGGCGTGTAACTATGATCTGCTCACTGCGGTGGCGCGGGATGAGTGGGGATTTGACGGATTGGTGATGACAGATTGGGGAGCAACCTCTGCATCCGGGGACAGAGGGCAAAAATACAGAGCGGCTACATGTGCGGAGAGTCTGATGGCGGGAAATGACCTAATGATGCCTGGGGCGCTGGAAGATATCAGAAGTCTTCAGCGATCAGTGAGAAAGGGGGAAATCGAGCTGGATATATTAAGACAGGCAGCAAGGAGGATCCTGCGCGTGATGCTCCGTCTTCAAAGAGAATGAGCTTCAAACGGGAAAAGCAACTATATAACAAAAGAGAAAGCACACAGAGGTGGGAATAGGGTTGGAAATCAAGAGGAAAGAGTCGGGAGACACAAGAATGTTCAGTTTGCGCAGACAGATCAGAGGAGCAATTCTGATCGGAGCAGTGTTGCTGATCGTGATTCTGGCGATTCAGCTGATTCTGTCCATTCGCAGCTATGGAGGGGAAATAGATGAGCGCCATATGGATGCATTGGAAAATTATGCAACTTATCTGCAGAGCGGTATCGCGCAATTGAACGACGCGGTCGGGGGAATTTATTCTTCGAACAATGCCTTTCAGGAACTCGGAGAGAAAAGGCAGAGTGCAGGGCAGGAATGGGACGATGCCTATGATGTGAAAGTGCTGCTCTCTCAGCAGGGAAAAGCTAATCATTATTTGAGTGGTTTGATCTTATTTTACGACAATTATAAAAAAGATCTCTATTACGCAGACAGTCAGATAAGCTATTCGGATTTGAAAACGATTCGGGAATCTTTGCGGATTATTGGCGGAGGAACAGACGGCAGCGGCGTTTACGCGGCGGGAAGCGGTCTGGCTTATCAGGATGGCGTGATAGAATCGGAGCGTTCTGTGTGGTACTACATTCTGATGCAAAAGAGCTATGCGGCGGTTGCCGGTTATGTTGATCTGGGTGCCGGACTTCCTGTGGGGGAAGGGAGCTTCGGTGTTATTTATGAGAGCGAGTATTATTCGCTGGATAGAGTGAGTGAAAGAATTTCCGTCTCGACGCAGATGTTTGATGCCGGGAGAAACCGTGTTGATGGACAGATTATTTACTGCTGTGAAATTCCGGCGCTGAACATGAAAGTAGTGGAAATTCTGCCGGATCGCATCGATTTGTATATTGACAAGATACAGATTCTGGCGGCTTTTCTTCTGTTTTTGTTGATTCCACTTGCGGTATGGCTTTATTGCTTTGTGAACAGGCATCTGGTGCGACCATTGGATGATATGACGGAAGCAATGCTTCGGATTCAGGAAGGGGACTGGCAGATTCAGTTTCGCTCTCCAAATCGGATTGCAGAGATCGAAAATACGAGACGGGCGATTCGCGTCATGCTGGAGGAGATTGAGCAGGCCAAAATTTGTGCGTATGAGGAAAAGATTGTAAAACAGCAGATTCAGCTGCAATATCTGAGATTGCAGCTGACACCTCATTTTTACACTAACTGTCTGAAAAATGCTTATTACATGCTACAGCTCGGAGAGGTAGAGAGCGCGGAGAAGTTTTTATTGTGTATGTCCCGTCATTTGAGATATCTTCTGCAGCAGGATCTTTCCTGTATTACGGTGCAGAAGGAGGTGGAATTTGTTCGTAATTATATAGAAATGGAGCAGTATCTGGTTGCAGAACCTCTTTCCTGCAATATTCAGATGGAAACGGGGACAGAGGAAGCACAGATCCCATTGCTGGCGATTCAGACATTTGTGGAAAATTCAATTAAGTATGCACGCGGGACCGTGCGGGGTGAACTGCATATACAAATATCAATCAGAAAACTGAGAGCGGAGGATGGAGAGCATCTGGATATCACAGTCCGCGACAATGGACCGGGATATTCCACGGAACAGGAAAAAAGGCTGAATCACCCAGATTTGATGGAACTTGCAGGGAAAACTGGCGGTATTGTGAATTTGCAGAGCAGACTGCGCCTTTATTTTGCCGGGGAGGCATCGTGGTATTTTTCGAGCCATGCGGGAGCAGTCAGTGAGATCATTGTGCCGTTTCAATGTGTGGGAAAGACAGGGAGGCAGGAAGAGTGAATGTACTTTTGGTAGATGATCAAGTGCTGATCCTGAAAGCGACAAGGAAATTGGTAAACTGGGAAGCGCTTGGAATCGGAAAGGTATTTACTGCGGGGAGTGCATCGCAGGCACGAGAAATTTTTGCCAGAGAACAAATTGATATTATGCTGGCAGACATTGAGATGCCGGGAGAGGATGGTCTGTCGCTGCGAAGATGGCAGGCGGAGAGATATCCGGAGACCTCCTGTATTTTTCTGACTTCTCATGCGGATTTCGCCTATGCACAGGAGGCGATTCGTGGCGCTGCGTTTGACTATATTCTGCAGCCGGCCAGTATCCAGGATATTGAGGAAGTTCTGCGGCGCTGTGTGGAGTATCGGAAGGCACAGGGAGAGCTGATGGCGAGAAGCAGCGAATATGAGGAGAAGCTGGAGCAGCTCGTGGAGTCGTATGTGACGGCAATGTTCTTCCAGAAGGATAAATTCCTGCGAATGGCAGAGTGGAAAAAGGATACCGGGACGCAAGATCGAGGATGGTGGTATCTTCCCTGCCTTGTTCGATTATGGGGACAGAAGGCGTCAAAGACAGAAGCACCTTTGTGCGCGGCACTGGAGAAGGCGGGATTTGCCGGAAACGGATGGCGCTATACCGTGGGCAGGATGAATGATGCGGAAATCGGAATCGTATTCTGTGGGCAGATGGAGCCACCTGCATTGCAGGAAGTGTGGGAGAGACTGGAAATGGTGCTTCAGGAGGTTTTGGAGAGTACTGCAGTAGAGATGAATTTTTATCTTGGCTGTTATGCGGGGGAGGATCTGCCGCGAAGGATTGCCGAGGTGACGGAGTACGCAGCGAGACGGATCCTGCAGCGAAACGCGCTTTACCGGGTCAGAGAGGAGCATGACGTGGAGCTACGAATGCCGAGTGCAGCGCAGTGGGGACAATGGTTGACACGGGGAGACGGGGTGCTGATCCGGAATCAGATCACAAATATGCTGCGTTATGCACAGCGGGAGCAGTACCTGACGATCGGCTATATGCAGCGGGTTATACATTGCTTTCTGGAGGCGTGTTCGATTGCCTGTTATGAGCAGAAATGGGAAGTGGCGGAGCTGTTTGGAGAGGAATATAGCAAGGAAAAGCTACTGCGTGCCTATGATTCTGTGGAGGAGCTGGAGGGATGTGTGGAAGAATGTCTTTATCGCTATCAACGGCTCGTTGCGCAGCGGGATGAGACAGAAGGTGCGTATTCGATACATGAACGGATGCAGGATATTCTGCATTATCTGGAAGAGAATATGAGCAGGATGATTTCCCGAAGAGAAGCGGCTAAGTATGTGATGCTCAATGAAGATTATTTTTCCCGTATTTTTCGTAAAGAGACGGGGATGGGATATAAAGAGTATCTGCTGCAGCAGAAGATGAACTACGCTAAAAAGTTGCTGACGCAGACGGATATGCCGATTACGCTGGTGGCTTCCAGGGTGGGATACGATAATTTTACGAATTTTTCGCAGATGTTCCGCAAGTATACGGGGTTCACACCGTCCGCATGGAGGAAAGAGGGAGGAGAGTCGGAAAACTGATAATCCAAGTCAGAAATCAGCTATTTTCCACATGGGCGCTTCGGTATACTGGACTCATCAAAAACCGAGCAAACGGCAGAGAAAGGGGTTCATGATGAAAAAGAAATTTCTGGCGGCAATGATGTGTGCGATGCTGGCGATGGGGACACTGGCGGGCTGTGGACAGAGCACATCGTCTGGGGAGAGTGCCTCAGCAGAGGGAGGAACACAGGAACAGAGTAGCGATATGGTGACATTGAATCTGTACATTCCGACGCTGGCGACGTATTCGGAGGATGCGATCACGGAGGTGGAAAATGCGATTAATGAGTATACAGCAGATACCTATGGGTGGCAAATTCATCTGAATTACAATGAAATCGGAACACATGAGCAGAAGATTAATCTGGCAATGACGACAGATCAGCTCGATGTGACATGTTACTTTACGGGAAATGGGCAGCTTGCCAGCTATGTGCATAACGGGCAGCTTCTTGATATTACGGATTATTACAATAATGCATCAGATGAACTGAAAAATACATTTACCGATGCGGAGATTACGGCTTCCAGCATGGATGGCAGATTATATGGATTGGTTCGGAAATATCAGTACGGTGGACTGGAAGTCGTTGTCATGAACAAGGAAATCGTGGAGGCGATGGACATTGATCCGGCGTCGATTGACAGCATGGACAAGCTTGGCGAGGTGCTCTATCAGGTGCACGAAGCATATCCGGACATCTATGCGTTGGTGCCGCAGTCGAGCGCGGACATGTCGTGGGCTAAAACGTGGATCGAGGGAATTGGGCTGACGAACTTCGCTTATACGAATGATGTGGACTCTACAGAAGTCGGCAGTTTGTTCGAGATGGAGTCCTTCCGGGAATTCTGCAGTTATACGAACCGATGGTATCAGGATGGGCTGCTCATGTCGGATGCGGTCAGCAACACGCAGGAAGGAACAGATATGGTGACGGCAGGGGCGGCATTTGCCTGCCTGCACAATGCGGACATTGATCCGTTAGAAAACATTTATCCCAATACGGTGACCTCTGCGGTCTTGATTGAATCGAAGGCGATTCCCACTGACATCGGTAATCTGCAGTATGGGATCAGTGTCAACAGTGCACATCCGGACGAATCATTTGAGTTACTTTCCGCATTGTACACGGATGTACAGCTCCAGACACTGCTAGCTTACGGGATCGAGGGTGAGCATTATATCATCAACGAAGACGGAAAGGCGGATTATCCGGAGGGAATGACGGCGGAGAATGAGCCGTATGGCGGTTTTGTGGCGACGGCGGTTTATCCGAATTATCTGCTCCTGCCGGTGAAAGAGAGTGCGACCGTGGAGGATTACAAGGCGACAATTGACGAATGGAATGCGTCGGTCAAGGTCAGTCCGGCGACAGGATTTTATTTTGATACGGCGGAGTACACGGACTTTGTTACAGCGTATAAAAATCTGGAGGATAAGTATAAAAATGCACTTCTGACGGGCAGTATCGCTTTGGATGATGTGCTTCCGCAGATTCAGTCGGAGTTGACGGCGATCGGTTTCTACGAGGTGATTGAGGAAGTACAGACCAGTCTGGACGAGTATCTGGCACAGTGAGGAATGGGATATAGTAGGGAAAATGACATAGTGCTATTCTGTGTCTCAGGAACGGGCGGTCGGCACGGTTGCTGACCGCCCGTTTTGTGCCCCAAAATATTCAGAAATAACCGCAGAAACACATCCTACAGAGCGGGAGGGAGCCGATGAAAACAACAAAAAGAGAAAAACAGGGACAAAATCAATATTTAAAAAAGGAGATCTGGAAGCACAGAGAACTGTACCTGATGCTTCTTCCGGGAGCTATTTATCTGCTGATCAACAATTACCTGCCGATCGGTGGTCTGGTACTTGCCTTTAAACAGTACAACTATGCCAAGGGAATTCTTGGGAGCGAGTGGTGTGGACTGGATAACTTCAAATTTCTGTTCAGTACCAAGGATGCAGCTTTAATTATCCGGAACACACTTGGATATAATATGGTTTTTATCATAGCAGGGACGATTCTGGCCATTGTAGTCGCTATTATTCTGAACGAACTGCGCAGCGCTCTTTCTAAAAAGATCTATCAGGTTCTGATTCTGATTCCTTATCTCGTTTCGATGGTAGTAGTCAGCTATATTGTATTTGCATTTCTGAGTGCAGATAACGGATTTCTCAACAATTCGGTACTTTCTGAGAAAATCAACTGGTATATGTCTCCTCAGTACTGGCCGTACATTCTTGTCTTTGTCAGTGTGTGGAAGAGCTTTGGATACAACAGCATTATCTACTATGCGACGGTGATCGGTATTGACACTTCGCTTTACGAGGCGGCAGTAGTGGACGGGGCAAATCGATGGCAGAGAATCTGGCATGTGACGCTTCCAGGGCTGCGGGCGACAATTATCACGTTGACGCTGCTTGCTATCGGCAGAGTGATGTATTCGGATTTCGGTCTGTTTTATCAGGTTCCGATGAACTCTGGTCTTCTGTATGATGTGACAACGACGATCGATGTGTATGTTTACAAGGGGCTGATGGTGTTGAATGACGTCGGAAGATCGGCGGCGGCTGGATTCTTCCAGTCGGTTTGTGGATTCATCTTGGTTCTGACCGCCAATCTGGTTGTGACGAAGATTGATAAGGACAATGCACTGTTTTGATCATTAAGGAGAGAAAGGAGCTTTCCAATGAATATCGTACAACATGATAAATTACAGCAGACATTGATGCATATTTTTATGATTATTCTGGTACTATGCTGTGTGCTGCCGTTTCTCCTGATGGTGATGGCGTCTGTAACAGACGAAGAGACGCTGATCAGAAATGGCTACAGTTTCTTTCCGGAGAAATTCTCACTGGATACGTATGCGTATCTCTGGAAGAGTGCATCTACAATTGGCAGAGGGTATGTGATGACGATTGCTGTGACAGTAATCGGAACGTTTTGCAATCTCGTTATTACGCTTTTGTTCGCCTATCCGCTGTCCCGGAAAGATCTGCCGTTTCGAAATGCTATTTCTTTCTTCCTGTTTTTCACGATGCTTTTTAACGGTGGATTGGTACCGACTTATATGATGTATGCCAATACGTTTCATATCAAAGATACGATCTGGGCATTGATTGTACCGGGATTGATGATGAATGCGTTCTATGTGATTATGATGCGGACCTTTTTCAGCACGAGCATTCCGGATTCCCTGATCGAGGCCGCCAAGCTGGATGGAGCAAGGGAACTGAAGGTACTGACCAAGGTGGTGATTCCGTTGTCCAAGCCCATGATCGTCACGCAGGTGCTGATGGTCGGGCTCGGATACTGGAATGACTGGATGAATGGGATGTACTATGTGTCGGATCAGAAACTGTTTACCATCCAGATGATTCTGAATAATATGATCAACAACATTCAGTTTCTCTCTAAAAATGCAGCGCTGTTCGGGGCGGATGTTGCTGCGATCAAGACGCCAACGGTCGGTATTCGCATGGCAATTGCGGTACTGGCGGTACTTCCGATTCTGATCATCTATCCGTTCCTGCAGAAGTATTTCGTCAAGGGAATCGTGATCGGAGGTGTGAAGGGATGACGGGAGAGTTTGTACGGGAGCTTTTGGGGGAGGCGGAAAGCCTCCCCTGTTATATTCACCCCTTTACGCCTCTTCGGGCGCAGGATACTTATCAGGCGCTGGAGGAACGGATTTCGAAGTTGCGGAAAAAGGGCGTCCGCTCTATGAATCTGCTCTGGAGTGGGGCGGAGGCAGAGGGGTATGAGCCGTTTAATTCGGAGAGTTACTGGATGAGAATCGGGTGGGCGGCACAACTTTGTCGTCAATATGGAATGACGTTTATGCTGCAGGATGCCGCTCCGTTTCCTACGGGACGGGCGGACGGTTTTTTGGAGCAGAAAGAATACGCGAAGAACAAGTGGTATCTCGGAGAGCGCCATCTGGATGTGAAGGGGCCTTTGGAGCACGGTGCGTTTCTCGTTTCAGAGCTGTGTGGGTCGCTTCGGAGTACCGATCAGGAGCATGGGTTTGCACTGGCAAGGCCGTTTGCAGGGGATCGGCTTCTGGCAGTTGTTGCCGTCAGGCGGGATGGAGAAAAGCTTGCGGCGGAGACGGCGCTGGATCTGACGGATGAGGTGGAGGACGGCCTTCTTTCGTGGGCCGTACCGGATGGGATATGGCGTATTTTTGTCATTTTTGAGACGCAGAACGACGGAGGACGGCGTTATTACATTAATTTGCAGGACGAGGAATCGGTCGCGGTGAATATAGAGGCGATTTATGAGCCGCATTATGAGCATTTAAAGGAAGAAATCGGGAAGACATGGATTGGCTTCTTTTATGACGAGGCGGAAATCGGAAATCTTCTGGAATACTGCACGCCGATTCAGCCGGGACATCCGCGCAATCTGCAAGGTGAGAGTATGGCGCTTCCATGGAGCGGGGAGACGGCGCGGCGCTGGAAGAGACTCTGGCGGGGGGAGGAACGAAGAGTGCTGCCGTTTCTCTGGGAAGAAGATGAGCAGCTTTATCACAGGGTGCGCTTCCGGTATATGGATATGATTTCCTCTATTGTGCGGGAGACGTTTAACGGACAGATGCACCGGTGGTGCCGAGCACACGGACTGCAGTATATTGGACATAATCTGGAGGATGAGAATACGCACTGCTCTCTGGCGACAGGGCCCGTTCATTTTTTCAGGATGCAGGCGAATCAGGATGCAGCCGGTATCGATCTGATCGGAGGACAGCTGATGCCGGGCAAGGATTTCCGACAGGCGTGGTACGGTAGTTCATCGGGGGACGGGGAATTTTACCATTATGGAATTGCAAAGCTCGCCTCCTCAGCAGCACATATTGATCCGAATAAAAAGGGACGGAGTTTCTGTGAAGTTTTTGCCGTCTACGGAGCGATCACAGGTTCACGGCTGCGAAAATATGTTTATGACCATTTACTGGTCAATGGAATCAACGAGATGATTCCCGCTCCGGCGGAGATTCCGGGAGCCGATGAGGCGGCTTGCCGTACGGAAAATGGGTATGTCGGAAAGATGTGCCATCTGCTTCATCACGCGAAGCCGGTGATACAGACGGCTGTTCTGTACCATGCGGAGGCAGAGTGGTATCAGGGAGCGTTTCAGCGATTCCAGGAGCCGGGCAGAGAACTGGCCAGGCATCAGATCAGCTATGATGTGATTCCTGCTGATGTATTTACAAAGAAGGAATGGTATGGGACGGATACGGCGGACGGACTTTGCATCAATGGGCATCGGTATGAGGCGCTGATTATTCCGGCGGCAGAGGCGGTTCCGGAAGGAGTGAGGTGGTTTCTGGAGGAGGCGAAGCGCACCGGATTTCCGGTGTTTTACTGCGACAGAGCGCCTGCGCGGGAGGCAGAGAGCGGGCAAAGCGTTGTGTGCAGTTACGGGGAGACGGTACCGCTTTCGGAATTGGCGGATAGAGTGAGGAGCAGAATTTCCCGGGATATGGTATCGGAGGCTGTGCAGCCGGAACTGCGTTGCGCGCATTATTGTGCGGAAGAAGGAAATTATTATCTGCTGTTTAATGAGGGAAAAGCGACATGGATGACGATGCGGTTTCCCGTCGCCGAACGGGTGTACGAACTGAATCTGATGCGCAGGCAGATACAGGAATTAAAAGCGGCGCAGGTGAAGAATGGGAAAGAAATCTTACTGACGCTGCCCATGGAAACATGGGAGATGAAGGTACTTCTGCTCTGCGAGGAAGAGATTTTTGTGAATTCCGGGGTAAAGGGACTGGATGGAGCAGCGGGAAAAGGAATGTGGATCCATCAAATGTCGTATAGGGAAAGAGTCGAGGCGGTAAGACCGAGGTGGCATATTCAGCTGCAGTCGGAAGCAATGACAGAAGGGGCGGAAGGAATACTGGAAGAGAAGACGACAGAGGATAAGAAGGACAGTGTCAATGAGTTGGTCACAGAAGAGCTGGTGAACATAAACGGAGCCGATTATTTCCCAAGATTTGTGGGAAGAGTTATTTATACGGCAGATGTATTCTGGAACACGCCGCCGACATGGCTGAATCTGGGAGAAGTATACGAACGCTGTGAAGTCTTTGTCAACGGACATTCAGCAGGAAGGGCACAGAATACACCGTATCGCTTCCGAATTTCGGAGGCTGCGCAGTCTGGGAAGAATGAACTGCGTATTGAGGTGGATACAGGGATAGCGAGAAGAAAGGGCCGGGACGATCAGGAGGCATTTGGAAATAGTATGAGCGCGACGGTTTATAATTCATTGGAGCCGGGAGGGATGCTGGGCCCGGTTAGTGTCTGGTATGCGGGGGAGGGTGTTTAAGGAAATGTTGAATCATTAATTATTCAGAATTTCCTTAGGAAACCAATGATTTAATGCTGCATTTAACTGACTGTACCTCGTAACTCTGG
>JAUNGV010000114.1 GCA_030524225.1 Eubacteriales bacterium
TTTTGCAACGTGGAATTTAACGTTGCAAGATGGAATTCACTCTTTCAATTCACCAAACTTATGCGTTACCCGTTTTTAACTCTATTTTAAACAAATATTCATTTGAACAACGATATCGTGTCCATATATAATGATGTTGGAGTCAAAAGACATTTTGCTTCCGGCAATACCGCGGAATATTTCGATCGTCTGTCCATGCGCTCTCTGCCATGGAACCACGATTTCTCCGACGGAAGGGGATGCGCCGCATCATGCGTTTGCATCGCGCCCTTCACTCCCGGACTGCACAAACCACGATAAATAATAATAGTAGAGAAAGAAGCGCCTATGATTCTGATTAAAAACGGATATCTCATCAACCCCAAGGCCCGCACAGAGGGCCGCCGCGATATTCTGATCGCAAACGGCAGAATTGTCCAGATCCGTACCGCTCTGACGGAGCGCTACTGCGAAGCGTATGCGGCGGATCCCTCTCATCACGTCGCCGATCCCGCACTGCGCGTCATCGACGCGAGCCATCTGATTGTCGCGCCCGGCCTCGTTGATACCCACTCCCATTTCCGCGATCCCGGATATCCTCTCAAGGAGGATATCGTCTCCGGTGCGAACTCCGCCATGCGGGGCGGGTACACCACCATTATCATGATGGCAAACACAAAACCGCCGATTGACAACGTCGATTCCCTGCGCGACGTTCTGGAGCGCGGTGATCAGACGCCGATCCACATTTACAGCGCCGCCAACGCCACCATCGGTATGGGCGGCCGGGAACTCACCGATTTCCATGCGCTCAAAGAGGCGGGCGCCGCCTGCTTCACCGACGACGGCAAGCCGATTCTGGATCCCGTCGTATTCCTCGCCGCCCTGAAGGCGGCAAAAAAAGAACGCCGTCCTCTCTCTCTTCATGAGGAGAATCCGGCGTATATCAAGCAGAACGGCGTCAATGCCGGCGGCTATGCCGCCCGTTTCCTCCATCTGGAGGGGTCCTCCCGGGAGGCGGAAATCTCAATGGTGCAGCGCGACGTCGATCTGGCCGTGAAATTCATGGCGCCGCTCTGCATTCAGCACATCAGCACGGCAGAAGCCGTCGATATCGTGCGGCAGGGCCGCAAACGAAACAGGAAAATCCACGCCGAGGCGACGCCCCATCACTTCGCACTGACGGAGGAGGCGGTTCTGCGCTGCGGTACGATGGCCAAGATGAATCCTCCGCTTCGCACTGAGGAGGATCGTCTCGCAATCATCGACGGTCTCTGCGACGGCACCATCGACATCATAGCCACCGACCACGCTCCCCACACAGCAGAAGAAAAGGCGCTTCCCTTTGCGGAAGCGCCCAGCGGCATCATCGGTCTCGAGACCGCGCTTTCTCTCGGCATCCGGGAGCTCGTCAACAAGGGATATCTGTCCATGACGCAGCTGATCGAATGCCTCTCCTGCAATCCGGCGGCGTATTACTGCCTGCCCGCCGGCCGCGTGGAGACGGGCGGCCCTGCAGACCTCGTTCTCTTCGACGAACACGAGGTCTGGAAGGTGGAGCCGCCCTTTGCCTCCCGCTCCTCCAATACCCCGTTTATCGGAGAGACCATGCCCGGCGTCGTGCACTACACGATCTGCGGGGGGAAGGTGGTGTATGAGAAGTAGGGGCAAAGGCTCCTCATTCGCACCCGCCGCAGTCTTCCTCACAGGCTTCCTGTGCGGCCGCCTCTCTCTGCGCCCCGGCCTGCGCCAGTTCCGGATCGAGGCTCTTTGCGACCTGCATCATGACCGCGCACTCGATTCTCTTGCGGAATACTTCACAGCCGTATTCATAGACGCCGTGAATGTCTCCGGTGGCATGCAGCGCGTTCGCCGCGCATCCTCCGGAGCAGTAGAGCCTTGCCCAACAGTCCTTGCAGCCCTCTCTGGCATAGACGTTGCACAGCTTGAACTCGTCGCGCAGATCCGTTCTCGTCACGCCGTTCCAGATGTCTCCGAGCTTATAGTTCTCGTCGCCGACGAACTGATGGCACGGATAGAGATCGCCCCACGGCGTCACTGCCATATACTCCGTTCCGGATCCGCAGCCGGAAATCCTTTTATAAATACAGGGGCCGTGCTCCAGATCGAGCATATAGTGATAGAAGGTGATCGGTTTCCCTTCCTTCTCCCTGCGCAGCATATCCTTTGCCAGCAGCTCGTACTGCTCGAACAGAACCGGCAGATCCTCCTTCGTCAGCGCGCAGGGATCATCCGTCGCCGCCACGACAGGCTCCATCGACAGCTCCGCAAAGCCCAGATCGTCCGCCATATGGAAGAGATCGTTCGTGAAATCAGGATTGTAATGCGTAAAGGTGCCGCGCATATAGTAACCTCTGCCGCCGCGCCGGCGCACGAATTCCTGGAACTTCGGAACGATTCTGTCATAGGATCCCTCGCCGCGGATGTCCTTGCGGAAACGGTCGTTGACCTCTTTTCTCCCGTCAAGGCTCAGAACCACATTGTGACATTCCCGATTCGCCCATTCAATCACCTCGTCCGTGACGCCGATGCCGTTCGTCGTGAGGGTAAAACGGAAGTTCTTGTCCGCCGCCTTCTCGATGCTGCGGGCATAGGCGACCGTCTCCTTACAGACCTCGAAATTCATCAGCGGCTCGCCGCCGAAGAAATCCACCTCCAGATTGCGTCTCGTTCCGGAGTTCTCCACCAGAAAATCGATCGCGCGTTTGGCAGTCTCAGCGCTCATCAGTCCCGCCTGCCCGTGGAACTTGCCCTGCGCCGCAAAGCAGTAGGAGCAGTTCAGATTGCAGGTGTGCGCCACATGGAGACAGAGCGCCTTGACGACGGTACTCCTGTTCTTGAAGTCAAACGCCTTGTCTGCATACGTATCCTCGGTAAACAGCCGTCCCTGCACGCGCAGCTCATCGATATCGTCGAAGGTATCCGCGATGTCCTGATCCGTCACCGGCAGATCCCAGCCCGGCAGTCTCGTTCCGACATACCGCTCCGAGAGACGCAGCATTGCCTCTTCCTCGCCAATTCCCTGCGCCAGCATTCCGATCGCGTCATACGCCAGCTCGTCCACCGCGTGTACCCCGCCGCTGTAAACGTCCAGCACAATATTGTATCCGTTTAATTTATACTGATGAATCATTGTAGTCTCCATTTCAATTCCGAACACACAAAAAGGAGCCGGAACGCCATTCAGCGCCCCGGCACTCCCTTTTCCCCGGATCAATTACTGATTGTCCTTGTTCTCGCACTGCTGATTGGCAATGCCGCAGCTCGTCTTGCATGCGCTCTGGCAGGAAGTCTGGCACTCGCCGCATCCGCCGTTTACTGCGCTCTTTGCCATATCGCGGGTGTTCAACGTCTGAATGTGCTTCATAGGTATCCCTTCTTTCTGTAGAATAATAAGTCGTCTGGCCTATTCGTTTTCTTATCATACACAAAACAGACGGAGGTTGTCAATATCGCGTGTTCTGATGATTCACTGTTACCATTATTTCGCGATCAGATCCAGGAGCTGCCGCACGTTCTTCTTGCCAAACGTCACTTCATCCTCTCCGATCACGAGGCAGGGGACGCTCATCACCTGGTACCTGTCGCGCAGTGCCGGGAAGTGGTTGACGTCGTAGACCTCCCGTCTTCCGTCGTAGTACTAGGGAAGTTCCGACGTTATCATCCTCTCACTTC
>JAUNGV010000028.1:0-22831 GCA_030524225.1 Eubacteriales bacterium
TTGGTAATCACAAACCCTGTATTCGCGTTTCCGCTCACTTCAGACGTATAGCCCGCGGGCACTTTCTCCGTTACCGTATAACTGTACCTCTCTCCGTTTGCTCCCTTCACCGGCAGTTCCGAGAACGTATGCTTCCATTCATTCTCCGCATTCAGAATCACGCTGTCGATCACGGTCGATCCATTCTTCAATTCCACCTCGATCTCCGGCCGACTGTTCTCCTTGCCATCCACCCAGACCTTTTTCACCGCGACCTGCGTCGTCTCCGTGGTTCCGGCGATAATTCCTCCGTTGGCTCCGATTCCACCGCCTTTATCCGCATGGTTTCCGCGGATGATCAGCTGTGCCTCCCGCTCTGCCAACGCTACCGCCTCCTTGCTCGCCACAGCCTTGAGGGCGAGAGAATACTCAGTGTGATTCTTCACCGTGACAGGATCGGAATCCGCACCCTCCGTTCCGTAACGCGGTACCCTCTCGTTCGTCGCCGGGTATGTCCCGACCGCCGCCAGCATCACGCCGCCGTCCTTATACCAGTTCACCTTTCCGCCGCCCAGCATCCTGTCAGGCAGTGTCGCCGGATGATTCTCACTCGCCCGCGTACCGAAAACAAAATCATCACCCACGCCCTTGCTGCTTCCGGAATTCTCTGCCCTGTTACCGATAATCGCCGCGCCTTGCTCCACATAAACTGTCGTTTCACCGGTCGCGCAGAACCACATACCGCCTCCCTGTCTCGCCGTATTGTCGGTAATCAGAACGTTAGAAAGGTGCAATGTCGAATAATAATCGTAATTTCCCTCGCTGTAAATACCGCCTCCCATATTGGACGCCGTATTCCCGCTGATCTCACCCTTTTTCAGACTCACGCCATTGGAGTAGGAATAAATGCCTCCTCCGGTCTGTGCCTGATTACCGGAAATCACGCCGCCGTTCATAAGAAATTCCGTCCCGTACTCCGTCTTTCCCTGCTGAAGATTGCCGTCCACCACGCAGATGCCCGCGCCATTTCCCCCTCTGTTGTCAGAGATGGATCCGCCCTCCATCACAAAGGACGCATTGTTCTCCACATGAACCGCACCGGAAGAATCTACATTGTCCGTCCCTGACAGACACCGGTTCCCATGAATCGTTCCGCCTTTCAGCACAAATCCTGTCTGATTCTCCTCATCACTTCCCCGAAGCATCACCGCGCTTCCGCGCCGTCCTGTGTTGCCGCTGATTTCTCCTCCCGTCATTTTCCCGGAAGCCTTGCCCTCCAGAAGAATGCCCGAAGAAGTACTGAGCGGGTCCGCTTCCGCCGCGTTGTTATTCCGGATACTGCCGCCCCTGATCTCCACGGATGCGCCCTCGCTGATGCGAATCATTCCGCTGTAGGCCACTCCGCTCTGAATGGCATTATTCTCTACCACGCCGCCTTTCATCGTAAAGCCTGCGTTTGCACCACGAACGTCGATCACTCCGACACCTGCCTGCTGATTTCCATTTGCCCATGAACTTCGAATACTGCCTCCCGAAACAGACGCCTCTTCTTCCAGTGTCACTTTGCCGCTGCTCAGAATCATACTTCCGCTGTTATATCGTCCATACAGATTGATCTGGCCGGAAAAGGAAACCGAAGCCCCCTCCTCCACCACAAAAAGATTCTTCAGTCCGCCGTCCTTCGTTCCGGAAATAATGTACGCTTCCTCCGATGTGATCGTCACGGGTGATCCCTCCGGAACGCGCACCGCTTCCTTCAGCTTCACATGCTTTTTCAGAACAATTTTGTCCGGGCCCGTGCCATCCACCGCCGCGTTCACTGCCTCCTGCAGTGTAGGCGCGCCTGCTTCGGGAGAAATAGTGTCGCCCTCTCCGTCGTCAATCGACGGATACAGATAAGTAACTTTCACTCCTTCCGGAATCGCTCCGTCCTCCACCGTCACATTGTCCTGCGAATTGCGGATCACAATCTCTTTCAGATTGTCACACCCCGCAAATGTTCCCGCTTTAATCGTGGTGACTCCGCTGCCCACCACGAACTTCTCCACTGCCGTATACAAAAAAGCTGAATCGCCAATTTCTGTCGTACTGTCAGGAATCGTCACCGTTCCCTCCAGAAATGTATTTACGAACGCCAAATCTCCGATTCTCTGCAGTGTCTCCGGAAAACTCACCTGTCTCAGATTGGTCGAAGCAAACGCATATGCTCCGATCGACTGTAACTCATCGCTGAACGTCACAGCAGTAATGCCGCCCTCTTCGGACAATACTCCAGCTTCGCAGAACGCCTCGTCCGGCACTTCTTTTAAGGTGGAAAGATCCAGTTCTCCTGAAAGAGACGTACAGTTCTTAAAGGCTTCGCCTCCCATTTCTCTGACATTGCCAAGATCCACCGGCCCTGTCAGTGCCGTGCAGTCACGGAACGCGCCGTACCCGATCACTGTCGTCTGACTCAAGTCAGAAATCGCCCGCAACGCCGTAGCTCCGTCAAAAGCATAGCTGCCCACAGCCGTGATGCTTCCTCTGGATGTAACGCTCTCCAGCGCCGTGCAGCCTGAAAACATAGATGCCGGGATCTCCGTCATCGAAGCGGGCAGCACCACGCTGCTCAGAGACGTACAGTCACCAAACAGCCCTCCTTCCGTAACAGCCACTCCCTCCGGCAATGTGATCGTGGTGAGCGCCGGCGCGTCCGAAAACGCCCACGGACCGGAAATAACTCTCAGACTTTCCGGAAGTTCTATGATGGTAAGCGCCGTGCAGTCGGCGACCATCATATTGGAACTGATTTCCTCCACTCCCTCAGCAAATGTGATTTTCTGCAGCTTGTCCATGTACTGAAATAAACCGTCAAATTTCTGGACCGATCCGGGAATGGTCACCTCTGTCAGATTCGGAAATTTGCGGAACGAAACTCCGTTAATTTCCGTCAGCGTCTCTGGAAGCGTCAGTACAGTGATATGCGGACGCTGGCGTGAACTGCTCCACGGATTTGTCCATTTCAGGGCAGTCACGGTATACTCCGCTTCTTCCTCATCTTCCGACGTACGATAACGGATTATCTCAGGGACCGTCACCGCCATATCATTTGCCGGATCTGCGATATCGGTGAGACAGGCGACTCCCTTCTCCCCCTCTGCAGAAAGAGTAAAGCTAAAGGTAATACCATCTATCTCAACCGACACATTCTCCTCTGTCGCAAGCCGTGCCGCACGAAGCGGTGTTTTGACGGCCGCATCATTTCCTGAAACGTCTCCGATCGAGGCGTCATTTCCCGAGACGTCTGCCAGCAGTTCATCACTGTCAGAAATCTCCTCATCTGCGTCCTCCTTATCGATAACATCCTCTTCCGAGACTCCCTCAGACGAGGTACTCTCTTCCGAAGCGCTCTCATCGGAAGCGCCGCCATCCGGAATGTCCCCACCTAAATCGTTCTCATTTAAATCGTCTCCCTTTGAATCTTCCCCATTCGCAACGTCTTCGTCCAAATTCTCCCCGTTTGACGCGCCTTCATTCGAAATCTCCTCATCCGACGCGCTCTCGTTTGAAGTACCCTCATCTAAAGTGTCACCATTTGAAGCATCCTCGTCCGAAGAACTTTCATCCGGATTTTCCTCGATCAAAGTGCTCCCGGTCGTCGTCCCTTCCTCCGACGATTCCGCAGACGAATCACTCTCCTCCGAAACGACCCCGTTCGAGGCGTCTTCCTTCAAAACAGACTCGACCGAAGCACTATTTTCCTCAGTATCCGTCTGTATCATTTCCTGCTCTCCGGCAGAAAAATCCAGCGTTTTCTCCGTCACGGCAGCCTTCTGTTCATATGACTGCGCTCCCTGCGCCGCAGCCGTCATTCCCGCGGAACACAAAAGAAGAACAGACAGCCCGACAGCTATCCATCTGCGATAGAACTTTTTCTTCATCCCTTTCCTCCTCGTCCACATCCGCCCTTTCCCATAATTTTGAGTCGCTTTACAGCTCTGCCGTATAATCGGAGCAGGTTTTCGAGAACACCGAACGATAAATCAGGATTTATCGTTCAGTGTTTTTCTGTAAAAAGAACCAGGTTTTCCATGACGTCAATAGCGGAAAACCCTTATTTATGGCGGAAGATATACATTGTATAGCTATTATATCTTTCCTGAACGAAAATGTCTACTTTTCCGTTCAGAATTTATTTCAATTTATTTCAAAGGAGTTCGGAAAACTCTTATCTCTGCATTCCATACAACGTAAAAAACAGCGGTTTTCGGATAATTTCCGAAAACCGCCGACCTGTTGCTTCTATTTCGTCTTTTTTATATTCATTACATGATATTTTAACGCAAGTTACTCCTGCCCGATATTGCGGAGCAGCCAGCCTCTGTCCGGACCTCCGCGCCTCTTACGCAATCCCGTACACGCTGCGCACGCGCAGATCGCCCTCCGGCAGATCGCCGTCGATCGTGAGGATGACGCTTCCCTTTTCCATATCAAAGAAGTTGTCGTCAAGACGCAGATTTCCGTCCGCCGACTCCACGCAGACCGCCTTGGCGTAGGCGTCGGAGGTCACGACGATCTGATGGCCGCTCACCTCGGCGCGCAGGTTCGGGTCGGCAAAGCGATAGTGCTTCGGCGCACAGAAGAGGCTGCTGCCGCTCGAAACGATCTGTCCGTCCACTTCAAACGCATAGAAGAAATGAGCGCTCAGCGGATCGGCGTCTGCAAAGTCGAGCTTATCCAGCCACACGCCGCCGTACGCCGGAACCTCCACATCCTGACTTCCTTCGCGCAGCACCGCGCTGTCCGGCGCACGCAGAGCCCATTTTACCGTGCCGCGCACCGTTTCTCCTGTCTCGTTTGCCACATGCAGCGTCGCCGAGATCTCGATGTCCTTCGGCTGGGAATTCGGGAACGGCTTCTGGTCGATCTCACCGCGCTCCTCGCAGGAGATCATCACCGGCGCGAACATTCTCTTCTCCGCGTACTGCAGTGCTTTCCACCGACCATAATAGTCAATGCTCGCCCACGACGCCACAGGCCAGATATCATTCAGCTGCCAGACCGTAACCCCCATGCAGGTTCCGCGGATCCGGCGGAAATGCTCGACACCGTACCGGATCGCATCGGCCTGCAGCAGCTGCGAGCAGTACAGCAGCTCATCAAAATTCTTCGGATAGAGATATGTCGCCGAGAGATAGTTCAGAATTTTGCCGTTGGCCGCGCTGTTTCTCTGGTGCATCTCCATGACGCGGGAGAAAATGTTGCGGTCTTCGGGCCGGGTAAAACTCTCCACCGTTTGCAGGCAGGGGAACGACTGGAAGCCGAACTCCGACAGGAAACGATAGTGATGCTTGCGGTATGCCGTAAACGGCTCGCATCCGTGCCAAACACCCCAATAATGCGTATCTCCGATATTCTCCGCTTCCGGAATATCATAGTTTCCGCCCGAGGACGGGGAGGACGGCCAGTAGAAGGTCTGCGGATCCTCCTGTTCCATCACCTGCGGGATAATATATTCGTAAATTCTGATATAGTCGTAATATTGCTTTGCGCTCGGGTAGAAACACCGGTTCATCACCTGCGTCTCCATCTCGTTGTTGCCGCACCACAGGCCGATGCAGGCGTGATGGCGCAGACGGCGCACATTGTCCCTGATCTCCGCGCGCACATTCTCCTCAAAATCCGGCGTCAGTTCGTAATCCGCACACGCGAACATCATATCCTGCCAGACGAGAAGTCCGAGTTCATCACAGATGTCATAGAAGAAATCGTCGAGGAAGTATCCGCCTCCCCAGATCCGGATGCTGTTGTGATGGCAGTCCGCTGCATCCTGCAGAAGACGTCTCGTGCGCTCCGGCGTCACCCGCGGCAGAATATTGTCCTCCGGAATATAATCCGCTCCCATGGCAAAGATCGGAAGCCCATTCACCACAAAAGCAAAGTTCTTACCCTCTCTCTCGTCCGGCGTCTGGTCAGTCAGATGCTCATCCCACACCTCGTCCGGCATCGGATCCTGATTGACCGTCACGGTCCGCAGGCCGATCCTGCGTTCCCAGAGGTCCAGTGCCTGTCTGTCTGACGCCCCGGTCTCTCCGGCCATCGCCTCTGCTGCTTCCTGCGGCGTCCGCATGGTATCCTTCGTTTCTGATACGCTGCCCTCCTGCAGGCAGACCGTCACCGTGTAGAGCGGCTGCGCGCCGTACCCGTTCGGCCACCACAGTTCCGGATGCTCCACGGTAATCTGCGCCTGCGCGCGATCCGTCCCGTCCGCAACCTGCGCTGTCGTCTCCCAGGTCTGTCCGTCCGGAGCCGTCACCGTCACGAGGAGAGAGAGCTCTTCCTTCTGTGCCCCTGTCAGTTCCTGCGGCAGATATCCCTCGCTGACACCTGCGCGCAGCGATGCCTCTGCACTCTCCTGCGGCGTCCGCACGATCTGCGTGTCAATCTGCAGCGTCACGCTCTCCACCGTATTCCCGTGAATCCCTGTCTCCGTAACCTGATGTTCCTGTGTCACATAGACCTGCTCAATTCTCGCCCTGTCCACAGCGAGAACGCTCACCTCGCGGAACAGTCCCGCATCGGGCAGGCGCGGACCCCAGTCCCAGCCGAACATGCAGGCCGCCTTGCGCAGATGCGGGAATCCTTCCATCGCGTCCGTGCTGCCGCCCGCGAACACCTTCTTGTTTTCCTCCTCAATGAACTTCGTCGGGGAATGGAACAGAATCCGCAGATCATTCTCGGCCGCCGCCGTTTTCGTCACATCAAATTCCCATGTGCGGTGCATATCCGCCACATGAGCAATGAGCGAACCATTCAGGAAAATATCCGCCAGTGTGTCGATCCCCTCAAAACGCAGAAAGAGCTGCTGCGCCGCAAGCATATCCGGCGAGAGGGTAAACTGAGTCTCAAAAACAAACTCATTCTCCATCAATTTCAATGCGTCCAGCTCATTATCCCTGTCATACGGGTCCGGCATCAGACCGTGCGCCAGAAGCGTGCTGTACACGCTGGCAGGAATGCTCGCCGCAAGAGGCGCCTCCGGCACGCCGTAGACATTTTCTCCGAGAACGCTCACTCTCCAGTTGTCTTTTAATCTCTGTTTTCTCATCTGCATAGACACCTTTCTGCTGTCTTGGAATCCGGCTGATGAAATTCACCCGGATTCATGATATACTGTAAAAATTCCGGCGCGGCCGTTCGCCTGTCTGCCCTTTTCTGAGGAAACGCAGATTCCATCATCGTTCCTTCAGAACTTCCGGTGGATGTGCACGAATTCCGTGCCATGGCACGCCGCTGCGATAGTGTAGCAGTGCAGTCAGCCCGCGCCATTCGCAAAGTCGCGCTGCCGCGCTCTCCGCCGCTTCGCGGCTGCCTTTGCTCATGATCTGGCGCTCCCTCAGCCGAAAGCAAGCGGAACAAATTCGTGCAAGCACAATTCGCCCCTCTTGCTCTCGGCTGGCTGAACTGTTACGCGATATTTATGTTACCCCACCCGCAGCGATTGCGCAACGGAAATATCACTGATTTTTCGCCGGTTTTTCCGGCAGGAAGGTACCGTATTATGACGTCATCAAAAAAAACGGATTCCCGGAACCAGAGTGCTTCTGCGGATACCCCGCACACTGTTCAGCCGCACAGTACCAATACTCCACACACCGCTCAGCCGCACAGTACCAATGCCCCGCACGAAGCGGAGCCCCGCACTGCCCGGCAGGATCCGCACATCGATCAGCCACAAGATCCTCACTCCCCTTCGTCAAAGACCGCCAGTGCGCCATGGACAGCCAGGCGGATTGCGGCGCTGCTCTGCATCGTCGTACTCGTCGCGATGTATCTCATCACGCTGTTTCTGGCAATTTTCGCCAGTCCGGGAGCGGGCGGTATGTTCCGTGCCAGTCTTCTGCTCACCATCGCTCTCCCGGTATTCTGCTGGATTTTTATCTGGGGAATCGGGCTGCTGCGGGGCAGGCAGACAATTGCCAGCGCCAATATCCTCAATTCCAATCCCGAGGAACGCCGCAGAATGGAAGAGGCCATAGCCAGAGAACAGGAACGGGAAACCACAGCGACCCAGACGGCTACAACGCAAACGGAGTCGGAAAAGAAAACCGCAGAATAGAAAATAGAAATAACTGCACAAAAATGGCTGTGTAAAAATCACAGAACAGAAAACAGAATTGACCACACAGAAATCACTGCGCAAAAGATTACAGAATAGAAAATAACAGAACAAGGAGAATCTTCATGAAACAGGAAAATAGTCCGCAGCAGAACCGCATTGACACCGTTATTTTTGACATCGGAAATGTTTTGACTGATTTTAAGGAAAAGCGTTTTTATCTCGAACTGGGATATCCCGAGGAGATCGCAGAGAGACTCTACCGCGCTACCATGGGATCAGACTGCTGGGTGGAATACGACAGAGGTCTGCTGAGCGACGAGGAGATTCTCTCCCTGTTTCAGAAGAACGATCCCGGGCTCGCATCTGAAATTGCCCGCGCGCTCTCAGATACGCACGGACTCGTCGCCCGCAGAGACAGCGCGATCCCGTGGATCCGCAAGGTCAAGGCGGCCGGTCGTAAGGTGCTCGTTCTCTCCAACTTCTCCCGCAAGATCAAGAGAGAGTGCGCCGACGCTCTCGATTTCCTGCCGGAGACGGACGGCGGCATCCTCTCCTTTCAGGATCGCTGCGTAAAGCCGGATCCCATCATCTATGCTCTGCTCCTGAGCCGTTACCAGCTGGATCCCGCCCATGCGGTCTTCATCGATGATACCGAGCAAAATCTCGTCGCCGCCCGGGAAGCCGGACTGCAGACGATCCTGTACAGGACGCAGGAGCAGGCCGAGGCGGAGCTCGATGAAATGCTGTCGTTGAATTAGATTGCCGGTTCGGGAAGGCGCCGGGCCGCATCCTCTCTGATCATGCGCAGCAGCCTCTCGCTGGCCGCCGGCAGTACAGCGCGCCGGTTCGAGACGACGTAGAAGCTGCGGCTCGGAATCAGCTTGTTGAACCGCAGCTCGAACAGCTGTCCACCCTCGAGATATTTCTTCGCAAAATCGCGCACCACGCTTCCGACCCCCAGATTCCGCATGGCGAACTGTACGATCATGTCGCTCGTCGAGAGCTCGAACTCCGGCCGGATCACAACGCCGCTGCGCGAGAGGAAAGAATCCATGTAGCTGCGGCTCGACGTGTCCTTTTCCAGACAGATCAGCGGCAGCTTTTCCAGATCTTTGAAGTCGAGCATTCTGTTTTTATACTGAATAAATTTGCGCGCCGCGACGAAAGTGTCCTGAATGGATCTGACAGGAACCGCTTCGATCGCGGCGTTCGGCGCAAGAGGCCCGGAGACGACGCCGAAATCAATCCTGTCTTCCTGCAGAATCCGCATCGTCTCCGGCGTCGGCGCATTGCTCACGATAACCTTAATCCCCGGAAATTCCTCGTGAAAACGCTCCAGATACGGCAGCAGGAAGAACTGCAGCGTCATATCGCTCGCACCGATGTGCAGCTCTCCGATCTCCAGATTCAGCATCTGCTTGAGCTTCTTCTCTCCCGTCTCAATCTGCTCATATCCCTTGGAGACATAAGAATAAAGCAGCTCCCCCTCCTTCGTCAGCTTCACCCCTTTGGAAGTGCGGGCAAACAGACTCACTCCCATCCCGTTTTCCAGCTGCTTAAGCGACTGGCTGACCGCCGGTTGGGAAATCATGAGCCGCTCCGCCGCCTGCGTCAGAGAACCAAACTTCGCCGCATAATAAAAGACTCTATAATATTCCAGATTGACTTCCATGACACTCCTCCCACCGCAAAAACAGAAAATGCGGCAGTAACGGACTGCTTCGTCCCTCCTGCCGCATTCGATTATGGTATAAGTATATCTGATCGCCTGATAATTTGCAATAAAAAGTCTCTATGAGCGTGAGCGAATAGAGACTTTTGCTGCCGGATTCGCTCTGTAAATCCGGCAGATTCCTAAAACACCTCTATGAGCGTGAGCGAATAGAGACTTTTGCTGCCGGATTCGCCCTGTAAATCCGGCAGATTCCTGACATGCCTCTATAAGCTGCTCTCTCTGTAGATGATATCGTGGCGATCCGGTCCGTTGCTGATCATCGTGATCGGGAATCCGATCTGCTTCTCGATGAACTCGATGTACTTCCGGCAGTTCTCCGGCAGATCCTCGTACTTTTTGATGCCGCGGATCTCGCTCTTCCAGCCCGGAAGCACCTCGTAGACCGGCTTTGCCTTCTTTAACTCGTGCGTCACCGGGAACTCTGTCGTCCGCTTGCCGTCGATCTCGTACGCCACGCACACCGGAATCTCATCGAGATAGCCCAGCACATCAAGCACAGCAAACGCCACGTCAGTCGCGCCCTGCAGACGGCAGCCGTACTTGCTCGCCACACAGTCATACCAGCCCATTCTCCGCGGCCTGCCTGTCGTCGCACCGTACTCGCCTCCGTCGCCGCCGCGTCTGCGCAGCTCGTCCGCCTCCTCGCCGAAGATCTCCGAAACGAACTCGCCCGCACCGACCGCAGAGGAATAAGCCTTCGTCACCGCGACGATCTGGCTGATCGCATAGGGAGGAATTCCCGCGCCGATCGCCCCGTAGGCAGCCAGCGTCGAGGAGGACGTCACCATCGGATAGATCCCGTGATCCGGATCCTTGAGCGTGCCCAGCTGGCCTTCCAGCAGGATCGTCTTGTTTTCACGGACCGCCTGATCGAGGAACAGGGAAACGTCCGCCACATAAGGCGCGAGGAATTCACGGTACTCGTGAAGCGTCTCCAGAAGCTCTGCCTGATCGAGCGGATCCCTGTGATAGAGATGCACGAGCAGCGTATCCTTCTGCACACAGACGTTTGCGATTTTCTCTTTTAAAACCTCATCATCCTGGAACAGCTCGCTGACCTGGAATCCGATCTTCGCAAATTTATCCGAATAGAAAGGAGCGATACCGGACTTCGTGGAGCCAAAAGACTTACCCTTTAATCTGGCCTCCTCGCACTCATCAAAAAGAACGTGGTACGGCATCACAATCTGGCACCGGTCGGAAATCATGAGCTTCGGAGCCGGAACTCCCTTGCTCTCGATCTCCTGCAGTTCCTTTTTGATCCGGTTGACGTCGAGCGCCACACCGTTGCCGATAATATTCGTAATATGAGAGTGAAATACGCCTGACGGCAGCGTGTGAAGCGCAAACTTGCCGAACTCGTTCACGATCGTGTGCCCTGCGTTCGCACCTCCCTGAAAGCGGACGACAATATCAGCCTGATCCGCCAGCATATCCGTAATCTTCCCTTTTCCCTCATCGCCCCAATTCGCGCCGACCACTGCTTTTACCATAATAATGAGCCTCCTCTGCCGCAGTTATTTTGCTTTACCTCTCCGATTCCCCGAAACACGGGTGTGCCTGTTATTCCCACACTTCTTTTGATTATACCGGATTTTATGGCATAAGTAAAATCAATAAATATTATATTTGACATTAATTTACATTATATTGTGCAGCAACAGCATTCCGTATCCGCACAGAGAAAAAAGCCCGCAGTTCCCAACACAGGAACTGCAGACTTGGCTCTGCTGATTACACCGTTACTCTCCATTCCGGAGCGATCTTCGCGACGAGGCAATTCTCCCATTACCATCACGCCGAAGGCTCATCTTCTTGAACTACGTTCAAGAAGCATCCCTCGCTGCGCTCGGTCAATATCCAATTTGCGTCTGCCATTCTTTACACCGCCCTGCCCATCTCATACGCCTTCTGCAGCGACGGGTGCCCTGCAATAGATCCTGCCTCGTCCACGCCGCCTGCAAAGACGGTTCCGGCCAGATGCGCCTTCTCGAAACATTCAATCCAGCCCTCAAGACCTCCGACCGCGCGCCGGTCCACTCCTTCTTCATCCTCCGCAGCGCTCGAGAGCAGGTAAATATCCCGGAACGCGTAGTCCGACGAATAGAGAGAGTTCGCGCGGTCGAGCAGGGTCTTCATCTGGCCGCTCATCTCATAGTAGTAGATCGGCGTCGCGTAGGCGATCACGTCCGCCGTCCGCATCTGCTCGGCAAGCGCCACCGCATCGTCCGCGATCACACATTTGCCGAGCTTCTGACAGGCAAGACATCCCTTGCAGAACGCGATCGTCTTTCCCTTGAGCGTCGCCCGTTCGACCTGATGGCCCGCCTCCTCAGCTCCCTTCGCAAAGGAATCCGCCAGCGCGTCCGAATTGCTCCCCGTCCGCAGACTCGTCGTCAGTACCAGTACTTTTTTAGCCATTGCTTTCCTCCTGATTGTATGATGATTATATTGTTTATCATACACCATGAAGTCGGCTCAAGGTCAAGAGTGGTCAAAAAACTCCCGCCGAAACGCGGGTACTCCTGCCCACGCTCCGACGGGAGCAACTTATTTCCTAAGAAAGCTTCTGCAGTTCTTTCAAATTTTCTACACCGTAATCTCCGCTTTCACGCCGAGCAGTTCTTTGTTCTGCTCGAGGATCGGCCGGATCACATCCGCGAGGAATTTCTCGACCTGATGCGGCGCACAGCCGATGTAGCGCTTCGGATCCATCGTCTTCTGCAGCTCTTCCAGACTCAGGTTGAAGGCCGGATCCGCTGCGATCAGTTCCAGAAGATTATTGTCGAGACCTTCTTCCTTGACACGCCGTCCCGCCTGCATCGACAGCTCGCGGATGCGCTCGTGCATCTCCTGCCGGTCTCCGCCCGCCTTGACTGCGTCCATCATGATATTCTCGGTGGCCATGAACGGCAGTTCCGACATCAGGCGCTTCTCAATGACCTTCGGATAGACCTTCAGGCCGTCCGTCACATTCAGGCACAGATCGAGAATGCCGTCGATCGCAAGGAACGCCTCCGGCACGGACAGTCTCTTATTTGCCGAGTCGTCCAGCGTGCGCTCGAACCACTGCGTACCGCTCGTCACCGCCGGATTCAGAACATCGATCATCACATAGCGGGACAGGGAACAGATCCGCTCACTGCGCATCGGATTGCGCTTATACGCCATCGCCGACGAACCGATCTGGCTCTTCTCAAACGGCTCCTCCACTTCCTTCAGGTGCTGCAGGAGGCGGATATCTGTCGCCATCTTCATCGCGGACGCCGCGATGCCGCCGAGGGCGTTCAGTACGATCGTATCCACCTTGCGCGAGTACGTCTGACCGGATACCGGATAGCAGCCCGGAAATCCCATCTTCTCCGCAATCATCGGATCGAGGCGGTCCACCTTGTCGAGATCGCCGTCAAAGAGCTCGAGGAAAGACGCCTGCGTTCCTGTCGTCCCCTTGCTGCCGAGGAGTTTCAGGCTTCCGAGAACATGCTCGATCTCTTCCAGATCCAGACAGAACTCCTGCATCCAGAGCGTCGCGCGCTTCCCTACCGTCGTCGGCTGCGCCGGCTGGAAATGCGTGAACCCGAGCGTCGGCTGCGCCTTGTATTCATCCGCGAATTTCGCCAGCTCCGCCAGCACGTTGACGAGCTTTCTGCGCACGAGACGCAGCGCCTCGCGCATCACGATAATGTCGGTATTATCGCCCACATAGCAGCTCGTCGCGCCGAGGTGAATGATCCCCTTCGCCTTCGGGCACTGCAGCCCGTAGGCATAGACATGGCTCATGACGTCGTGGCGCACGACCTTCTCCCTCGCCTTTGCCTCTTCGTAGTTGATGTCGTTCACATGCTCCTTGAGCTCGTCGATCTGTTCCTGCGTGATCTGCAGTCCCAGCTCATGCTCCACCTCCGCAAGCGCCACCCACAGCTTTCTCCATGTGCCGAATTTCATATCCGGAGAGAAAATATACTGCATCTCCCGGCTCGCATACCGCTCCGAGAGCGGGCTTACATATCTGTCGTTGTTCATGATTACTCCTCCGCTTTGCTCTGGCACACATTGTCGCGATGCAGCCCTTCCCACTTCTCGATCTCCCCGCGGATATCCTCCGTCGGCGGCTGAATCGGGTATTTGCCGGTAAAGCACCCGTTGCAGATACAGACCTTGTCTCCGACCATCTCAGTGAGCCGCTCCTCCCGCAGATAGGCGAGCGAGTCCGCGCCGATGATCTGGCGGATCTCCTCGACGGAGCGGTTATAGGCAATCAGCTGCTCCCGCGCCGGCACATCTGTGCCGAAATAGCAGGGCCACAGAAACGGCGGGGAACTCACGCGCATATGCACCTCTTTGGCTCCGGCTCTGCGCAGCATGTGCACGATACGGTCGGAGGTCGTGCCGCGCACAATCGAATCGTCGATCATGACGATCCGCTTGCCCTCCACGGCATCCTTTAACGCATTCAGCTTGACCTGCACGCTGCTCTCCCTCGAACGCTGCGTCGGCTTGATAAAGGTCCGGCCCACATAGGCATTTTTCACAAACGCCTGTCCGTAGGGAATCCCCGACTGCATGGCAAATCCCAGCGCCGCCACATTGCCTGACTCCGGAACGCCGACTACGAGATCTGCGTCCACCGGCGAATCCATCGCGAGGAACTTGCCCGCCAGAATTCTCGCGTTATAGACACTGATCCCATCCAGAAAGCTGTCCGGTCTCGCAAAATAGATATACTCAAAGATACAGGACGCATGCTGCGCCTTGGGAAGACAGTGAGAGCGATCGCTCCTGATTCCCCCTTCCGGAGAAATCGTGACAATCTCTCCCGGATCGACATCGCGCACGAACTCCGCGCCCACCGTGTCGAGGGCACAGCTCTCCGAAGCGAGCATCCACGCATTGTCGCGCTTTCCGATACAGAGCGGGCGGAACCCGAACGGATCTCTCGCCCCGATCAGCTTGCGCGGCGACATCACGATCAGGGAGTATGCCCCCGAGAGCTTCGTCATCGCCCGTCCCACCGCCTCCTCGGCGCTGGCGCTCTTTAAGCGTTCCCGCGCGATGTGGTACGCGATAACCTCCGAGTCGATCGTCGTCTGGAAAATAGCGCCGGTGTACTCCAGCTCCCTGCGCAGTTCTCCCGCATTGATCAGGTTTCCGTTGTGCGCGAGCGCCAGCGTTCCCTTGACATAGTTGAGCACGAGCGGCTGTGCATTCTCACGCGTCGAACTGCCCGCCGTCGAATAGCGGACGTGTCCCACTCCGATATCGCCTTTTAACTTGGAGATGGTCTCCGGCGTAAAATTCTCATTGACGAGTCCCATATCCTTGTGGCTGAACACCTTGCCCTTGGGGCCGTTCGTATCGCTGACCGCGATACCGCAGCTCTCCTGTCCGCGGTGCTGCAGGGCGAGCAGGCCGTAATAAATCGTGCGCGCCACGTCCTGATTGCCGTCCAGATCGTACACGCCAAAGACGCCGCACTCTTCTCCGAGCGCGTCGTTTTCCGGCAGTATCATTGAAAGTTCTTCCATTCTTACCCTTCCGCCGCAGTCTGTCTGCGGCTCTGCGATCAAAAATCCGCGCAGATCACCTCCCGAGCGTGATCTGCGCAGTATCGTGTCGCCTGTCCCAAAACTTCTGCTTGAAAACTTCTGGTTAAAAATCTCTGATCAAAACGATGCCGTCAGCCCCGTCTCAGTCGAGGCCCAGTCTCTTGAACACCTCGTTGTAGGCCTCCTCGACGTTGCCCAGATCTCTGCGGAAGCGATCCTTGTCGAGCTTCTCATTCGTGTGCACATCCCACAGACGGCAGGTATCCGGAGAAATCTCATCCGCCAGGATGATCTGATCATGGAAACGGCCGAACTCGATCTTGAAATCGATCAGCTTGATGTCCGCCTGCAGGAAGTACTCCTTGAGCACCTCATTGACCTTGAACGCATACTCCTTGATCTTCTCGATCTCCTCCCACGTCGCCAGATCCAGCGCCCGTGCGAAATAGCTGTTGATCAGCGGATCGCCCAGATCATCGTTCTTGTAAGAGAACTCAATCGTGGGCTCCGTGAACTGCGTTCCCTCCGGCACGCCGAGTCTCTTGGAAAAGCTGCCGGCAGCCACATTGCGGATAATGACCTCAAGCGGAACGATCTCAACCTTCTTCACCGCCGTCTCGCGGTCAGAGAGTTCCTCGATGAAATGTGTCGGCACGCCCTTGGTCTCCATGATCTGCATGATCTTGTTCGTCATTCTGTTGTTGACGACGCCCTTGCCGACAATCGTGCCCTTTTTCAGTCCGTTAAACGCAGTCGCATCATCCTTGTAGTCTACGATGACTACATCCGGATCCTCGGTCGCATAAACCTTCTTTGCCTTTCCTTCGTAAAGCTGCTCTTTCTTTTCCATGAAATTGTCCTCCTTAACGAGTGATGTATATAAATTGGATGGTACCGGCGAAATAAAGAGGGAGCGGTCCGAACCGCGCCTGTCCGGAGCAATTTAACCCCGTCAGCAGAATCACACAGCGCAGCAGACAGAACAATCCATCCTGTCAGCCGGAAGGGGCAGACAACTCCCCGGCCGGACAGATCGTTCCGTGGAAACCGGTTCCGCGAACAACCGTTCCGTTTTTTCAAAAAAAGACCGCAAAGCCGCATAACAGCGATAGAAATTCAGAAATGAATACAGAGATAGTATAATCAGGAAAGAGCGCGCCGTCAAACCGTAAATTTGCCGATAAAATCCCTGACGCGCGCGTTGTTTGTGGCAAAAAGTTCCTCCGGCGTCCCCTCCACGCGGATGAAGCCGTTCTCCATGAAAATCACGCGGTCGGAGAGCTCTCTCGCAAACTGCATCTCATGGGTGACGATAATCATCGTCATATGGGTCTGCGCCAGATCCCGGATCACCTTCAACACCTCGGCGGTCAGCTCCGGATCGAGGGCGGAGGTGGGCTCATCGAAGAACAGGATCTTCGGTTCCAGCGCCAGCGCCCGGGCGATGGAGACACGCTGGCTCTGTCCGCCGGAGAGCTGGAACGGATACGCGTCCTTCTTGTCCGCCAGTCCCAGCTGATCGAGCAGACGGAGCGCCCTCTCCTGCGCCTCCTTTTTGGAGACGCCCGCGAGGACGACCGGCTCCGTGATATTTTTCAGAACGCTGTAGTGCGGGAAAAGGTTGAAGTTCTGGAAGACCAGTCCGAAATAGCGGTGGATCTCCCTGAGCTGTGCCTTGCCCGCATAGACACAGCGTCCGTTTTCCTCCCACGCCGCATTTTTGCCGAGATAGGCCAGCGTTCCGCCGTCCATCGTCTCCAGCATTGTGGCACAGCGCAAAAGCGTGGATTTGCCGGAGCCGGAGGGCCCGATAATCGAGACGACCTCCCCTTCCTTCACCGACAGAGAGATGTCCTCGAGCACGCTCACCCCGTCAAAGCCCTTTTTCATATGAGAAATTTCCAGTAAATTCATCGCCATTGCCATTCTCCATTCTGCCCGCGCCTGTGCGCTGCGGACCGGGTCTCCTCCGCGTTCTTTTTGCCCGGACGCCGCGGACACAGATTTCTTCCTCATTCTTTCCGCCCGGACGCCACAGTTCCTCTTCCCCGCGGGCAGGACGCCCTGCCGCATCCCCGAAAGAGGCCCGCGCCGTCTAGTTTCTATAATAGGAATAGTGCTTCTCCATTCTCTCCATCACCCACGCGACGATCAGGTTGAAAATGTAGTAGAAAACGCCTGCGACCATCAGCGGCACCAGATTCGTCTCCTTCGCCGCGATCTGCTTGGCGATTGTGAACATCTCCGCCGTCGCAATCACAAACGCCAGAGACGTATCCTTGACGAGAGTGATGACTTCATTCGTCACCGAGGGAAGAATCCGCTTGATCACCTGCGGCAGGATAATCCGGAAAAAGGTCTGCCCCTTGCCGTAGCCCAGCACTTTCGCCGCCTCATACTGCCCGACGGGCATCGATTCGATTCCGGAACGGTAAATCTCTGCGAAATACGCCGCATAGTTAAGCGAAAATCCGATGATCACCGCAATAAAGCGGTAGCTCGACGAGATCCGGATGCCGAACACATAGTAGGGCGCAAAATAGATACAGATCAGCTGCAGCATCAGCGGCGTCCCCCGCATGATCGAGATATAGATCTTGCTCACAAACGCGACGATGCGGCTCCGGCTCATCCGCAGAAAGGATACCCCCAGTCCCAGAGGCAGGGAAAAGAGGAGCGTCAGAACGAAAATCGCCGCCGTCACTCCCATTCCTTCCATCAACTGTTCAATCATTGTTCCAAAAGACATACTTTCCCTCCTCGCCGCGAGCAGAAATCCGCGCAGGCGGTTTCTGCGATGCGATCATCGAATCGGAACGTTTTGCAGTTCCGGTTCGTGTACAGCAGAAAGGCCATCGGGCATTTCTGCTGTACTTTTCCTCCTCGCCGCAAGCAGAAATCCGCACAGGCGGTTTCTGCGGTGAAAATGGTCCGGTGCGTTTTGAGGCGCACCGGACCGGGTCGCCCGCCGCAGCTTCGCTGCGGCAGACCGTCTGATTCTTTATGATGCCTGATGATTCCCGCGGCCGGTTCCCTGCGTTACCAGGATCCTTATTCCGCCGCTTCCTCTGCCGTCTCCGCAGACGCAGCTTCTTCTGTCGCCTCGGCAGCCGCCTCTTCTGCCGTCTCTGCAGACGCAGCCTCCTCAGAGACCTCCGCCGCATCAGCAGTCTCGTCCTGCGCCGTCAGGCAGATGCTCTCCGGCACGCCGTAATCCGCATACTTGTCCGCGATCTCAGCGAGGGTTCCGTCAGCCGCCATCTCGTACAGCGTTGCCTGCACCTGATCGCGCAGCTCCGTATTGCCCAGCTTGAATCCGATCGCATACTGTTCGCTCGAGAGACGCTCGTCGAGGATCGTGAACTGATCCTCCTTGCCCGCGATCTGATAGTTCGCAACACCGATATCAATCGCCACTGCGTCTACCGCACCCTGTTCCAGATCCATAAATGCGGTATTGTAATCCGCATACTGCGTCAGATTGCCAAACGTATCCGCCAGTTCCTTCTGGTCCCCCTCCAGAGCCGCCAGAGCGCTCGAATCCTTCTGCACGCCGACATTGAGTCCTGCCAGATCAGCCAGAGACTCGATTCCCATGCCTGCGGGCACAACCACAACCTGAGAGTTGTCGATATACGGATCAGACCATGTATACGCGTCCTCTCTGCCGTTCATCGTAAAGCCATTCCAGATGCAGTCGATCGCGCCGGATTCCAGCTCCGCGTCCTTTGCATCCCAGTCAATCGGCTGCTTCACCAGCGTCCATCCGTTCCGGTCGCAGACCTCCTGCGCCAGATCCAGATCAAATCCGGTATACTCGCCGTTGTCATCCATAAATCCGTAAGGCGGGAACTCCGCGTCAAATCCGACGGTGAACGTCGTCTCCTCCGCCGCGGTCTCCGCACTCTCTGCCTCCGCAGTCTCCGATACCGCTTCCTCAGCCGCCTCGCTGACTGCTTCGCCGGACGCCTGCGCCTGCGTAGCCGCCGTGTCCGCGCTCTGGCTGGAGCCGCATCCTGCGAGCAGCGCTGCCGCCAGCGTCATCCCCAAAATAACACTTCCTGCTTTTTTCATAATATCCTCCATTTTGAAGCACGCCTTCTGTCTGCCATCCGCAGGATCTGCCGCGCTCCGTCACAAATCCCGCAGTCCTGCCTCACCTTGCCGGCAGGGAGCGGCTTTAATGATTTAGCGATTTAGCACACTAAATCGCACAGAAAATATAGTAGCATACCAAACGGGGACGCGTCAACCTGAAAATCCGCCGCCGCGTCCCGCACCGAGGTCCCTCATAGTAACAGTTTGACCCACACCATCCGCAAAGCCACGTTCACGCGCTTTTCACCGCAGCAGACGGTTTCCCCCGATGCACAGTCACTTTGTCACCAGGCGGTCTGGGCGTCCTCCCTGTATCTCTCCTTCAAATCATGCACGACCATAAGCAGCTCAGATTCAAAGGAATAGGTTCGGTCCTCTTCCAGAAAACGCCGCAGCCGTTCGAGCTGACGGCCGCCCGGCGTCCCGGCATAGGAGGCTTTGAGCTCCTCCATCTTCTTCTCCAGTTCCATGGAACAGTCGTACGCCTCCGGATGCGACGTGGCAAACGAGACATACTCCTCCGGCTGCATCGACAGCCGTGTCGCGGCGAGAAAACGGAAGTAATCCTCCTTCTCCTCCGTCAGCTTCCATGCGGCAAAAAACCGCTCCGCCGCCAGCGCGAACAGAAACCGGCTGCACTCGGAGATCCCCAGTCCCCGCAGTGCCCTCGCCCGGAGCGAACGTTCCGTCTCGGGAAGTCCCTCCAGCACTGCCTGATATTCCGACTCCGAAGCGGAATATCTGCCGCTCTCCCGCAGGTAATCCGCCCGCGCCAGCCGGCTCTCCCATTCTTCCAGCCCCTCGCCAGCCTGCACGATCCGGCGCGTCTGCCGCTGCTTCTCCTGTGGAATATACCCCGTATAATTCAGGAGGGTCGTCACAAACTCCGAAAGCGCATCTTTTTTGCCCAGATACGGGGAGAGGGCCGCTGCAAGCTCCGGCAGCCCGCATTCCTTTTCCAGCCATGACAGCAGCGCCGGATCCAGAATCCACGCATCGAGGAATTGGGCGCTCTGCACCAGAGAGTAGCACAGTTCCTCAACCGAGTAGACATTCCGCCCGATTTTTTCAATATAATACGGCTTTTCGGCCAGCCGGCCCACCGTCAGCAGTACGCGTCCCATATCCGTCTCCTCACCGGCGCTCCTTTCGCAGCCGCGCCGTGACATTCCCTCTTTTTTAACCCAAGACCTTCAGCGCCAAATCTCCCGCAGGACAGCCCGTCCCAGACCTTCAGCTCCGGAACTCCCGCAAGACACCCCGTACCAGATCCCGCTAGACCTCCAGCGTCTGTTCCCAGGACAGCCCGCTCGCCGGATAGATCTCTCCGAATCCCAGATCCTGTGCCCGCAGCAGGAGAGTCTGGGGCGTCGGCATCGTGTAGCGCACGCGGATTCTCGCCGCTCTCTGCGCCCGCACAGGCAGCTTATCCAGCACCACCGGGTACTCCTGCGCCCGCGCTCCCGTCAGGGGCGTCACGATCAGGCGCAGCTCATTGCCGCTCTCCAGAATGTAATCCTCCGTCTTATCAACCTCATACCAGTTCTCTCCGGCGTCCAGCACCGCGTGGTAGGCCATCTGCCCGCGGCGCAGCGCCTGCATTCCCACATTGGACTTGAGCTTGTTTTTGCCGAGGAAGAAGTACTCCTTCGTCAGCGCCGGAGGCTGTACGCGAAACAGAGCCCCGTAGGCCGCCCCCTTGGAATACAGATTGTTCCCCTGGAACACCCGTCTCTGGTAGCACAGATACGTCAGGGATTTGCGCATCCATCCACCCTTGAAGCCGTCCCCGATCAGATAGGCCGACGCCGGACGCCGGTCCCCTATCGCGTCTCCGAGAATCGCGAGGAACCTCTCGTCCTTTTCCTCCGGTAAGAGAGGCGCACGCTCTTCCCTCTCCGGCTGGCTTTCGGCACTGCGGCGCGCCTCCGTTCCCGCTCCGCCCTCCTGTCTCCGGGCAAAGGGATACTCCTTTTTCTCCATAAACGCCACCGTCGGCGTCGTATTCGGATTAAAGACCAGCCGGTGCGTCAGGAGCGTTTCACCCCCGTCATACTCGCACAGCAACACCTCTCTCTCCCTCAGAGAAGATGGCTGCATCAGCATATAGTTATAGAAGGAATTGGCATACGTCTCGCAGCAGACATGATCGACCGGCAGTTCCATTCTCTGACGGACGTCCGCCAACAGCTGCGCCGTCTCCTTCGTCATCCGCTCCGCCGTAAACATCACAGCCGCGATCTGCTCCGTCGGAACCTTCTCCGCGAGCAGCGCAAAGCAGCGCCGGATAAAGAGAGCCATCAGCCCGCAGGGATCGAATTCCTCCTCCCCGATCACCACCGGCGTCCCGGCCAGCGCCGTCGGGAGCAGGTGATCCACCAGCGTTCCCTCCCCGCTCTCCGCCCGGGAAAGAGCCTCTCTGCCGCAGAACCACTGATTCCTTTCGTGATGCTTACAGAGCGCCGCCGGAATATTGAACTCCTCCGGACCCCCCTGTGAAAAAGTCACAGGCTCCCGGCCCGCCTCCGTCTGCCCGTCGTTTCTGTAATAGGAAATCTGGCAGAAGGTCTCCCTGAGATCAAAACCGACCATATATCGTTTTTCCGGCCCTTTTGTAAAAAGCATACTTACCTCCATGCCGAAGCAGCGCGTCTCTCACAACCGTGTCTGCCGCCCGGCAAACTTTCCTGTCTGCACGCAGATCCGCAGTACCCCTGCGGGACATCCCCGCCAACACTCAGAACTGCAGCGCCCGGCACAGCTCCCGTCTCTCATGAAAAGAGCCCCATCACCAGATGCGCCAGATGATCGTATTCCTCCAGCTGTTCCAGCGCCCCCTCGTAATCCCGCATCGTCACCGCGGTCGAGATCGCATTGATCTGGCCGAACCTCCCCTGCTCCTGCGGCATCTGGCCGTCCTGCCCGAGACTCCCGCTCTCGACGATATTCTTCTCCTCCGGATCGTCCGTAATGTAATAGCGCAGCTGTTCCCCGAAAAAGAGGACAAAACCAGTCACATAGGTTCCCTCATACATCTCGCGCATCGTGCGCGCCTCGTACGGCGGCACCGTTCCGTCCTCTGCCTCCAGCGCATAGTGGAAGATCACCGGCGCGCCCCGCCTGCCTCTGTACTGCACCAGCGTCTGATCCGCATAGACCGACAGCCTCGGCGCAAGCAAAAGGAAGCGGCGGAAGAAGGGAAAGACGATCCCTCTCGCACACAGATCCTCCAGAAACATCGCTATGGTATCATACACCTGATCCGCCAGTTCACCGGTCGCCTCCGCATAGCTGTGGACATAGGCGATCCGGCAGATATCAAGCAGCGGCAGACCGTCCCTGCCGAGTCTGCCGATCTCCCGGAGCAGGAAC
>JAUNGV010000028.1:22841-31466 GCA_030524225.1 Eubacteriales bacterium
GCCCCGCAAAATAGGCGTGCGAGCTCTGCGCCAGCACCGCCGAGAGCAGTTCCGGATCCGCTCCGCCCGCCCGGTACTCCTGTGCGATCTCCCCCTGCTGCGGCAGCACGATTCCGCTGTAGAGCATCTGCCGCAGCATCCGCCCTGCCAGAAAAGAGGTTTCCATCCCGAAGGACCGCATGGCCTGCCGGATCTCATTCATTTCCCTTGTCAGGCCGTTAAAATAGTACTCCAGATAAGAAAGCAGACTCTCGTCATATTTCCCGAGCAGAAACGTCTGATAGACAATCCCCGCCAGCACCTCATCCTCGACGGGCTCTTCTCTGGAGAGGAATCTGCTGCACAGTCGGAAGAGCGTTCCCTCATCCACGCCGTACGTTCCATAGCGCCTGATCCACTCCATCGCCTTATCATAAATCCCGCGCAGCGTCAGAAAACGAACGATCTCTCCGCGCTCGGGGGCCCGCAGATTTGCCGGCGTCAGCCGCCCCAGATAGGCGTCCATCTCGCGGATACAGTCGTTGTCATTGTAGTAATGCAGGAGTCTTAGCCGGAGAATCTGACGGTAGGCAGGAGACACCTTCTCCGATTCCGCCAGTCCCAGATAGCGCGCGCAGTTTCCCGCTGAAACCGCATAATCCGCTCCCGGCAGTCCTGACAGATACAGATCCAGTCCGAAAATCCCCGTGTCAAACCGTGCCAGAAGGCGCAGCAGCTCCTCTCTGCGCGACATTTTCTCACAGGTATAGGGAATGCTCTCCGCATACCGGTTTCCCGCCTCGTCCGCGAAGAAGAACGCAGCCTCCTCCCCGTAAACCGGCAGATAACAGATCCCGTTCTCCACCGGATAAACCTCTTCGCAGCTGCTCTTCTCATAGCGCAGAATCAGCTGCGCCGCGCGGAAATCCGCCGTGCGGATCACACAGCCGAACACCGCCCGCGCCGCGGCCGCCGCATTCTGCGCGTTGACCGTTCGCTCATCGAGGAAGGTTCCGTAGAGATACTGGAGATCGCGACCCGTGCGCCCCTTATCCAGTGCGAGCATCGTAAAACGCAGAATCTCCGGCTCGTAATAGTGGTAGAGTTCCCCGTACTGCTCCCGGTGTTCGTGCATATAGCGGTAAAGATACGCATTTTTGTCGTAGGGAAGCGTGCTCTGGTAGCAGAAATAGAGCAGCACCGACTGCGGCAGTTCTCCCTCGAAATCCTCCGGGAGGGAGAGCATATAATATTCATAGAGTCTGGTGACGCGCAGCTGCGCCTCTACCCCCTCCTGATACCAGTGAAAATACCGGCCATCCGACACATTTCCCTTGATGAGCAGAGCGCAGATACTCTCCAGCGTCTCCTCCCGCAGTTCCTCCAACGCATAGCCCGCCGTCAGAATGCGCAGCAGCTTTCCCGAAAAAACGCGCTGACTTCGCGCCAGCATATTCACCTGCGTCATCACCGCCGGCGTGAGCATTCCCTTTTTGGCCGCATAGAGGAGGGTCTGCAGCTCGAATTCCTCCAGCCTCCCCGCAATGGCCGGATTGATCGAGATCAGTCCGTAGGCCTCCAGATACAGCAGCGGAGAGCGGCATCCATAGGCGAACTGTTCCCGCAGCATATTCCATTTCACCGACGGCCTCTTGCGGTAATGATCGGACAGATAGAGCAGGAGCCATGCAATCCGCCAGTTGGACGGCTCTCTCTTGTGCTGTTCCTCGATGGCGAGTACCGCCCGCGCCGCCGCGCCGGAATTCTCCGGAGCGCAGAGCGCCGTGATGTACTGCGCATAGCAGTATGCGACGGGATTCTCCTCCAGCAGCTTTCGCAGCCACCTGTCCATCGTCTCCGCCCGGGAGGCCATGCTGCCGTCCGCGGGATTGTCCGGATCGCTCTCCGCCCCCGGAATCCCCGCGTCATGCGTTCCCTCCCAGCCGCTCTCCCGCAGCCGGAACGCCTCTGCGGCCGCCCGGATCGCAACGCTGCTCTGCGTCTCCTGCCCCTCTGCCCGCGCCCTGTCCCTGAGCGCCATCCTCTGCAGCTCCCGCATCGCCTCCGCGTTCTTTCCCGCCGTGACGAGCAGATGCGCCTGATACAGTCCCGGATAGACGCTCGCCGGATCGACGGCGCGCAGTCTCTCGATCACCACACCCGTCTGCGAGAGCCACTCTCTCGACTTCATCTTTTTGGAACGAAAGTCCTCGTAATACCGCATCATCCGCAGAATGAGCTGGCTGCGCTCTTTCGTCCGCATGGAAACGGGCAGCGGACTGGTCCGGCAGACCACCTCCACCGGAACCGTAAACGTGCCAAACGGCGCGTGAAAGGTGAGCGCCCCGAAATTACAGCCTTCGTGCAGACGCTCCGGATCAATGCAAAACTTCACCTCGCAGGTATCCGAATAAAAGCCCGCCTCGCCGCTCTGCGCGGCGCCCGCCAGGAAATCCTCCTGCGAAATCACCGGCTGAAGAAGCTGGAGAAACGCGCCGTCCGTCTCTGCGGTCAGTCTCGTATATCCCCAGCCGTTTCGAATCAGAGCGATCCGGTACTCCACCATCTCCTGTGTCTTCCGGTTCCACTCCAGCCTGATCTGTTTCTGCTCCGGCAGGAATTCCGCCGCCTTCTTGAGTCCCGCCGCAATCAGAAACTCCTCGACGTTCTGCTCGTTTCCCTGCACCGCGCTCAGGCCGCGGTACAGCGCCTCCTCCTCTCTCTCCTGCTCCGAAAAAACCGAGAGAAACTCAGGGCTGTAAAAGAGGGACACCGCCTCCTTCCAGTTCGATTTGGCCAGATTTGTGAACTGCAGAAGGTTCTCCACCGGTCCCGCCTCCGACATCAGACGCGGCGCACACACCGTTACAGAGAACGGGATCGCGTATTCCCCCTGATTCGAAACGATCCGGAATTCTCCCTCCAGTATATCCCCGTCCCCAAAAGCGGCGGCGTCAAACCGGTAGCCGATCACATCCTGCGAACCGGCGAAGGTATCAGACAGACACTGCATCGCCAGTCTCGTGGAGGAGACAAAGCCGTTGACGCTCATCCCTTCCGGTCCGTACACCGTAAACGCGCCCTCCCGCACCTCTCCCGGCTCCAGCGTCATCCGGATTTCCCTCACGGAAAAGGTCAGCGGTTCCTGTGCGTAATGAAATTGTTCTCCGCCCATCAGAGAGGCCATAGCGCGTGTTTTAATCATAAAAAATTCTCCCTGGATTTATAATCCAAGGAGAATTATAGCACATTGCCTCTTGTCTGTCTCTCGGGACTCTGACTTTATTCTCTCGTCAGGATCTCCATAATCTCGTTGCTTCTCTCGACGAACTTCGTCATCTCATCCGCCTCAAGCGGCGCGTTCTGCAGAAGAGCCAGATCGTAGAGCTGCTCGCAGATCAGCTTCGTGTTCTCGCCTTCCTCGTGCGCCATCACATACTGCACAAGCGGATGGTTGGCGTTCAGGACGAGGGTCTCTCCCTCCTTGCCGAAGCCTCCCATGCCAAAGCCCATGCCGTTCGATGCGTACATCTTCATCATATCCTGCATACGGCGGCTCTGCTCGTCCACCGTGAGCATGGAGGAAATCTTCTTGTTTTTCAGCTTTTCCAGCTTCACGGTCAGGTTCTCGTTTCCGAGTGCCTTGCGCACTGCGGTCTGCAGCTTCTCTCCCTCAGCCTTCAGCTCCTCTGCCGCCTTCTTGCCGGTCTTGCTCTTTAAAGCGTCGGTGAGGTCCGCATCGATTCTCGCGAAGTGAATCCCCTCGTTCTTCGCCTCGAGCTGGGAGATGAACGGCTGATCGATATTGTGATTCAGGACAAACGCCTGCATCTTGGCCGCGCGGAACATATTGATGTACTGGCTCTGCTGCTTGACGTCGGTGACGTAGTAGATGGTGCGGTCCTTCTTCTCTTCTTCCTCATCCGCATTCTCCTGCGTTTCGGATTCCCCGCCGACGACTTCCGCCTCTACCTTCTCTCCGTTCTCATCTGTCGCGGTGCCGGCCTCCTTTGCCTCGCCGTCCGCCTGTGCTTCTTCCGCGCCCTCTGCCTGCGCCTCGCCGTTCTCTGCGTCCTTCTTCTCCTCATCCTTGCCGGTGTTGATTTCCAGAGCCTCCGGAAGAGCCACATACTTGCCGTCGAGATCCTTAAAGAGAATGTAATCCGTGATCTTTTCGCAGAACTTGTCGTCCTTTAAGCAGCCGAACTTGATGAACGGGCTGATGTCGTCCCAGTACTTCTCATAATTCTCGCGGTCGGTCTTGCACATACCGGAGAGCTTCTCCGCCACCTTTTTCGTGATATAATCGGAAATTTTCTTCACAAAGCCATCGTTCTGGAGCGCGCTTCTGGAGACGTTGAGCGGCAGATCCGGGCAGTCGATCACGCCCTTGAGCAGCATCAGGAATTCCGGAATCACCTCTTTGATATTGTCCGCGATAAACACCTGATTGTTATAGAGCTTGATCGTTCCCTCGATCGATTCATACTCCATATTGATCTTCGGGAAATAGAGAATTCCCTTTAAATTAAACGGATAGTCCATGTTCAGGTGGATCCAGAACAAAGGCTCCTTGTAGTCATGGAAGACCTTGCGGTAAAACTCCTTGTACTCCTCGTCGGTGCAGTCCTTCGGCGTCTTGCCCCAGAGCGGATGTGTATCATTCAGAAGCTCCGGCCGCTTCCTGATCTTGAATTTCTTCTCCTCGGGCTGCTCCTGCTTCGCCTCACCGTCCGCCTGTGCGTCTTTATCCTTGTCCGCCTCCGGCTTCTTCTCCGGCTCGATCGTCTCCAGAACGACGTCGTCAGGACGGCGCTCGGACTCTTTGATGATCTGGGTTTCCTTCGTGTCCTCCTCAGAGAGATAGATCTCGGTCGGCATGAAGGAGCAGTACTTCTCAATCACCTCTCTCGCCTTGTAATAGTTGGCGAACTCCACGCAGTCCTCGTTTAAGTGGAGCGTCACCACGGTGCCGAACGTCTTCTTGTCCGAATCGCTCATCGAGAACTCGCTGCCGCCGTCGCACTCCCAGTGCACCGCCTGCGCCCCGTCCCGATAGGAAAGGGTGTCGATCGTCACCAGATTCGCCACCATGAACGCCGAATAGAATCCCAGTCCGAAATGACCGATGATCTGATCCTCGTTCGCCTTGTCTTTGTATTTTGCCAGGAAGTCCTCCGCTCCGGAGAACGCGATATTGTTGATATACTCCTTGACCTCGTCCGCCGTCATGCCCAGACCGTTGTCCGAAAACTGCAGCGTCTTCTCCTGCGGATTGACGATCACGTCAATGCGGGGCTGATACCCCTCCGGCAGGCTGTACTCGCCCATCACATCGAGCTTCTTCAACTTCGTGATCGCGTCGCATCCGTTGGAAATCAGCTCCCTGTAGAAAATATCGTGGTCGGAATAAAGCCACTTCTTGATGATCGGAAACATATTTTCGCTGTTAATCGATAAGGTACCTTTTTCTGTTGCCATACTGCATCGCTCCTTTGTATAAATTGTATAAGTTTGTATCAACTCAGCAAACATTACAGGAAAGAATCCCGCGGCGGCGGGGCGCATCAGCGGCATAATTCCGCTCCTCCGCCTCTCACAGCCGTCTTTTGCACGACGCATCCCTGCCCATCTGCAGGAGGACGCCGCCGCTTTATTTCTCACAATATCGAGTGTAATCTTCCCCCGGAAAAAAGTCAATAAAAAATTAGCACTCATTTGATATGAGTGCTAACAATTCTCTGTTTATCCAGTATTTATGCGGATTTGCACAATTCTAAAACTTTTCTAAAGCGGCGCATCCGGCCAGTCGGCCGCTTCCTGCACGCCTCTTCCCCCGGTCCTCTCTCTGCCTCTTCTCTGCGAGAGGCGCCGACACAGTGCCCGCCCTGCCGCTTCATTCCCACCGCCTCCTCTTTGGTGTTTTCTCTGCGAGGGGCGCCGACACAGCGCACGCCCTGCCCGCTTCATTCTTCGGTTCCCTCTACCATTCCGCCACGAGGGGCGCCGGCACTCTCCACCACTGCTCAAAATCCGCCGTATAACGCGAGAGTACCTTGCTCATATCCTGCGGAAGCGGATACTTCGTCCAGTCCAGATAGGCCTGTGCAAACCGCTCCGCATCCTGATCGTCCTGCGCCCGGGCGAGAGTTTTCCCCAGCTCCACCAGATTCTCAGGCCTGTTATCCACCTGTTCCACCGTTGCCTCCAGCCTTCTGTTGCAGGGAAACAGTACTTCGTTCTCCTGCAGCACCATGCGGTAAATGCTGTAAATCATCTCGCTGATACACCGCATCCTCATATACCCCTCCGGTTTGCAGATCCGCAGGAAATAGTAATAATTCAGATGAAAATTGCTGTAGAAGGAGGCCATCTTCGCCTCTTTCTCCTGTTTCTGGAAGACCGGAATCCGGTTCACGATCCCCTCAATTTCCGGGTCTGCCGAGAACAGCACCCGCGCGCCGATAAAAGAGTTGCGCGTCGGCTCGCTCGCCTTCTGCGCCGCCTCCTCCAGATACTCCTTCGTCATATATTTGACGTCAAAATATCCGCCCGGATAGGTGCAGTGGCCGAAAATCGTCTCCACTGTCGTATTGGATGCCGCCCTCTCTGCATACGCCTGCTGTGAAATAATCACCATGGCGTCCAGATCAGAATCCTCCCGCTCGCAGCCCTTGGCCACCGAGCCGCCCAGAATCAGGGCGATCACTCCTTCCCTGTCCTTGAAATACTCTTTCAGTTTCTCAATCGAATCTCTGTGATGCTGATACATGGTCCCCTCCCCGCTGAACTATTCAACCCGTGTCACTCCTGCTGTGTTCTCTCTGTATAAATGTCGAAAAAGGCGTCTGTCGTCACCTCCGGATCGTCCTCCACGTAAAAGCTTTCCCAGAGAGGCTCATTGAGCAGTGCGTCCGTGCTCCCGACAAACGCGTCATACTGCTCCCCGAACACCTCATCCTTGCGCTCCTTCAGCATCTTGGCTTTGTTGGCCTCTGTCTGCGCTTCGTCAAACGAGCTCACGCAGAGAATGATCCGATACCCGTCCTGCGTCTCCACCACATCGCTGAGCGCTCCGGTATCCAGTGCAAACGCAGCCTCCTCAAACGCGGCGTCCTGTTCCCCTTTGCCGAAGGTATAACTACTGACCGCAGCCTCATTGTAGAGGGAAATCATCTCCGCAAAGTCAGCGCCGCCCTGAATCTGAGAGAGCACGCTCTGCGCCCGCGCCCGGACCTCTTCTCTCTGCGCCTCATCGTACTCGATCCTGTTCCCCTCGCTGTCCGTCCGGTATGTCTTAAACAGGATGCTCTCCACCTGCACGCTGCGCGCCTCATCGTCGCTGATCTCCGGGTTGATGCTCTCGATCGTACTGCGGTACACCTTATCTGCCAGCATGTAATCCTCATACATCGACAGCAGCAGTGTATCGCCCTCCGAGACTCCCAGCGCCTCTTTGTCCGCCTCGGTCAATGTCGCCTCATACGCCGCCGCGCACTCCTGCGCCAGTGCCTCCTCTTCTTCTGAGAGGGCGATTCCCCTCTCCTTCGCCATGAGCGTCAGCGCCTTGACCTTACTGAGGCGCGCCAGCGCCGTGCTGCGCACGGTTTCCTCCAGCGCATCGCTCTCGGCTCCCGCCCATACCTCCTCGCCGAACACCGAGCGGTACTGGTTGCGCAGATTAATCAGATAGATCCGCAGCTCCGCCACCGTTCCCGCCGTTTCCCCGATCAGGAAGACCTCCTGCGCACCGAAGCCACTCGTCAGCACGACCTTATCCCCGCAGCCGGTCAGAAGCGCCGCCGCGATCAGCAGGGCGGCGGCTGCCCGGTATACACTGGCGCGCGCTTTGCCCGCCGCCCGGCCATTTCCGCTCCGGTGCAGTCCCTGCGATGTGCTGTTCTCTGCCCGGCCGTTCCCGTCCCGGTGCATTCCCGGCGATGCGCTGTCCGCCGTCCGGCATGCCCCGCTTCTGTACGCTTTCGGGAGCTTCGTTTTCAATATGATGCTGCGTATCCGTCTCCAAATTTCTCTCATCAATTATCTTCTATTTCTTCCTCTCGTATTTGACGAAGGTGTACGGTGTGTCGAAATACGTCTGCTCTTCGCTCTCCGCCGTTCTCTCCCACGCAGAATCCACTGACAGATCCGGAAAATATGCGTCCGCCTCGTACGCCCGGTCGATCTCCGTCACATGCGCGACGTCACAGTACGGCAGGAACTGACGGTACACGCTCTCTCCGCCGATCACATAGACATCCTGCGTATCGTATCCCTTCACCGCCTCCAGCGCCTCCTCAACGCTGTGCACCACCTTCGCCCCTTTCACCTGATAGGCGGGATTGGACGAGAGGATAATATTCTCCCGCTGTGCCAGCGGCTGCGCCAGCGGAAACGTCTCCAGTGTCTTTCTTCCATACAAAATCACCTTGCCGGTCGTCTCCTGGCGGAACATCTTGTGATCCGCCGGGATGCTGACAAGGAGCTGCCCCTTGCTGCCGATTGCCCAGTTTCTGTCCACCGCTACAATTGCGTTCATTTTTGATCTCCATTCCGGAGCGATGCTCGCGACGGGGCGACGCAAATCGGATATTTGCGTCTGCCATAATCGAGATTTGTGACGCTCCGGCACAAATCTCGGGATTG
>JAUNGV010000029.1:0-4577 GCA_030524225.1 Eubacteriales bacterium
TAAAAAATTTAAACAATAAAAGACAATACAACAGAAAAGGAGATATCCATGGAATCAATGAATCCCAACAGATATGACATCGCCGTCATCGGCACCGGCCCTGCCGGACTCTCCGCCGCCATCACCGCGAAGCTCCGGGGCAAGCGCGTCCTCCTTCTCGGCAGCAGACTGATGAGCACGAAACTCACCAAAGCGCATCTGATTCAGAATTACCTGGGACTTCCCTCTGTCTCCGGAGAGCAGCTGGCAGAGGCATTCCAGTCTCACCTCGACGCGATGGAACTCTCCATCACCGACGAGCGGGTCGCTGCGATCTACGATATGGGCGGATATTTCAGCCTGCAGGCCGGAGAACAGTTTCTCGAGGCGGGAGCCGTCATTCTGGCCACCGGCGTCACCAGCGGCAAAGCCCTCCCGGGAGAAAAGGAATTTCTCGGCCGCGGCGTCAGCTACTGCGCAACCTGCGACGCTCCCCTCTACCGCGGTAAAACCGTGATCGTTGTGGGCTACTCCCAGAAAGAAGAATCTGAAGCCGTCTATCTCGCCGAGGTCGTCTCCTCCGTCCTCTATCTCCCGATGTACCGGGAATTGGGGCGTCTTGCAGACGAGTCCTCCCGCCCCGCCAATCTCACGGTGCTGCGGGAGATTCCGCAGGAGATTCTCGGAGAGCGCAAGGTCTCCGCGCTTCGCACCTCCGGGCAGATTGTCGAAGCCGACGGTATTTTCGTCCTGCGGGAGAGCATCGCGCCGGAACAACTCGTTCCGGGCCTTTTGCTCGAACAGCAGCACGTCGCCGTAAACCGGCTGATGGAGACGAATCTCCCTGGCTGCTTTGCCTGCGGGGATCTCGTCGGCGCGCCGTACCAGTACATCAAAGCCGCCGGAGAGGGCAATATCGCGGCGCTCTCCGCCGTTTCCTACCTGGATTCCCTGCAGAAAAAATAACTGCCTTCTTCGCACCAGTCAAAAACAGCGTGTCAGCAGGAGGATTTCCCTTCTCCCGCCGACGCGCTGCTTTTCTCTTGCTGCTTTATCCATCTATGCTGCACGGTAAGTCTACTGGATGTCCTCCACAAAGAGAGCTCCCTGACTCTCAAACGGAATGTTCACCACAACCTGTCCCATCGCGTAGGGACCGATGTCATAATTGTTAAAATACACCGTTACGCCTGCATCCGTGACAAACCACGGAATCGTCGCGCTATTCGCTGTGCTCTGCCCTTCGCCCTCCGCCTGCGTTTCTCCGGTAAGAACGGAAGATCCGTAGAACATCTCCCTGACTGTGTCCTCATATCCCTCAAAGAATCCATACGACTCCTCATACTCTGCCAGCTGCGCCAGCACATACTCATACAGAGCGTCATAATCCGCCGCTATGTCGCGCAGCTGCAGCTGCTCTCCCGTCTGCGAATCAAATGTATAGCTGTTCACCGCCGTATTCGGATGCGCGCCGCCCAGATAACTGTATTCCATCCTGGTGTAGCTGAAAATTTTCTCGTCGGCCCGCTTCATCTGCACAGTGCTCTCAATCGAGTAGACCGGGCGATCCGTCTCCGCTGTCTCTCCGCTGTCCGCCATTTCCTCTTCCATAAGCGAGAGACCTTCCATCGTCTGTGCAGCTTCCTCCCCGGCCAGCCCCTTTTCATCCGCATTCTGCTGATCAAGGGCCGCCTGCAGCGCCTCATATCCGGTATCCTCTACCGTAAGGCTTTCCACTTTTGTCACGATCTGCGCCTCTCCGCTTTCAGGATACTGCTTCTCCTCCTCCGAGCGGGACACCTTGAGCGCCGTATTCTCATTGCTCTCGAACAGGCTCTCTCCATTTCCCACTCCTTCGATATAAATCTGCGTCGCCCCGTCTGCGCCGCCGATCACGGCAGTTTCCGCGTCTCCTGCGCTCTCGCCGCTCTCCTGCGCCGTCGTCCCGGCATCGGACTGTGCCGTTTCCGCTCCTTCCTGCGCCGCCGCACCGGAGGACGCTGCCCCCGCTGCAGACTCTCCCGCCGTCGTTACCTCCTGCGTCTGTGTGCTGTCCGTCTGCCCGCCGTCCGATCCGCACGCCGCAACAAAAACTGCCATGGCCGCCGCCAAAATCAGTGCCACTGCTTTTCCTCTTCCCAGATATTTCTTTTTCATTCTCTGTTTTCCTTCCTGTAAGTTAGAATTCTTGTTGTTCTTTTGAATATATCATGCTTTGGAGTTCTTGTCGTTCTTTAGGATTCTTTTCATTCTTCTACTGAATCGTCTGCAGTATTTTAATCAGTTCCTGACGATCGATTCCCTGATCCGTTGTGAGAGAATACGCATATCCGTCATTTTCCCAAATTGCTGCCTGTCTCTCCTCACTCTCCTTGTCCTCTCCCTTCATCGTCACCTGAGCGCCCGACGACTCTTCCTCTGCCGTCTCCACGATCCCGTACTCCCGATAATCTCCGCTGATATCACCCTCGCCGATGGCTTTCCGGATCCGGATCTCATCCTCCTGTCCCGGCTGACGGTAAATAACCTCTATCAGCTCCCCCTCTATCGCGCGGTACGTCAGTTCCGTATAGTCGGCAGATAGCTTTTCCGGAATTGTTATGGAAAATCCGGCAATTTCCTCCGCTTCCTGCAGATCTGCACAATCCGTAAACGGATTTGCAATCTGCTCTCCGCCGGTCTGCGCCTCTGCACTCTGTGCCTCGCCGGTCTGTGTCCTCTGTCCCGGCGAATCTTCCTGCCCGCAGGCCGTCATTCCCACCGCCAGAAAGACCACAAGAGCCACTATCATCCCGGCTGTTCTGCCGCTTTTCCATTTTCTTTTCATATCCGTTTCCCATCCTCTCCCCTGTTTCCGAAGAATTTCCGTCGCAAACTGTACTATGTATACTAATACAGTATATCAAGAAACTGCGAAATGAAAAGTCTTTTTTTCCTAAAGAATTATGAACTTTTTATTGATTTTCTTCGATTTCTCTATCATAGAGGGACGCCTTGATAAATTTCCTCCCTCCTCCCGAGAGAATCCTTCCCCTTATGCCTGCGTTTCTTCCCCGCCCGCTTTCTCCATCTCCTTCATCTGCCTCATCACGGAGAACACCAGCGGGACCGCCACCAGAACCGTACAGATGTCCGCGCAGGTCTGCGTGACCTCAACCCCTGTCAGCCCAAAGATCTGCGGCAGAATCAGAATAAACGGAATGAAAAAGATTCCGGACCGGGACGCCGCCACAATCGATGCCTTCACTCCTCGTCCCATCGACTGGAGCATCATATTCGCCATCACAATAAACGCGTTCACCGGGAAGACGCACGCCTGAAACCGGAGCGCAACTGTTCCGACCGCGATCACATCCGGATCCTGCCGGAAAAAGGCGATGATCTGGGGCGCAAAGGAGAACGCAAGAACCGCCATCACCAGCAGAAACACAGTTCCCCACTTCACACAGAACCAGAATCCGTCCCGCACTCTCTTGTAAAGAGAAGCGCCGTAATTAAACGCGCAGACAGGCTGATATCCCTGCCCGAAACCGATCAGCGCCGAATTGGCAAACATCATCACCCGCGTCACAACGCTCATTCCCGCGATCGCCGCATCCCCTCCGCAGGCTCCGGCCGCCGTATTGAGCAGAATCGTCGAGATGCTGGAAAGTCCCTGCCGGCACAGAGACGGCGTGCCGCCGTTAATGATCTCTTTCATAAAATGGAGACGGAATGAAACATTGGCGATATGGAGCTTAATATTCGCTCCCCGCCGGCTTCCCAGAAAGAGAATCACAAAGCTGATGCACTGGCTGATCACCGTGGCGAGCGCCGCGCCGGAAACTCCCATTCCCAATCCAAAAATCAGAACCGGATCGAGAATAATATTAACGAGAGCTCCTGTCACGAGCCCCACCATCGCATAGGCCGCCGCCCCCTGAAAGCGCAGCTGATTGTTAATCACCAGCTGCGAGCACATAATCGGAGCGCCGATCAGAATAATTCTCAAATAATCCTGGGTATCCGTCAGAATGGTCGGCGTGGCTCCGAGCAGAATCGAGAGAGGTCTCAGAAAAATCAGCCCCAGCACTGTCACAATACCTCCCAGAATAAAGGCCAGGGCAAATCCCGTGGATGCAATCCGCGACGCTTCTCTGTAATTCCCCGCACCGAGCTGACGGGAGAGATAACTCCCCGATCCCTGCCCGCAGAAAAATCCCAGCGCCTGAATCAGGGACATCACGGAAAACACAATCCCGACTGCCGCCGTCGCCTGTGTGGATATCTTGCCTACGAAGAACGTATCCGCCATATTATAGAAACTCGTCACGAGCATACTGATGATCGTAGGAACCGCAAGCCCAGGAATTAAGCGGGAAACCGGCGTCTGCGTCAGATACCGGTATCTCTCCTCCTGTGCCTTCTTCTGCTCTTCTTCCCCATACTTTTCCACTCTTTTCATCCGATTTTACCCCCGTTATCCACATGAAACCCACATATTTTGTGGAAAACTATTCCCGATTTTGCGACTATCCGGCAGCGTCATCCACAGATTCCCCTTTTACTCCGATATGCTCTGCCGCTTCCACACTGCTATACCATAAAACAGCCGATCG
>JAUNGV010000029.1:4677-31431 GCA_030524225.1 Eubacteriales bacterium
CCATCCGAGACGTTGGCTCTGACCTTGGCAATGCGTGCCACCCGGGAGCCCTCGTCGAGCTGAATCAGCTTCACGCCTGAGGTAATCCGGCTGTACTTGCTGATTTCCCCTGTGCGCAGCTGGATAATCACCCCGGCTGTCGTGATCATCATAATCTCGCTCTCGTCCGTCACCGCCTTAACGCCGACGACATCCCCCGTCTTCTCGGTGATCTTATAGCACTTGATTCCCTTGCCGCCCCGGTACTGGAGACGGAATTCCTCCATATCGGTTTTCTTGCCCATACCGTTTTCAGAGACGATCAGGAGGGAATCCCCCTGCTGGTCGAGCTGCATGCCGACGATCTCATCCCCGTCCTCGAGGGTCATGCCGATAACACCCATCGAGGAGCGTCCCGTCGCCCGCACATCCGTCTCCTTAAAGCGGATGCACATGCCGTTCTTCGTCACAAGGAAAATCTCACTGTCCTCTTCCGTCTGCTTGACCTCGATCAGTTCGTCGTCCTCCCGCAGATTGATCGCGTTCAGACCGTTCTTCTTGACGTTCCGGTACTCCGTGACCGGTGTTTTCTTAACGATTCCTCTGCGGGTCACCATGAAGAGATTCCGGCTCTCGTCGTATTCCCGGATCGGGATAATCGCTGAGATCTTCTCCCCCGGCGAGAGCTGGAGCAGGTTGATGATCGCCGTCCCCCGCGCCGTCCGGCTCGCCTCCGGAATCGCATACGTCTTCAGCCGGTATACCCGTCCGAAATTCGTAAAGAACATGATATAATTGTGCGTCGTCGTCATCAGCAGATCCTCGATATAATCGTTATCGATCGTCTGCATTCCCTTAATCCCGCGGCCTCCCCTGTTCTGGGCGCGGAAATTGTCGATCGTCATGCGCTTGATATAGCCCAGAGACGTCATCGCGATGATCGTATTCTCATTCGGAATCAGATCCTCATTGTCGATCTCATGGGAATCCGCGCCGATCTGGCTGCGCCTGTCGTCGCCGTACTTCTCCGCGATCAGGTTCATCTCGTCACGGATCACGCCCAGCAGCAGCTTTTTATCCGCCAAAATAGCCTTTAACCTCTCGATTGTTTTCAGAAGCTCCTGGTGCTCCGCCTCGATCTTCTCCCTCTCTAATCCGGTCAGAGCGCGCAGACGCATATCCACAATCGCCTGCGCCTGGGCCTCGCTCAGACCGAAACGCTCAATCAATCTGGTTTTAGCCGTCTGCACATTCGGGCTGTGGCGGATAATAGAGACGACTTCGTCGATATTATCCAGCGCGACGAGCAGACCCTGCAAGATATGGTCTCTCTCCTCCGCCTTATTCAGATCGTATTTCGTCCGTCTCGTGACGACGTCTTCCTGATGGCGGATATAGTTGCGCAGCATATCCAGCAGGTTCAGCACCTTGGGCTCGTTGTTCACGAGCGCCAGCATAATGATACCGAAGGTATCCTGCATCTGCGTGTGCTTGTAGAGCTGATTCAGGATAATATTCGGGTTCGCGTCGTGACGAAGCTCAATCACGACTCTCATTCCCTCTCTGTCGGATTCGTCCCGCAGTCCCGTAATCCCGTCGATTCTCTTTAACTTGACGAGCTCCGCAATCTTGAGAATCAGATTCGCCTTATTCACCATGTAGGGGAGCTCGGTCACGATGATACGGCTTTTGCCGTTCGCCATCGTCTCGATATCTGTGACCGCGCGCACGCGCACCTTGCCTCTGCCGGTGCGGTAGGCTTCCGTTGCCCCCGCCGTTCCCAGAATAATGCCTCCCGTCGGAAAATCCGGCGCCTTGACAATCGGCAGAAGCTCCTCAATATCGGTGTCCCTGTCCTCCTCGATCCGGTTGTTGATGATTCTGGTGCAGGCCGCAATCACCTCCCGCAGATTGTGAGGAGGAATATTCGTCGCCATACCGACTGCAATTCCCGTCGTTCCATTGACGAGCAGATTCGGGAAACGGCTCGGCAGAACCGCAGGCTCCTTCTCTGTCTCGTCGAAGTTCGGCGTAAAGTCCACGGTATCCTTTCCGATATCGGCCAGCATTTCCATGGAGATTTTCGTCAGTCTCGCCTCTGTGTACCGCATCGCCGCAGCGCCGTCTCCGTCCACAGAACCGAAATTCCCGTGACCGTCCACCAGCGGATACCGCGTGTTCCACGGCTGCGCGAGATTGACGAGCGCTCCGTAAATCGAGCTGTCGCCGTGGGGGTGATATTTACCCATCGTATCACCGACGATACGGGCGCATTTGCGGTGCGGCTTGTCCGGCCCGTTGTTCAGCTCAATCATCGCGTACAGGATTCTGCGCTGCACCGGTTTTAATCCGTCTCTGACGTCCGGAAGCGCCCGCGACGCGATGACGCTCATCGCATAATCGATATAGGACGTCTCCATTGTTTTCTGGAGGTCAACGTCTTTGATTCTGTCAAAAATTGTATCGTCCATTCTACTCCTCTTGCTTTTCCCTCTGCTCCTCCATGCCATCTCACCTTCGCTCCGCTTCGGCTCGATGGGGGCTATCACCCTATAAAGTCCGTATTATTTTCATGTCGGAATCCTTATGTGCAAGCATTTAGCTCCCTCTATTCCGCCATGCCCATCTCGCCTTCGCTCCGCTTCGGCTCGATGGGGGCTGTCGCCCTATGCAACCAGAAATTTAAGATCCTGCTGTTGTGCAAGCACAACGCAGTCTCTTAAATTTCTGGTTGCGCATGGCTCCTAGATATCCAAGTTTTCAACAAATCTGGCGTTTTCTTCTATGAATTCCCTTCTGGGTTCCACTTTGTCTCCCATCAGGGTGGTGAAGGTCAGATCCACTTCTGACTCGCTCTCCTCGTTCATCACGACTTTTTTCAGAATCCGGGTCGCGGGGTTCATGGTGGTGTCCCAGAGCTGTTCGGGATCCATCTCTCCGAGTCCTTTATAACGCTGGATTCTGTTATTCTGATCGCGTCCCACTTCCAGCAGAATCTTATTCAGCTCCTCGTCGCTGTAGGCGTACCAGACCTTTTTGTTCTTCTCCAGCTTGTACAGCGGCGGCATAGCCAGATATACATGGCCCTCCTTGATCAGCCGCGGCATGAACCGGTAGAAGAAGGTCAGCATCAGCGTATCGATATGTGCCCCGTCCACGTCGGCATCCGTCATGATGATGATCTTGTCATAGCGGAGCTTGTCAATGTCAAAATCATCGTGGATTCCTGTGCCGAAGGCGGTGATCATCGCCTTGATCTCCTCATTGGCGTAGATCCGGTCCTCTCTGGCCTTTTCCACATTCAGGATCTTGCCGCGAAGGGGCAGAATCGCCTGCGTGGCCCGGCTTCTGGCCGTCTTGGCGGAACCGCCTGCCGAATCTCCCTCCACGAGGAAGATCTCGCAGTTCTTCGGATCCTTGTCAGAGCAGTCCGCCAGCTTGCCCGGCAGTCCCATGTCGCCCAGCGCCGTCTTTCTGCGGGTGAGCTCTCTCGCCTTTCTGGCCGCCTCTCTCGCGCGCTGCGCGAGAATCGACTTCTCGCAGATCGTGCGCGCCACGGACGGATTCTGCTCCAGGAAATACGTCAGCTGCTCGGAGACGATACTGTCCGTCGCACCGCGCGCCTCGATATTCCCCAGCTTCTGTTTCGTCTGTCCCTCAAACTGCGGATCCTCGATCTTGACGCTGATGATTGCGGTCAGACCTTCCCGGATGTCGTCCCCGGTCAGATTCGGCTCGTTGTCCTTGAGAATTTTATTTCTGTGGGCGTACTCGTTAAACGTCTTGGTCAGCGCATTTCTAAATCCGACGAGGTGCATGCCGCCCTCCGGCGTATTGATGTTGTTGACGAAGCTGTACTCGCTCTCCGTGTAGGAGTCGTTGTGCTGCATCGCCACCTCGACGTAGACGTTATTCTTCGTTCCCTCAAAGTACATAATTTCCGGATAGAGGGCCGTCTTGCTGCGATTTAAGTACGAGACGAATTCCTTGATGCCGCCCTCATAGTGGAAGGTGCGCTCCACAGGCTCTTCCCCCTCCTCCACGCGCTCGTCCCGCAGTGTGATCCGCAGACCTTTCGTCAGGAACGCCATTTCCCGCAGCCGCTGTTTGAGCACATCGTAGTCAAAAACAGTCGTCTCCTGGAAGACCTCGGGATCGGGAAGGAAGGTCACTCTCGTTCCCGTCTCCTCTTCCCTGCACTCTCCGATCACTTTGAGCGGATAACAGATCTTGCCCCGCTCATAGCGCTGCTGATAAATCTGACCTCCGGTGCGCACCTGCACCTCCAGCCAGCAGGAAAGCGCATTAACGACAGAAGCGCCTACGCCATGCAGACCGCCGGAGACTTTATAGCCTCCGCCGCCGAATTTACCGCCCGCATGCAGGATCGTAAAGACGACCTCCACCGCCGTCTTGCCCGATTTGTGGTTGATGCCCACCGGAATGCCGCGTCCGTTATCGACGACCGTCACGGAATTGTCCGGATTGACCGTCACCTCGATGTGCGTACAGAACCCCGCCAGCGCCTCGTCGACGGAGTTGTCCACAATCTCATAGACGAGATGGTGCAGCCCCCGCGCGGAGGTCGTGCCGATATACATGCCGGGACGCTTTCTGACTGCCTCCAGTCCTTCCAGAATCTGAATGTTATCCGCCGTATACTCCTGCACATCCGTCGTATCCTTGACGTTATCATCCCCATAATCCTTCTGGTTTTCCGCATATTCCTCAACAAACGCACCGGCCGCGTCCTGCTCTCTCTCCCCGTCAGCCGTCTCCGGGCCTTCCGCCGCGATACCGCCGTTCTGCGCCTCTGTGTTCCCACTCTGCACTTCCACGGCGTCTGCCTTTTTCGCTGCATCCTCCGACGCCGGAGCCATCGCTTCGTTTTTGTTCAGCGCCTCCAGAATCTCTCTGCCCTTCTGATCGATCTCTTCCTGTCTGCCCATTCTGTCTCCTGACTCTTACTCATCACTTACATCCACAGCGTCACGCCGTAAATACTCCGTCTGTATCTCTTCTTTGCCAGACTGATCCTCTTCACTGTCCCTGACCACTTTTCCCTCCCGGATCTCAAAAAGCCTGTCGATGGAAAAGCGGTTGTTCACAAATTCATCCAGACCCGTACAGGTGATAAAGGTCTGAATGCCCCCGATACTGCTCAGCAGATAATTCTGCCGCCCCGAATCGAGTTCCGAGAGAACGTCGTCGAGCATCAGGACCGGTTTATCCCCGATCGCCCGCGTCACCAGCTCGATCTCGGAAAGCTTTAACGAGAGCGCGCAGGTCCTCTGCTGCCCCTGCGAGCCGAATTTACGGATATCGATTTCATTGTCCACAAAGGAAAAATCGTCGCGGTGGGGGCCCACGCACGTCATTTTCAGCCTGATGTCCCGTTCTCTGGACGCTTTGAGCCTGCGCTCAAATTCCTCTGTGGTGACATCCGGTTCATAGGCGATCGTCAGATGCTCTCTTCCCCCGGAGAGTTTCCCGTGAATGCCCTCCACAATTTCATTCAGTTCCCGGATAAACTGCGCCCTCCGCTCGATCACTCTGCTCCCGTAGGAGAGCAGTTGCATATCCCAGATTCCGATCGTCTCCTTCAGCTCCGGATTCAGATAGAGATCCCGCAGCAGCTTATTTCTCTGATCCACAATCTTGTTGTAGTGGTTTAAGTTGAACAGGTAGGAGCGGTCGAGCTGGCACAACTCCATATCCATAAACCGCCGTCTCTCCGAGGGACCGTTCTTCACGATCGCCAGATCCTCCGGGGAGAAAAAGACGATATGGAGCAGTCCGATCAGATCCGCCGCCTTTTTGATTCTCTGCCCGTTGATGGCGATTCCCTTCGATTTGCTCTTTCGCAGATGCATATCGATCTGATAATCAATGTCGGATTTGAGAATACAGGTGCGGATGTGCGCCTCCTCCTGACCGAAACGAATCAGATCCCGATCTTTCATGCCGCGGTGGGATTTTGTCGTTGCGATCATGTAGAGGGCTTCGAGCACATTGGTCTTCCCCTGTGCGTTATCACCGTAGAGAATATTCGTTCCGGGTGAGAAGTCCATGCACAGAGATTCGTAATTCCTGAAATTCGCCAGTTCCAGTGACTGAATCATCATAGTCTAACTCTCGCGCGGCCCGTTCGGAGCCGAAACCCTGCACTCTTGTCCGTCAAAGGAAAAGACGTCTCCATCCCGCAGCTTTCTGCCTCGTCTTGTCTCCACTTCTCCATTGACGCTCACTTTGCCGTCTTCAATATCGTATTTGGCTTCTACGCCGGACTCCTCCATCCCGGCCAGCTTGAGAGCCTGTCCGAGTTTGATAAAATCATCCCTGATCGTAATAGTATTCATGCGCACCTCGTCAGTCTACCGTCGTGAAGTTCACCGGCAGGATCAGATAAATATAGTCCTCCGCATTGTTGCGGATAAAACACGGCGCTTTCGGATTGACGAAATACATATCGACCTCTTCGTCGTCAATCGCGCGCAGCGCGTCAATCAAAAATTTGGGATTAAAGCCGATCATCAGGTCCTTACCGGCCTTGTTAATCTCAATCGTCTCATCCATGCTGCCGACCGTTGTGTTGATCTTTAATTCCATCATTCCCTCAGAGATGGCGATGATAATCGGCTTCTTGTCTCCTTCCTTGACGAGAAGCGTCGCGCGGTCAATACAGCTGAGAATCTCCTGGCGATTGATCGTCATTTTCGTCTCGTAATCGCTGGAGAGCATCTGTTCAATGCGGAAATATTCGCCCTCAATCAGGCGGGAGACGACGATGGTGTCGTCAAACTCAAACAGGACGTGTTTGCCGGTGAAGAAGATACTGACCGTTTTGTCCATATCGCCGGAGAGAATCTTGCTGACTTCGGAGAGGGTTTTGCCGGGAATCACGACCTTGCGGTCATTGTAGGAGCCGTTCAGCTCTACCTTGCGGATTGAGATCCGGTGTCCGTCGAGGGAGACTAATTTCAAGATTCCATCCCTGATCTCCATCAGCTCTCCGGTCATCAGCTTATTGCTCTCGTTGTCCGAGATGGAGAAAATCGTCTTTGTGATAATGTCCCGGAGGGTAAACTGGGATACGCTGATTCCCTCAAGCCGCTCAATTTCCGGAAGATAACAGAAATCATTTCCGTTTTTGCCAAGAATATTGAATTTCGCCTTTTCACAGACAATGGAGATCTTTTCTCCTTCGGTTGTGATACTGACCGTGTTGTCAGGAAGTTTACGGATAATGCTGGAAAAAATAGAGGAATCTACCGCGATAATGCCTCTCTCGAGAATCTGTCCGTCTATCGTCGTCTGAATACCCAGTTCCATATCGTTGGCGATCAGTTTGATGCGATCAGCGGAGGCGTCGATCAGAATGCACTGCAGGATCGACATGGTTGTCTTGCTGGGCACCGCCTTCGATACGATTTGAATTCCGTTCAGCAGGCTGTTTCTGGAAATTTTCAGTTTCATAATGCGTATGCTTCCTTTCTTCGAGACGTGAGGCTGCCGGGCAGCCGTCGTGCAGCGGATACTTCCCCGATCCGAAAGGAAAAAGGCGAAGAAGCCTTCCTCCTGAAAGAGAGGTGAACCGGCCGTCAGGGCCGGTGACGCGGCGAAAACAAAAAAAGATAAGATCGTAGTCTTACATCGTAAAGGCCGTGCATATGTGTATAACCTCTCTCAGTATACTATTTTTCAGGGAAAAACACAATTTTACGCTGTGTAAAACGGGCGGAGAGGAGAGGAAAAAATCGGAGCGATATCCACGTCCCTCCCCGCGAACCGGCGGATGGCTTATCCGTTGTGAACTGGCGGGTTTAATTTTTTCACAATGATATCCACATTGTTTTTCAGGTCCTCGTTGCGCTTGAGCTCCTCGCTGATCTTGCTGACGCCGTGAATGATCGTGGTGTGATCCTTCTTACCGAGAATCTTGCCGATGGCGGAGAGCGTGTTGTCCGTGTACTCTTTGCACAGATACATGATGATCTGGCGGGGCAGGACGTATTCGGCGTTGCGCTTGCGGGAGGTGATGTCCGTGGCTTTGACGCCGTAGTGTTCGCAGACGACGGTGATAATCTTGGACGGTGTGATGGCCTGGCTCTTGTCGGGATAGATAATGTCCTTTAAGGCCTCCTTGGCGTTGTCCAGATTGATATCCACATTGTTGAGGCGGGAGAAGGCGAAAATTTTGTTGAACGCGCCCTCCAGCTCCCGGATGTTCGATTTAATATTCGTGGCGATATATTCGAGGATTTCATCGTCAAGGGTCCGGTTCGTCGCCTCTGCGTTGCGTTTCAGAATCGCCATTCTCGTCTCATAGTCCGGCGGCTGGATATCCGCCATCAGTCCCCATTCGAACCGGGAGCGGAATCTCTCGTCGAGGGTTTCCATCTCTTTCGGAGGGCGGTCTGAGGAGAGGATGATCTGTTTTCCCTGGGAGTGAAGCTCGTTGAAGGTGTGGAAGAATTCCTCCTGTGTACTTTCTTTCCCTATTATAAATTGAATGTCATCGATCATCAGAACATCCACGGTGCGGTACTTGTCGCGCAGCTTGGCCATGGAGGAGGCGTTTCCGCTTCGGATGGACTCGATGACTTCGTTGGTGAACTGCTCGGAGGTCACGTAGAGAACCTTCGTGCTGGGATTCTGTTCGAGAATGAAGTAGCCGACAGAGTGCATCAGGTGCGTTTTGCCCAGCCCCGCTCCGCCGTAGAGAAAGAGCGGATTGTAGGCCTCGCCCGGGGATTCCGCGACGGCGAGGCAGGCGGAATGCGCCAGCTTGTTGTTGCTGCCGACGACGAAGGTATCAAACCGGTATTTCGGATTGAGGTTGGCGCTCTCGTACTGCGGCCCGTAGGTGGGCTTGGGCGCGGGGGCGGCGGCCTCTTCCTTCTGTGCGTCTTTTTCCAACACAAAAGCGACCTCAAAGGTGCTGTCCATCATCTCGGAGATCGTGACCTGGAAAAAGGTCTTGTATTTGTTGGAAATATAGTTGAGCGCGTGGCTCTGATCAAAAGGAATTGCGATTGTGACCAGATGTTCGTTGACGCTCCGCAGCATCAGCGGTTCGATCCACGTCCGGTAGGAAATATCGGACAGCTCGTATTCATCGCGGATGTGCTCTTTGATGGTATTCCAGTTTTGTTTGATGAGTTCTTCGTTCATGGCGGGTGCATCCCTCCCAGTGTATTGTTCAGTGTAGCCTTACTATAGTAATATAAAACGCCGGAAAGTTCAAACGGCTGGGTTATCCACATTTGATGTGTACAAAAGTGGAAAAAGTTCAGATTCAGGAAAAAGGCAAATTCTGTGTGGATAAAGTTATCACCGCAATCAACAGGGAAATTTCGCGGATTTTTGTGGATAAAATGGGAAAATCAGGAGTAAAAATTCAACTTATCCACACTTTATGCACATAATGTGGATAGAAAAAAGTCATTTTCCACTGATGTGGATAGAAAAAAAGACGCTAGATCTTGCGAGAAAAAATTTTATTTTTCAATATGTGGTAGGTGTGAGAAATGGCTTTTTTATGCGGGTTCCGGGGATTTTGAGAGCAGATTTTACTTGACGCGGCGCGATGTTTTTTATATAATGAGAGAGCTGTTTACCACACAAAACGGCAGAATCTGTTTTTTTCAGAAGAAAAGAGCGGAGACAGAAGAACAATTTATCAGAATTCTGTTCTGCAGGGAAAGAAGTTCGCGTTAAATTGTTCGGATCAAAAAGGAAAACGGGTTTCTTCCTTAAATAATAGGTTTTCACAGAGTCCTCCGGAGAGGGCGGTGGAAAGAACCGGGCGCAGAACCGTCTGCGAATACCGGAGGAAGACAACAGCGGGATAAACGATAAGGAGGTGTAAGAGCATGGCAAAGATGACTTATCAGCCGAAGAGAAGACAGCGCTCCAAAGTGCACGGCTTCAGAGCGAGAATGAGCACTCCCGGCGGAAGAAAAGTGTTAGCTGCAAGAAGAGCAAAAGGCAGAAAGAAATTAACCGCGTAGGCCGCAGTCATGTGGCCTTTTTTGTAATCAGTGAGAAAGCGCCGCTCTTGTCCCTCAGAAAGGCAGGAGCGGCGTATGTCTTTTAAGGACTGAATCTATGGAGTCATTGAAGAAGAACGACGATTTCAGAAGGTGCTACCGCACCGGGAAATCGTACGCCAACCGTCTCCTTGTTCTGTATGTGTGTGGCAACGGGCTGGAGCGAAACAGGATTGGCATTTCAGTCAGCAAGAAGGTAGGAAACAGTGTCGTAAGACACAGAGTGACGAGACTCGTGAGAGAGAGTTACCGGCTGCATGAAGACATGTTCAATAGTGGTTTGGACATGGCGGTCGTGGCGCGCACGAGAGCGGCAGACGCCTCGTATCATGAGATCGAGAGCGCGCTTTTGCATCTGACCAGACAGGCGAAGCTTCATCGCGGCAGCGAGCGGTCGTCGCTGCACAATCATGGCTAAGAAACTATTGATCGCATTGATTAAGTTCTATAGAAAGTATCTGTCCCCCTTGAAAAGCACGCGGTGTCCCTATATTCCGACCTGTTCGGAGTACGGGCTCGAGGCCGTGGAAAAGTACGGCGCTTTGAAAGGAGGATTGCTTGCATTATGGAGAATTTTGCGGTGCAATCCTTTTTCACACGGGGGGTATGATCCGGTTCCCTAATTCTACTAGACTTAACTCTCAAAGGAGGAGTCCATTGTACCCTATGTTGTTAACTAAGTCCGAGACGTTTATCATCGGACCTATCGCTTCTATTTTAGGCTATCTGATGAATGCCATTTTCTGGGTGCTCGATAAAATCGGCATTCCGAATACCGGCCTCTCTATCATCATCTTTACATTCGTGATCTACACGGCGCTGATGCCGCTGACAATCAAGCAGCAGAAGTTCTCTAAGCTGCAGAATAAAATGATGCCTGAGATCAAGAAAATTCAGGACAAGTATAAGAATAAAAAAGATAACGATTCGATGATGCGTCAGAATGAGGAAATTCAGACGGTCTATAAGAGATACGGCGTATCGGCGACCGGAAGCTGTGTGCAGCTCCTGATTCAGATGCCGATTCTCTTCTCTCTGTATCGTGTTATCTACAATATGCCCGCGTATGTGACACAGGTCAAGGATGCGTTCCTGCCTCTTGTGGACAAGCTGATGACGACGGAAGGGGCGATCGAATATATTCAGAATCAGTCGGTGGCGAGCCAGTTTGCTTCTCAGTTCAATAATGAGAATTTCACAGGCGGTGTGACGACGTATGTGCAGAATACGCTGGTCGATGTGCTGAATAAGTTTTCCACAGCGGACTGGAGCAATCTTGCGGATAATTTCACCTCTCTGTCTGCAGAGATCGGCGGAACACTGACGAAGATTCAGGAGTATAACAATTTCCTCGGTCTGAATATCGGTGATTCCCCGGCCTATATGGTGCAGACGGGATGGCAGAACGGGGCGTATCTGATGATTGTGGCGGCGTTTATCATTCCGGTGCTCTCCGCCGTGACGCAGTGGATCAACGTCAAGCTGATGCCGCAGGCGAATACCAGTCAGAACGGCAAGGATGACAACAGCGCGATGGCGAGCTCCATGAAGACGATGAATACGATGATGCCGCTGATGTCGGCATTCTTCTGCTTCACGCTTCCCTCCGGTATGGGTCTGTACTGGATTGCCGGTTCCGTGATCCGTTCGATTCAGCAGGTCGTCGTCAACAAACACATCGACAAGATGGACATCGACGCGATGATTCAGAAGAACGAGGAGAAGTACAAGGAGAAGCTGGCCAAGAGCGGCGGCAAGCAGAGCGTATCCCAGCGCATGATGTCCGAGTACTCCAATATGAACACGAAAAAGATCGTGAATGAGCGCGCGACCGTACGTGAACTGAGCGGCGATAAGAAGGACGCGCTGGAGAAGTCGGAGGAAATTTACAGCCAGAAGAAGTACAAGCAGGGGAGTCTGGCGGCCAAGGCCAATATGGTGAAGGATTTCAACGAGAGCCGAAGAAGCTAAAAGAGGCAGAGCAGAAACCGCCTGCGCGGATTTCTGCTCGCAGAGCCGCAGTTTAACTGCGGCTGGGAGGTAAAGTATGTCACAGGAATATATTGAGATTTCGGAGAAAACACTGGACGACGCGATTACTTCCGCGTGCCAGAGGCTTTCCGTGACCAGCGACAGGCTGGATTATGTGGTGATCGACGCCGGCAGTGCCGGATTTCTCGGCTTTAACTCCAGACCGGCCAGAATCAAGGCGAGAGTGAAGGAAGCCGCGGAGGCTACGGAGGCGATTCTGAACGACGTTCTTCAGAGAGCGGGGCTCAGGGAAGAAAAACCTCAGACTTCTTCAGAGAGAGAAATCGTCTCTGCACCGGAGAAGACAGGAAAGAGTTCTGACCGCGAAGAGAAGGTTCCTGCAGCAGAGGGAGAACAGGCAGGGAAAGTACAGGAAACAGCACCGGAAGCGGCAGGAGAAAAGGAATTTTCCGGAAAGAAGGAGGAGAGAGTTTCCTCTCACCGGGAGAGTACGGAGACGAATGTGGAGGAAGTCCCCCAGGGAGAGAGAACACATCGTTCCTCCAGAGGAAAAGGCAGGGAGCGCGGTCCCATGCCCGGCGTGACGAAAATCGCGCCGGAGAAGCAGCTCTCTGACGAGAAAGTGGCGCAGGTCTGCGCAAAGGCGGAGCAGTTTCTGACGGAAGTGTTCGGCGCGATGAAAATGGAAGTGAAGATCACGACGAACTTCGTCAAAGATCTGAATATGCTGAACATCGATCTGGCAGGCGACGATATGGGGATTCTGATCGGCAAGAGAGGACAGACGCTGGATTCCATGCAGTACCTCGTCTCTCTCGTCGTCAACCGGGAGACAGAAGGGTATATCCACGTCAAGGCTGACACGGAGAATTACCGGGAAAGACGGAAGCAGACACTGGAGAATCTCGCGAAGAATATCGCCTACAAGGTGAAGAGAACGAAGCAGCCGGTGACGCTGGAGCCGATGAATCCGTATGAGAGACGGATCATTCACTCCGCGCTCCAGTCAGACCGCTATGTGACGACGTACAGCGAGGGCGAGGAGCCGTTCCGCAAGGTGGTCGTGACGCCGAAGAAATAAGGGAACGCAGCGATTCCATACCGTCCCGAAGCAGCCGCTGCCAGGGACGCAGGAACGTGATTTCGGAATCAGATGAAAAGAGAGAGCCGCAGTGTTGTGGAGCAGGAAAGCCGCAGCGCAGCGGCTCTTTCCGAAGACTCAGGAATGAGGTAGAATGTAAGCAACAGTTCAGCCAGCCACGAAGCGGCGGAGAGCGCGGCAGCGCGGCTTTGCGAATGACGCGGCTGAATTGTTACGAATCTAAGATGGCAGGGAAGCAGATACACTGCGAAGAAAAAGGTAAAATATACGATTAGAAATAATCTGCGTTCTGTTCGCAGAAGTACAGACAGGCTGCGAAGAAAGGGGTAAGATGGCGCTTCCTATAGAAAACAGGGAACAGGATACCATCTGTGCGGTGGCGACGGCGATGTCAGAGGCCGGAATCGGAATTATCCGGATCAGCGGACCGAGGGCGTTTGAGATCGGAAACCGTCTCTACAGGAATCATAAAAAGGAGCAGACCCTCCTCACCATGCAGCCGAATACGATTCGGTTCGGTTATCTCGTGGAGCCGGACCGCCCGCAGGAGATTGTGGATGAGGTGATGATCTCCCTGATGAAGGGGCCTCACAGCTATACGACGGAGGATACGGTGGAGATCAATTCCCACGGCGGTCTCTATCTGCTGAACCGGATTCTCGACTGTGTGCTGCGGTGCGGCGCGCGTCTGGCGCAGCCGGGTGAGTTCACAAAGAGAGCGTTTCTGGGAGGACGGCTTGATCTGGCGGAGGCGGAGGCGGTCATGGATCTGATTTCCTCCCAGAATGAATTTGCCAGAAAGAATTCAATCTCCCAGCTGGAGGGCTCCGTCTCCGCAAAGATTCGGGAAATGCGGGAGGCTGTGCTCTATGAGCTGGCCTTTATCGAGTCGGCGCTGGATGATCCGGAGAACTATGACATGGAGGGATATCCGGAGAGACTGCGTGTGAAACTCGGATCGGTTCTGGCAGAGATGGAGGAACTGCTCTCCCGTTCCGAGGAGGGGAGAATCCTGCGGGAGGGGATCAGGACGGTGATCGTCGGAAAACCGAACGCGGGCAAGTCCTCTCTGCTCAACGATCTGTCGGGGACGGAGAGAGCGATCGTGACTGAAGTGCCGGGGACGACGCGGGATACGCTGGAGGAGAGCGTGCGCGTCAACGGTGTACTGCTCCATCTGATCGATACGGCGGGGATCCGGGAGACGGAGGATACCGTGGAAAAAATCGGGATCGAGAGGGCGAGAAGATCGGCGCAGGAGGCGGATCTCCTGCTCTATCTGATCGATACCTCATCCCCGCTTTCACAGGAGGATACCGGAATCGCGGAGCTGGTGCGGGAAGCGGTCGCGGAGGGGAAAAGGGCCATCGTTCTCCTGAATAAATCAGATCTGGAACCGAAAGTGACGCGGCAGGAGGCGGAAGCGCTTTTTGCCTGTGGGTGCAAAGAGAGCGCGGAGGAGAGCGCCGGATGCGATAATTTGGTTCGGGACAGCATGGTCCAGAGCAGCGCGCAGGAAATCGGAAAACCGGAGGCGGGGAAGCTTCATTTTCTCTCCATTTCCGTGAAGAACCGAGAGGGAATGGAGGAGCTGCGGGCTGAGATCGGGCGTCTGTTCCATGCGGGGGAGCTCCTGCAGAGTTCGGAGCTCTATCTCACGAATTTGCGGCACAGGGAGGCTCTCCTGCGGGCGAAGAATGCGCTGGAACTGGTGATCGGAAGTATTGATGAGGGAATGAGCGAGGATTTTTACTCCATCGATCTGATGAACAGCTATGCGGCGCTGGGAGAGATTATCGGAGAACAGGTGGACGACGATCTGGTGGAGGAGATCTTCTCGAAGTTCTGTCTGGGGAAGTAGGAGACTTCCGTGCGGCAGGATGTGATAAAGAAGAGTCTTCTGCGTGATAGCAATGGCATGATCGCTCCGTTGGGAGGAGTGATCCGGAATAAGGAGTTCTATGGAATATCATATGGAAACAGAGGTCTGCGTGATCGGAGCGGGTCACGCGGGCTGTGAGGCGGCGCTCGCCTGCGCCCGTCTGGGGATAAAGACCGTTATTTTCACGATGAATGTGGACAGCATTGCGATGATGCCCTGCAATCCCCATATCGGCGGTTCTTCCAAGGGACATCTGGTGCGGGAGATCGACGCGCTCGGCGGGGAGATGGGCAAAAATATTGACAAGACATTTATCCAGTCCAAGATGCTCAACGTCTCCAAGGGCCCGGCCGTCCATTCCCTGCGCACGCAGGCGGATAAGGCGGAGTATTCCAAACAGATGCGGCTCGTGCTGGAAAATCAGGATAATCTGGAAATCCGTCAGGCGGAAGTCACGGAGATTCTGACGGATCCGGATAAGCGGACTGTGCGCGGCGTGAAGATTCATACGGGGATGATCTACGACTGTAAGACGGTGATCATCTGCACAGGAACGTATCTAAACGCCCGTTGTCTCTGCGGAGAGGCGATCACGGAGACAGGGCCGGGCGGCATGCAGCGCTCCACTTATTTAAAAGAGGCTCTGGAGGGACTGGGGATTTCCCTGCGGCGCTTTAAGACGGGAACTCCGGCCCGTATGGACGGCCGCTCGCTGGATTACTCCAAAATGCAGATACAGCATGGAGATCCGGTGGTGGAGCCTTTCTCTTTTTCCACGGATCCGAAGGATGTGCAGATCGAGCAGGTTCCCTGCTATCTGACATATACAAATGAAAAAACGCATGAAATAATACGGGAAAACATAGATCGATCGCCGATTTATGCCGGGATCATCGAGGGAACAGGTCCCCGTTACTGTCCTTCCATCGAGGACAAGGTCGTGAAATTTGCGGAAAAGACGCGGCATCAGGTGTTTATCGAACCGGAAGGACGTAGCACATTTGAGATGTATGTGGACGGAATGTCTTCGTCTATGCCGGATGATGTGCAGCAGAGGATGTACCGCACTGTTCCGGGGCTGGAGCACTGCCGGATCGTCAGGAATGCCTATGCGATTGAATATGACTGCATTAACGCGAACGATCTGAAGCTGACGCTGGAGACGAGAGCGGTGAGGGGCCTGTTCTGCGCCGGACAGTTCAACGGAAGCAGCGGTTACGAAGAGGCGGCGGCGCAGGGCCTGATGGCTGGTATCAATGCCGCCATGCAGATTTTGGGGAGGGAACCGCTTGTCATTGAGAGGTCGGAAGGCTATATCGGCGTTCTGATCGATGATCTCGTGACAAAGGATAACCGGGAACCGTACCGCATGATGACTTCCCGGGCGGAATACCGGCTGCTGCTGCGGCAGGACAACGCGGATCTGCGTCTGCGCGGATACGGCTATCGCGTGGGACTGATTTCGAAGGAGCAGTATGATTATGTCTGCTATAAGGAAGAGGCAATCGAGAAGGAAATCGACCGTCTGAAGTCGGTGGTGCTTGGCGGCAGCGCGCCGGTGCAGGAGTATCTTGCGGCGCACGGATCGACACCGCTCAAGACGGCAACCTCTCTGGCGGAACTCCTCTGCCGCCCGGAAGTGTCCTATGATCTGCTGGCGGGGATTGATCCGGACAGACCGGAATTGGAACCTGCGGTGACGAGGCAGGTGGAGATCAATATCAAGTATGAAGGGTATATCGACCGTCAGAAGAAACAGGTCGCTCAGTTCGAAAAGCTGGAGCACAAGAGAATTCCGGCTGATATCGATTATGAGGCGGTGCCGAGCCTGCGCATTGAGGCGAGACAGAAGCTGATCGCCTTCCGTCCTTCTTCCATCGGACAGGCCTCGCGACTCTCCGGCGTGACGCCTGCCGACATCGCGGTTCTCCTCGTTTATATGGAAAAATACGGGGAGAGAGCGGCGGATAAATAAGAAGTAGGGAAAGGAAATGAACGGCGCAAGAGGTAGGGATAGACAGGGATGTGAGAACTGTCATGTGGAAGATCACCGGAAGCGTCAATGGAACGGGATTGATGCTGTGAATGACGGGAATTTCCATACGGAAGAGAAAATCAGGGAGGAACGAGTGGAGAAAGAGAAAAAGGATAGAACCATAGAAGTACAGTACCGCTACAGTGCGGAACCGGAGATATGGCTGCAGAATCCGCTGGTGGAGAAATTCAAACGGGATTGTGAAGAGATGGGAATTCTTCTCTCGAAGGAGCAACTGCTCCAGTTTGCCCGGTATACGGATCTTCTGCTCTCGTGGAACGAGGTGATGAATCTGACTGCGATCACGGAACTGTCGGAGATTCTGGACAAGCATTATCTGGACAGCCTCTCACTCGTTAAAGCGCTTGACCCGGCGTGGCTGCGTAGCGGAATACGGATGATTGATGTGGGAACCGGAGCCGGATTTCCGGGACTGCCGATTGCCATCGCCTTTCCGGAGGCGGAGGTGCTGCTGATGGATTCCCTGAACAAGAGAATCCGATTTCTCGAAGAGGCAGCGAAGCCGCTCTCTAACGTGCAGGCTGTCCACGCCCGGGCGGAGGAGCTGGGACGCCAGAAAGCGTATAGGGGACAGTTCGATCTGTGCTGCTCGCGGGCGGTTGCGGATCTGCGGGTGCTCTCGGAGTACTGCATGCCTTTTGTGAAAAAGGGAGGTGTGTTCCTCTCCTACAAATCAGAAAAGGCCCAGGAAGAGATTCCTGCGGCGGCGCACGCCATTGCTCTGCTTGGAGGAAAGCTGGAGCGAACGGAGACATTTTCTCTGGGAGAGAGCGCGCAGCAGAGAAGTCTGCTGGTGATCCGCAAGACAAAGGAGACGCCGAATGTCTATCCGCGCAAAGCGGGTATGCCGGCAAAAGAACCGATTTCATAAAAACTATAATTTGTGTCGGAGCGTCACAAATCTCTGTAATGGCAGACGCAAATCGGACATTGACCGAGCGCAGCGAGGGATGCTTCTTGAACACAGTTCAAGAAGATGAATCATCTGCGTGATATAGCAATGAATGATCGCCCCGTCGCTAAAAACGCTCCGGAAAGGGGAAATATGTTGGAATTTAAGTATGATACGCAGCTGCTGATTGAGGGAGAGGATCTCGATGAGGATGAGATCAGCGAGTATATTACAGAGCATTTTGCAGGAGACTGCCTGCTGGCGGTTGGAGACGAGGAACTGATTAAGATTCATTTCCATACGAATGAGCCGTGGAAGATTCTGGAATACGCCGCGACGCTGGGAGAGATTTACGACATTGTGGTGGAGGATATGGACCGTCAGTCGCGCGGACTGCACGGATAAATGAAACAGAAGTGTCGCTAACAGCCCGATTAGTGCGTATAGAGAGGAACTGTTGCGGGTACTGTTTTATTGTTTGCGGACAGAACATGCAGCGGATATTGTTGAGCTGTTTTTGTATGAGACAGAACAGCGGGGACTGTGATGAACAGTTTGCGCACTGAGATAGGCTGTGGCAGGGAGGAAGAAATGTGGGGGAGATTTAAGAATAAATTTATAGGAGACAGAGCTTTTTATTCAATGGTTCTGATGATTGCGGTGCCGATTATGATACAGAACGGAATCACTAATTTCGTGAGTCTGCTCGATAATATCATGGTGGGGCAGGTAGGCACAGAGCAGATGTCGGGAGTGGCGATTGTCAATCAGCTGATTTTTGTCTATAACCTCTGTATCTTTGGAGGGGTTTCCGGGGCGGGGATTTTTACGGCGCAGTATTTCGGAAGAGGAGACGATGAAGGCGTAAGAGATACGTTTCGCTATAAGATATGGCTGGCGCTGCTGATTACCGTGCTTACGATTCTGTTGTTTCTGTTTTATGGAGAATCTCTGATTCAGCTGTATCTGAACGGGGATCAGGGAGAGGGCGACTATGCGGCGGCACTCCGTTACGGCAAGAGTTATCTGGACGTTATGCTGGTCGGACTTCCTCCGTTTATGATGGTACAGATTTACGCGAGTACGCTGCGGGAATGCGGGAAGACGCTGCTGCCGATGAAGGCGGGGGTCGCGGCGGTCTGCGTCAATCTGGTATTTAATTATTTCCTGATTTTCGGAACCTTTGGATTTCCGAGGCTGGGAGTGACCGGCGCCGCGATTGCGACGGTGCTCTCCCGCTATGTGGAGGCGGTTATTGTAATTGGCGTCACACATTTCGGAAAGAACAGAGAGACTTATATTTCCGGTCTCTACCGGACACTGAAGGTTCCTGTGTTTCTCGTGAAACGTATTCTGGTTAAGGGAACGCCGCTCCTGTTCAATGAGGCACTCTGGTCGGCCGGGATGGCGATGCTTCTGCAATGCTATTCAATCCGGGGGCTGAACGTTGTGGCGGGAATGAATATTTCCAATACCATCGCCAATCTTTTCAATATTGTGTTCATTGCGCTGGGGGATTCTGTGGCGATTGTGATCGGACAGCTTCTCGGAGCGGGGAAGATGAGAGAGGCGAAAGAGAAGGACACAAAGATGATTGCGTTTTCCGTGATGTCGTGTACTCTGGTTGCGGTTGTGATGCTCTTTGTCGCTCCGGTTTTCCCTCAGCTTTACAATACGAGCGACAAGTCGCGTGAGCTGGCGGCATCGTTTATTACAGTCGCTGCAGTTTTCATGCCGATGAATGCGTTCCTGCACAGTACTTATTTCACGCTCCGCTCAGGAGGCAAGACCATTGTGACGTTTCTGTTCGACAGCTTTTTCGTCTGGGTGGTGAGTATTCCGGTCGCCTATGTGTTGAGTCATTACACACAGATGAATGTCGTTCTGATCTACTTCTGTGTCTGTGCGGCGGATCTGATTAAATGCGTGATTGGATTTATTCTTGTAAAAAAAGGAGTCTGGCTTCAGAATATTGTAGAAAAAGGGTAATGGTTAAGCCGTAGGAATATGGAATTCCTGCGGCTCCTTTTTTGAGTGTCTGTGCTGATTTCTGATCGCAGTGCCGCAGCAGACGCGGCAAGAAGGATTATGCAGCAGAATCACCTGATAGCTTTTCTGCTGTAAACAAAGTACAAAATTGTGCTTCGTGATTGCTGATCAGAAATCACTTGTGTGAATTTCTGATCGTTGTTGTAGCAGGCTATGGCAGAGGGAGGTTTGAATGGTACGAAAAGCAGGGAGAGAGGACATAAAGATACTGACAGAACTGGCGGCTCTGTTGTGGGAGAGTCATACTAAAACGGAACTGGAAGATGAGCTTTCGGAACTTATGGAGAAGGAAAGCGTGCAGTTTTTCATAGCTGATGAGAATAATATTCCTGTCGGTTTTGCACAGTGTCAGCTGCGATATGACTATGTGGAAGGAACGACAACAACGCCAGTCGGTTATCTGGAAGGGATTTTTGTAAGGGAGAAATACCGGGGACAATCGTATGCGAGAACATTGCTGACGGAGTGCGAGTCGTGGGCAAGAGAGAAGGGGTGCCAGGAATTTGCCAGTGACTGTGAGATGGAAAACGCTGTTAGTTTTCAATTTCACAGGGCGATGGGCTTTGCAGAGGCGAACAGAATCATCTGCTTCACGAAAAAGCTGATGTGATTGAGAGGTGGACTGAAAATTATTTTGCAGATTCGCAGAAACGTTTGAGAAGGGAATGATTTTTGGAGAGATGGATATTTTGTGAGAAAAGGTAATTTTGAGTTTTTCTGTATCGAAAATTATAGTAAGTGACATTGAAAATTTTACTTTCAAAATACAGGAAAACTTCCGAGATTGAAATAACAGAAACGCAAAGTAAAGTTACTAATGACATTTACTATAATTACGCATTTTCAATAGAAGAATGTTTCACATGAAACATTTGGAAAAAGTTGGAACGAACAAATTTTCTCCACAAGAAAATGTTTCATGTGAAACATTTTACCAAGAATTTAGTGTGCGCGGGTGGCGGGAACGATCGCGCTGTGATATATTATAAGATGTTCTCCAAAAGAGAACAAACATGGCTTCTGTGAAAGAGGCTCTATTTTATGTTGCTGTTTACAGGGATTGATACATTTGCTGCGGGATTTATTGCTGCCGCGAACTGTATAATGTACAACAATATTTTCAATGAGTAAATCCGTATTGGATATTCAATGAAAATGAGAAATACCATTTTAAAATATTGTGGTATATAGAGTGAGCAGTAACTGTTTTATCTCAGGAAAGAAAGGGTGAGTATGGGAAGAATCATAGCAGTGGCGAATCAGAAGGGGGGAGTCGGTAAGACGACGACGACCATCAATCTTTCCGCAGCTCTGGCGGAGAAGGGTGAGCATGTTCTTGTTGTCGATGTCGATCCGCAGGGCAATACGACGAGTGGGTATGGAATCGAAAAAAATGCAGTGGAAAACACCATCTATGAGTTGTTTCTGGATGACTGTACAGTGACAGAGGCAATTCTGAAGGAAGTGATTCCAAATGTTGATATGATTCCCTCCAATGTGAATCTGGCTGCTGCGGAGATAGAGCTGATCGGAGTAGAGCAGAAAGAGTATATCTTGAAGCATGCGCTTGATTTTGTGAGAGATGATTATGATTATATTATTCTGGACTGCCCGCCTTCCCTGAGCCTTTTGACGGTAAATTCGATGACGTCTGCTGATACAGTGCTGGTTCCCATTCAGTGTGAGTATTATGCGCTTGAGGGACTGAGCCAGCTGATCCATACGATTAATCTCGTCAAAGAGAGATTGAATCCGGGACTTGACATTGAGGGTGTCGTCTTTACCATGTACGACGCACGGACTAACCTCTCTCTTCAGGTGGTGGAGAATGTGAAAAGTCATGTGGAGCAGCCGATTTACCGGACAATTATTCCGCGCAGTGTCAAGCTCGCGGAGGCTCCCAGCTACGGCGCACCGATCACCCTTTATGATCCACGTTCCGCAGGAGCGGAGGCTTATCGCTCTCTGGCGGAGGAAATTATAGAGAGAAAGGATTTTTGAGATGGCAGGAAAACACAGTGGTTTGGGAAGAGGGCTGGATGCGCTGATTCCTCAGAGTAAGCCCGCAACAGCCAGTGTAAAAAACGAGAATGTGGCGGGAAGCGAAGCGGGGGCGCAGAAAACTGCGGAAGGTGCGGTAATGGTGCGCCTCGTGAAAGTGGAGCCGAACCGGGAACAGCCGAGAAAGAATTTTGATGAGGACTCGTTGCAGGAATTGGCGGATTCGATCAAACAGTTCGGCCTTCTGCAGCCGATTCTCGTACAGGATCAAAAGACACATTACGAGATTATCGCAGGAGAGAGAAGATGGCGCGCGGCGAAACTGGCGGGACTGAAAGAGATTCCGGTCATCATTCGGGATTATACCAAGCAGGAGATTGTTGAAATTTCTCTGATTGAAAATATCCAGAGAGAGGATCTGAATCCGATTGAAGAAGCGCAGGCCTACAGACGGCTAATCACGGAATTCAACCTGAAACAGGATGAGATAGCAGACAGAGTTTCCAAGAGCCGTGTCGCGGTTACGAATTCCATGCGTCTTTTGAAACTGTGTGTGCCGGTGCAGCAGATGGTGATAGATGGACTGCTTTCCACCGGTCATGCGAGGGCGCTGATCTCCATTGAAGATCCGGAGCTGCAGTATCGAATCGCGCAGCAGGTGTTTGACGAGAAGCTCTCCGTGCGAGAGGTCGAAAGACTGGTCAAAAATCTCGGCAAGGAGAAAAAGGAGCCGAAAAAAGAGCGTGACGAAGCCCTCGAGGTGATTTACCGGAATCTGGAGGAGAGGATGAAACAGTCGCTCGGCACCAAGGTGGCGATTGCTTCTAAAGGAAAAAAGGGCGGCAAGGTAGAGATCGAATTTTATAATACGGACGATCTGGAAAAAATTGTGGACAGACTTTCCTGACGGCAGCTGTGTGCGTGTGAAGAGGAGAAAACGGATACAGTTTCTGTGTGGTCGATAAAGGGAGTGTGGCCTGAATGATGTAAGGGCCGGAATCAACTTGATGTTGTCATAAATGCCGCAGGGTAGAGGCATGATTGGCGTCCTTTGCGAAAGGCGGACGGATAGAAATGAGTCAGTTTTTAACGAATATAGGGCTAGGATTTGTGGATCTGGGAATTGTGGTGCTGGTGCTCCTCGTTATTATGATTGTGCTGATTGTTCTGGTGATCGTGCAGATGAGAAGTCTCAAAGCGCTGCAGAGAAAATATCTCCGCTTTATGAACGGATCAAACGGGCGCAGCCTTGAGGATGAGATTGGAAGAATTCTGGAAGAGAATGCCAGAATTCATCAGGAAAACGAGGAGAATAAGAAGGAGATCGACCATCTCTACGATCGTCTGGAGAATGTGATTCAGAAAGTCGGCGTGGTAAAATATGACGCTTTTCACCAGATGGGAGGGAAACTCAGCTATGCGGTGGCGCTGCTCGATGAGAAGAACACCGGTCTGGTGCTGAATTCCGTGCACAGCGTGGATGGGTGCTACACTTACGTCAAGGTCGTTAAAAAAGGAAAGAGTGATGTAGATCTGGGTGCGGAGGAGCAGAAAGCTCTGCAGCAGGCGATGGGGCAGTAAGCGCGGGCGACTGAATGACAGATGAAATAGTATAGAAGGAAAGAGATTTCCTGTAGAGTTGAAGTTGCGGCGGGCACGCAGGTAACTGAAGCGACTGCCGATGGCAGAGGAAGATAAAATGAATTTCATAATTTCATAAAAAGAAAAGCAGAAGAAAGACAAGGAGGACAATATGATTGACATTAAATTTCTGAGAGAGAATCCGGAGGCAGTCAGAGAGAATATTCGCAAAAAATTTCAGGATGTCAAGCTCCCGCTCGTAGATGAAGTGATCGAGATGGATGCTGAGAGCCGTAAGGCACAGGCAGAAGCCGATGACCTGCGTGCAAGACGCAATAAAATCTCCAAGGAGATCGGCGCACTGATGGCGCAGGGAAAGAGAGAGGAAGCGGAAGAGAAAAAGAAAGAAGTTGCGGCAAATGCGGAACGTCTCGCGCAGCTCGATGAAATACAGAAGCAGGCGGATGCGAGGGTACGTGAGGCCATGATGATGATTCCCCAGATCATCGATCCTTCCGTTCCGATCGGGAAAGATGATTCTGAAAATGTGGAGATTCAGAAGTATGGTGACCCGCTGGTGCCGGAGTTTGAGATTCCGTATCACACGCAGATCATGGAGAGTTTTGATGGCATTGATCTCGACGCAGCTGGTCGTGTGGCCGGAAACGGTTTTTATTATCTGATGGGCGATATTGCGAGGCTTCACTCGGCAGTGCTTGCATATGCGCGCGATTTCATGATTGACAGAGGATTTACCTATTATGTGCCTCCGTTTATGATCCGTGGAAATGTCGTGACCGGCGTGATGAGCTTTGCGGAGATGGACGCGATGATGTACAAGATCGAAGGAGAGGATCTGTATCTGATCGGCACGTCCGAGCACTCGATGATCGGTAAGTTTATCAATCAGATCGTTCCGGAGGATCAGCTGCCCAAGACTCTGACAAGCTATTCTCCCTGCTTCCGCAAGGAAAAAGGAGCGCACGGGATTGAGGAGAGAGGAATTTACCGCATTCATCAGTTCGAGAAACAGGAGATGATCGTTGTCTGCCGCCCGGAGGAGTCCCCGATGTGGTATGACAAGCTGTGGCAGAATACGGTGGATCTGTTCCGCAGTATGGATATTCCGGTCCGGACGCTGGCGTGCTGCTCGGGTGATCTCGCGGATCTGAAAGTGAAGTCCTGTGATGTGGAGGCGTGGTCTCCGCGCCAGAAGAAATACTTCGAGGTCGGCAGCTGTTCCAATCTGGGTGATGCGCAGGCAAGACGTTTAAAGATTCGCGTGCAGAGTGCAGATGGCAATAAGTATCTGGCGCATACGCTGAATAATACCGTGGTGGCTTCGCCGCGTATGCTGATCGCTCTGCTGGAAAATAATCTGAGAGCGGATGGTTCGGTTGCGATCCCGAAATCGCTGCAGCCTTATATGGGAGGGAAGACGGAGCTGCGTCCGAAACAGGCATAAGTGCCGGGAGAAAGAGAGTAGAAGTACTGCCGTCAGCAGCGGAATCAGACAGAGAGATTCCGTTTGTGAAAAGGCACAGAAGAGAGCAGAAGAGTGGCTGACGGGGAGGATTTGTTTTGCATAAATATTTCAGAGCGATCGGCTTTTCGGAGCCGATGACGAAGGTGGGGCAGCAGGCGCTGATTAACGAGGTGCTGCTGCAGCCCTCCTATCGCGTTTATACGACAAAAAGCGTCAAGGGAGAGGAAAGTGAATCGGACAGCGATACGCTGCTTGCGGAGTTTCGTATGGATTTCGCCAAGAACTGCGGTGTATCCGTCTGCGGCGAATTTGATGGAATGGATCGATTCTCCTATGACTACTGTTATCCGTATCTGGCGGGAAGCCATATCAGCACGCTGGAGGATGTGACGGTGGAACAGCGGATCTTTAACGAATCGTATGCGGGAATCTGCGACGATATGAAGGTCGGCGTGACGCTGATTTTCCATCTTCAGAATGTAGTGGATTATGTGAAGCTGCGCAATGCGAACGCGTTGCCGTCCTGCGGGACGAGTGTCTCTCTCGCGGGACTGGCCAGCGAGGGGACGATTATGATGCCGATCCTGAAAACGGATAAGGAGAGGCAGGCGAAAAAGAGGGAGAATGTGCAGCGCGTCAAGCTGCTGAACGCGGCGCGCACGGGCGATGAGGCGGCGATGGAGAATCTGACGCTGGAGGATATGGATACGTATGCGGTGATTTCCCAGAAAATCCAGCAGGAGGACGTCTATTCTCTCGTAGATTCGTATTTCATGCCGTACGGTGTTGAATGTGATCTCTATTCGGTGCTGGGGGAGATCCGGGCGTGTGAGCCGACGAGAAACCGCCTGACGGACGAGGAACTGTACCTGATGACGGTGGACTGCAACGATCTGCTTTTTGATGTGTGTATTAATAAAAAAGATCTTTACGGGGAACCTGCGGTGGGAAGACGCTTTAAGGGCGTTGTCTGGATGCAGGGGACGATTAATTTCCCGCAGGCAGTGCAGTGATATGGCGGCTGTCGTGCGTAAGTTCGCGATATGAGAAGCCACGCAGCGCGCTCGAATTCCCAGTGGGAATTCTCACTCTGCGGCTGTCGTGCGTAAATTTGCGATATTGAGAAGCCACGCAGCGCGCTCGAATTCCCTGCGGGAATTCTCACTCTGCGGCTGTCGCCGCATAATCCCGCAATTTTACAAGGAATCGGAATGATGAGCAAGCTCACCATTCCAATTCTTTGTAAAATTGGGGATTGCGCTGCTTGTAGCTTTTAGGATATAATGACTCAGTAAACCTGTTCAGTAGTTGCTTGATCGTTCGAGTGGTAATGCCATACGGATGGTTGGCGGCGGAATGGATGGGTGGATATATTGTGTTTCCGTAGCTCAGCTGGATAGAGCGACCGCCTCCTAAGCGGTAGGTCGGGTGTTCGAATCACCTCGGGAACGTTTTGAAGAACGTCGGAGTCCTCGATTGTGAAGGCTTCGGCGTTTTTTGTATATCCGGCTGGGGTGTTTTTCACAGGGAGAATTCTGAACAGTCCAGTCGGATTGTCTTCGCCGGGCTTCTCTCCGAACGCGCTTTCCGGCAGATCGGGTTTGTCGGGTACGAAGCTGCCGATTATCGGGAATACTACTATAAGCGGGCAGAAAGAGATCAAACGGCAAGGGCTGCGTACA
>JAUNGV010000115.1 GCA_030524225.1 Eubacteriales bacterium
ACCCTTGACTGTTATCCTTGGACATTTACAGCTTTTAAAAAAAGAAAATTTAACCGACAAACAGGCACAGCGGGTAGACACCATTTTTCATAAAGCAGAAAGAATGAACGAACTGATACAAGCCTTTTATGATCTGTCTGTGCTGGATGCCGGGCAGATCATCCCACGGCGGGCAGATTTTAACCTTTCTAATTTGCTGATCAACCTTATTACAGACAATGCCCCTGCATTGGAAGCGAAAAACGTATCCCCTGAAATTGATTTACCGCCCCATTCTGTCTTTCTCAATTCTGATTACAGCATGGTGGAGAGAATTTTACAAAATCTTTTGACAAATGCGATACGTTATTCAGCCGGCGGCATAAAAATAAGCTTAAAACAGACAAAAGGGAATATGGCTGTTTTGACGATTGAAAATCCAGTTGACGGCAAAGCTGAAATAAACCCTAACCGCCTCTTTGACCGGTTTTACACAGGGGACGCATCCAGACACAATGGTGGCACAGGGGTAGGGCTTGCCGTTGTAAAATTGCTGACAGATAAACTGGGCGGAACTGTTTCTGCTGAAATCAAATCGAATGTACTGGCTGTGACTCTCGAAATACAATAGATTTTCTTTTCACTCTTCCTATCTTATAGGAAGGAAGCCAGCAGATACAGTCCCACGATATGCGCGGGGTAGAAAATATAGAAGAAGCGCTTCATCCCGCGTCCCCTCTCCCCGTTGTAGAGCATCATCGGGATCACCGCCAGCGCCGCCGCCCACTGAACGCCTCCGGAGATCGTATAGGCCGCCGCCGCAAACAGAAGAACTGTGACAATCTGTGCCGACCTGTTCCCGCGCAGCAGATAAAACAGAACGCCAAGCAGCACGTACAGCGGGCCACCCTCTACGCTGAGCAGGCTAGGCAGCAGACGGCTCAGCAGCGCGAGTCCCTGCAGCACCGCTCCGGACGCCATTCCCCGCGCCGACAGAAACAGAAGGAGAAAGGCAGGTGCCATTGTGAACACCGGAATCAGCGCGAACAGAATCCCCTTTGCGATCTGACCGCCCTTCTTCCGGCGAACGCCCTCCCGCAGCAGATCACAGCTGTGCATATAAACCGCCGCGACAAAGAACGTGGAGAACGCATTATTCATCAGCGCGACACTGTCATTGGAAACCGCCATCTGAACTGCCCATGTCAGAAGAGACATCCCCACACTCGCGGCCAGCAGCCGCTCCAGATACCTTTTTCTGCTCCGCGTATAGGCAAAGCTCTCCGCCGCAATGAACAGAAACAGCGGGAAGACCGGACGTCCCAGCAGATTCAGCCATTGCGGCGCGCCCACAGAGGCAAACATCTCGTGAATATGATCCAGAAACATCAGGACAACGGCAAGCATTTTCACCGTCGTCGCACTCATCACTTTCCAGCTCCGCACCTCTGCCGCCAGATGTTTTTTTGCTAGCTGTATTTTCTTCGCACTCTCTCTTTCTCCCGTCACCATTTTTTATCTCCGTCTCCTTTTCCTTGCAACTTTTTTCTGATCCGGCAGACATTGTACAAAAACAGTTCCGGGAGAGCAAGGGGAGTTCCGCAATCTTTATAGAATCCTACGGCGTTCTTCAGAATGCCTTAATCAATTTTCCTGTTCCCGCCTTTCTCACCTTCCGAGCGCACTGGCTCCTCCGGCGATGCAGCCTCCGTCGCAGAGAATATCCGTTCCGGTCAGGTAGCTCATTTCCGGACTGCTGAGGGCAGCGAACAGTGCTGCGATCTCTTCCGGCTGTCCCGGCCGGGGCAGAGCGTTGAACTTAAGATATGTCTGCGCCTCCTCCTTTTCCAGTTCTCCCATAGGCGTCTCGAAATTCCCCGGCGTCACGGAGAGCACCCGCACGCCCCGTTTGCCAAAACTAGCCGCTTCCATTTTGACATACTGAATGACAAAATATTTACTGATGGCATAGGCCGCCCCGGCGCGGCTTTTAGGCGGCAGCAGGCTGACTCTCGCCATCATTTTCCGGAAAAAGGCTTCGCAGTCGCTCTGTGCCAGCGCAAATGCCTTCTTAGGCATAATGAACTCCGGCGTCAGATAGGCTGACATGGAAGAGGTGTCCACCAGACAGCCTCCCTGTGCGATGACCGGATAAAAAGCCCGGTGCACATACACGGTTCCCAGCGCATTGCCGCGCATAATCGCCTCCGCGTCTCCCATATGCGGGCTCATGCCTGCAATGTGCAGGACGACCATCACTTCCCCCATCTTCTTTGCGCGGAGCGCCAGCTCCCGCACGCTCTCTTTGTCGCCAATATCGCAGGGACAGGAAACCGCCTCAATTCCCTCCTCCTTCAGCGAAGCGACGGCACGATTCAGTTTATCCGGATTTCTGGCTGCCAGCAGCAGCGTATATCCCTTTCTCCCCATCTGCTGTGCCGCCGCGTACCCAATCCCGCTGCTGCCACCCGTAATGACGCAGATTTTCTTTTCGCTCATTCCTTCTCTCCTTCTGCTCAGACCTGCAGCGCTCCGATTTTGCCGCTCATCTTCAGCCACGCAATTTCATCCCGCATCGTCTCCCGGTAGCTCCTGGTGTGATATCCCAGTTCGCGCTCTGCCTTGCTCGAATCAAAGTCGTTATTGCGAGCAAGATTGTAAATCGAGAAGGTCGTCAGGAGAGGCCGTTTCCCCTTTCGCTTCGCCCTCTTCTCTGTGATGGAGGCCATCCAGCCCGCAACGCGGCACGGCAGGAACAGTCCCGGTGCTTTACAGCCCGCTTCTTCAGAGACGATTCTGGCAAAATCCTTAAATCTCACCGCTTTATTCCCCAGAATATAACACTCTCCGCGCCGTCCCTTCTCCAGCGCGGCGATGCAGCCCGCCGCCAGATCGCGCACATCACAGAGATTAAAGGTTCCGTCAATTCCCATGGGCATTTCTCCGTTGATGATCTTGATCATCGTGCCGGTCGTCTCCCCGACCGCATAGTCCTCCGGCCCCATGATCCCCGAAGGGTGCACGACACAGGCATTCAGTCCGTACTCGCGGACAGCGTCCAGTACCGCCTGTGTGGCCAGCGCCTTGCTCTGGCTGTAGCACCCTCTGACGAGTTCCGGCATCGTCTCCGGGGCAAAGTGATCGACCTCGGCGATCTTCTCCCCCTTGGGACGCTCCGGAATAGCCCCTGTCGAGCTGACATAAACGAGCTTCCTGAAACCGGGTGTTTCCCTGCAGCAGCTGATGATATTCTTCGTTCCGCCCACGTTGACGTCCATAACCTTCTGGCTGTAGTCAGGATTTACCGTCACAATGGATGCGCAGTGAATCACATAAATGTCCGTCCCCTCTTCGGCGGAAAAGAACCGCCGGAGTGCATCCTGATCGGTCAGATCTCCCTCACAGCGCTCGACCTGTTCAGGGATAAATCTCGCCGCCTTATCTCCCGGCAGCACGAGAGCACGCACCCTCTTTCTCTTCATAAGGAGCTGCCTGCAGACTGTGCCGCCAAGGAATCCGGCCGCGCCGGTCACGAGATAGAGGGACTTGGTTTTGTTTTCGTTTTCCTGATTTACTTTCATTGCGATTCTCTCCTTTTCTTCTCAGCTTTTGTTCATCCATTTTTGATAATTTTCTTTTCTGATGATTCACTTTTTGATAATCCATTTTCTGATGATC
>JAUNGV010000030.1 GCA_030524225.1 Eubacteriales bacterium
TCCCGATTCCGGGAACCGCTTTCTGAGACATGATCCGGATGGTTCCCACCTCCCGCTTCAAGATCATTTTCAGCAGAATTCTACAGAATTCCTCTCCCGTTTCCTTCCTTGTCGTCATCACATGGAACAGAAAATCATCCATCAGATTCAAATCCTGCAGCCTTTTAAAATGAGTTTCTTTCTTTGCTTTGGTTTTCATTTACGTTCCTCTCTTTCAAGACAGGGTGATTAGATGTGATCATAGATTCGCCCGTAATATTTTCAAGATGTCAGATATGCCGCTTTTTGAAAAGACGTTTCTATTGGCAGATAATTTTATACCGTACAACAACTCATTTCCCTTTTACTTCAAATCCATAACATCCTTTTCCGTAAGCTGTGTATACCTTATAATCTTTTCCACCGGTTCGCCTTCCTTTCTCATATTCCATGCAATCTTACGCCGTGCCTTTTCACTTCCTTCTTCCCTTCCCTCTTCCTTACCTTCCTCTCTGATCATCATCTCTTTTTCCCACGCTCTCATATATTCTCTCGACACCTCCCGATCTGATTTAATCCTTCGCACCAGTTCGTGCAAATGTTTGATTTCCGGATTTGTGACATTCTCTTCTCTGGTCTCCTGCATATAATGCAGCAGTTCGCTCACCTCCCGCTCCGATGCTTCCATCGTCCCCTTAGTATTCAGAACCAGCTTAACTGCGCCGTCCTCATACTGTCTCAGCGGTTCTTCCTTGATCCGATTTCTGATCGTATAAACCATCCTTCCTCCGCCAAAGGGATCATAGGGCAGTATCAGAATCACCATCACCGAAGGCAGCTTTTTATAAAACGCGCCGCCGGAGAGAAGACTGGCGTCAATCAGGGACTGATAAAACCTGAGTCTCTTCGCTAACGTTTCCTGCTCCATCACATATTGATTTACTTCAATATCATAAATTTCCGGTACTTTTTCCTCATTACCGAAATCCTCCTGTCTCTCCTTCCCTGCCTCCTGATCTTCGTCTGTCCCATCGCTATCTCCATGCCCAGACTCCCGCATTCCCCTCCACTTTCTTTCCTTCGCTGCCGTACTTCCTTCTTCCCTTTCGATTCCGTCTTTTTCTCTCCCGCCACCATGCTCCATCTCTACTCTCTCCTCAATATAGAGATCGAGTCGAATGCCATGGCGGTCTGTCCCGATTCCGGGAACCGCTTTCTGAGACATGATCCGGATGGTTCCCACCTCCCGCTTCAAGATCATTTTCAGCAGAATTCTACAGAATTCCTCTCCCGTTTCCTTCCTTGTCGTCATCACATGGAACAGAAAATCATCCATCAGATTCAAATCCTGCAGCCTTTTAAAATGAGTTTCTTTCTTTGCTTTGGTTTTCATTTACGTTCCTCTCTTTCAAGACAGGGTGATTAGATGTGATCATAGATTCGCCCGTAATATTTTCAAGATGTCAGATATGCCGCTTTTTGAAAAGACGTTTCTATTGGCAGATAATTTTATACCGTACAACAACTCATTTCCCTTTTACTTCAAATCCATAACATCCTTTTCCGTAAGCTGTGTATACCTTATAATCTTTTCCACCGGTTCGCCTTCCTTTCTCATATTCCATGCAATCTTACGCCGTGCCTTTTCACTTCCTTCTTCCCTTCCCTCTTCCTTACCTTCCTCTCTGATCATCATCTCTTTTTCCCACGCTCTCATATATTCTCTCGACACCTCCCGATCTGATTTAATCCTTCGCACCAGTTCGTGCAAATGTTTGATTTCCGGATTTGTGACATTCTCTTCTCTGGTCTCCTGCATATAATGCAGCAGTTCGCTCACCTCCCGCTCCGATGCTTCCATCGTCCCCTTAGTATTCAGAACCAGCTTAACTGCGCCGTCCTCATACTGTCTCAGCGGTTCTTCCTTGATCCGATTTCTGATCGTATAAACCATCCTTCCTCCGCCAAAGGGATCATAGGGTAAAATCAGAATCACCATCACGGAAGGCAATTTTTTATAAAATGCTCCCCCGGAGAGGAGGCTAGCGTCTATCAGGGATTGATAAAATCGTAACCTCTTCGCCAGCGTTTCCTGCTCCATCACATATTGATTTACTTCGATATCATAAATTTCCGGTACTTCTTCCTCATTCCCGGAATCCTCCTGTCTCTCCTTCTCTGATTCCTGTTCTTCGCCTTCTCCGCTGCTATCTCCGTGACCAGACTCCCGTACTCTCTCATTCCCTGACTCCTGTTCTTTGCCTTCTCCGATGCTATCCCCGTGACCAGACTCCCGTACACTTTCCTTCTCTGCAGCGCTCCCCTCTTGTTTTCCGTCTGCTCCGCCGCCCTCTCCGTTTCCAGACTTCCTTACTCCATTCCACATTCCTTTCTTTTCTGCAGCGTTTCCTTCTTCCCTTTCGCTTCCGTCTTTTTCTCTTCCGCCATCATGTTCCATCTCTGTCCTCTCCTCAATATAGAGATCGAGTCGAATGCCATGGCGGTCTGTCCCGATTCCGGGAACCGCTTTCTGAGACATGATCCGGATGGTTCCCACCTCCCGTTTCAGAATCGTTTTCAGTAGAATTCTGCAGAATTCTTCCCTCGTTTCCTTCCTCGTCGTCATCACATGGAACAGAAAATCATCCATCAGATTCAGATCCTGCAGTCTTTTAAAATGAGTTTCCTTCTTTGCTTTGGTTTCTTCCTTTTTCATTTGCATTCCTCTCCTTCAAGACAGGGTGATTAGATGTGAGCATAGATTCGTCCGCAAGGCTTCCCGGATGTCAGATGTGCCGTCTTTTGAAAAGACGTTTCTATTAATATTCTGACTATATCTCTTTTGCTCTGAAATTACAAGTTTAAAAATATATTCTCGTGCGATTCTGTCAGAAGTACACCTATCACAATTCTCAACACACAACTGTTTTAAATCGGTATAACAACAAAACCAATCTTAGAATGATCATAATCGGGCGATGCACCGTTCACAAAACCGATCTCCCGCTGATCATTCGAGTCCTCCGAATCTTTCAAGTCTTTCCATGTTATTCGGGCCATTCACATCTGGTCTTCCCAGACTCTTGCGCCTCTTTTTTCCGTATGCTATAGTTATTACACGACTGTTTGAGTCAACTGAAAATAGTAAGATCCGCGCCTGCCGCTATGCAGGGCGCTCTGGAATGGTGACGCCATGAATGAGAAATTTTTCGATCTGAAAAAAGAAAAACAGGACCGCATGATCAATGCGGCCCTGAAAGTATTTGCTGAAAACGGATATGGACATGCGAGCACAGATGAGATCGTCGCCGAGGCCTCGATCAGCAAGGGACTTCTCTTCCACTATTTCGGGAGTAAGCTCGGACTCTACGCCTTTCTTTTCGATTACAGCACTCGCTTTGCCATTCTCGAACTGAACTCCGGCGTCGCCAAAGAGGAGTGTGATTTCTATTCCCTCCAGCAACAGCTGGCGGAAGCTGAGGTCTCAATCTGCCGTCAGTTTCCCTATCTGCTTCTCTTTCTGGAATCTGCAGCGACGGAGCGCGTCGAGGAGGCCCGGCTCGCCATCGAGCCGTCCCGCCATCAGGTGCCGAACTGCTATCACAATCTCGCGGCCCGCGCGGACTGCTCCTCCCTCGGCAAGAATTCCGACGCCGCCAAGCTCGCCCGCATGATCCGCTACACCAAGCTGGGACTGCTGAAAAAACATCTCCGCGAAGAGACCTTCTCTCCGGACGCCCTCTACCGCGAGATTGCTGATTATCTCGCCCTTTTGCAGCGCCTCATGCTAAAATAAAAGGAACAACCTTCGCCCCAACCAGAATTGCCCACTCTGCGCAGCGTCACATTCCTTCCGAAACCACCTCCCCCAACAATAATTCGCCCGTTCTGCGCAGCGTCATGTTCCTTCCGGAACACCGCTGCGCAGAACGGGCGATTCCTTTATTTCTTCATCCGGTACGGCGCCTGTGCCGGGTATCCTCCTTTTAACTTCTGCATGCCCCGCTGCACGGCGTCTTTGGAATTTTTCCAGTCCGCATCCTTATTCTGATAGTCGAATTTCTCCACCAGCCATGCGACGTCCTCTGCCATGCGCTCCATATTTCCGCGCATCAAATCAAAAACGGCACTATAGAATTCCTCCTGCTCCTTCTGCGGCAGAGCCCCCTGCGCCTCCTCGCACAAATCTGCAAAATGCGGCAGACAGAAGCCCTTGCTGGCCCGTATTTTATCCCGGAACGCCGGATCCTTTTCCCACAGATAGAAAAAGGTGGACAGATAGCGCGCGTACGTCTCTCTCTCCTGCCTGCAGATAAAGCAGGACGCCTCCTTCTCCGCTACCCATGCCGCGACGGAATCCTTTTTCTGTGTATCGTCCCCGGAGGGTTTTCGGAATTTCCCGAAAATAGCCGGTCGCCCCGCTCCCGCCGTGTGCTTTTCCATCTGTGCCTGCAGTTCCCGGTTCATCTGCAGATAGTGGGTTTTCAGGATCCACGCGTTCCCCAGCGTATTGCCGTAGTCGAACATCTTCTGGAAATGCTTCCGGCAAAAGCCCTCCTTGTCCGTCATCCCGCGCACGTCGCTCTCCATATAAGAGGCCCCAGGACCGAGGGTATAATCCAACCAGTCCTCTTCCATTTTATTCTCAATATAGCAGAGCGGGCACTCGTCTCCCGCATTCACCGCATCGTTGAGCGGTATCGTGTAAAGCTTTTCCTTCATAGCCAGACCTCCTGTAATCTGCGCAGACCTTCTGCAATCTCTTCGGCCTGCAGCGCCGCATATCCCAGCAGAATCGTGGGACGGCGCGTCTGTCCGTCCGGTTCCGCCGCTTCCGGCATTCTGTTATCGGACATCGGATAGACGAGAACGCCTCTCTCTGCGGCCAGCGCCGCCAGCGTCCGCTCTCTCGCCGACACCTTTTCCCGCCTCTCTCCCGGCTCCGGCGCTCTTTCCTTCTCAGTCAGCAGCAGATGAAGACCCGCTCCGGCTCCGCTCACCAAAAAACGACTGTGAAACGGCTGCAGGCCCTGCAGCATCAGATCGTGCTTTCCTCGGTAAATATTGCGCATTTTATTCAGATACCGCTCAAAATATCCGTCCCGGATAAATTCATTGAGAATACTCTGATCCAGTCTGGAAACCGTCGAGGAGAAAAAGCGGCATCCGGCGTAATATCTCTCCAGCAGTGAATACGGCAGAATCATAAAGCTGATGCGGATCGCCGGGGCAATCGATTTGCTGAATGTCCCGATATAAATCACCCTTCCGAAGTGATCCGAGGCCTGCAGCGACGGCACCGGCTTTCCCCGGTAGCGAAACTCCGAGTCGTAGTCGTCCTCGATCAGATACCGGTCCCGCGCCGCATCCGCCCATCGAAGCAATTCGGCGCGTCTCGTGATCGGCATTACGATTCCGGTCGGAAACTGATGCGAAGGCATCACATAAGCCAGATCACAACCGCTCTCCTCCAGCGAATCCGCACGCATCCCCTGACCATCCATTGCAATCGGCGCGACCGTATAGCCAAACGAGTGGAAAATCCGGTAGGCTCGCAGGTACGTCGGGTTCTCCATCCCGATACTCCGCCCCTCTCCGAGGATCTGGCGCAGCAGCATCAGAAGATAGTCGTTTCCCGCCCCGACCACAATCTGTTCCGGCTCGCAGATCACGCCGCGGGAGAGGTGGAGGTAGCGCGCAATCGTCTTTCGCAGCGAGAGGTCTCCGTTCGGTTCTCCCAGCGCAAACGTCTCCGACCGGGCGTCCGTCAGGGTATTCTTGCTGATCTTTTTCCATGTCGCATAGGGGAAATGTGTCATATCGATCCGGCGCGGCGAGAAGTCAATCGCAGCAAAGCCAGTCAGCCCGGCAGGTTCCGCCGGTTTCTCCCTGTCCGGTTCCATACCGCCGGGATACCGGATTCCCTGATACGGCATTCCGCGAAATCCCTTCTCTTCGCACGAACCGTCCGTCTCCTCATGCGCCGAGCCGCCGTCCTGATCTGCTTCTTTGCTGGACCTACGGCTCCGCTCCGCCTTTCTTTCTCTCTCTCTCTGCTCTGCCTCTCCCTCTCTCTGTCCCGCTGCTCCCCGTCCTGTCTCTCTTTTTTCCAGCAGTCCAAGATTGTAGAGATTGTCGATCTCGCAGATGTAATAGCCCCGGTTTTTGCGCGCAATGAGGTATCCTTCCGAGAGCAGCTGGTCATAGGCCAGCTGCACTGTGCTGCGGGAAACCTGCAGATACTGTGCCAGAGAACGCGTAGAGGGAAGCCTCTCGCCCTGCAGAAGCTTCCCCTCCCGTATTTCTTCCTTAATATAATCGTAAATCTGTTCGTACAGGTGACGTCCGTCCTGCACGAAGCTAATTCCCAATTCCGTCACGCTGTCCTCATTTCGGATTTCAGTCTGCTGACCCGCGGCAGAGCTTCCGGTTCCGTTTCCCGCCCACAGGAAAGTCCGTCCTATGACACGGCAAAGCGCCCCGCGAAGGCCGCACTGCCAGTCTCTTCTCTCCCCGTCCGCTCCTACTTCGGCAGCACAAACGAACTCTTGAGTCCGACAATCCGGTTAAAGACAGGTCTGCCCGGCTCGGAATCCTTACTGTCCACGCAGAAATAACCGTTTCTGACGAACTGGAACCGGTCATAAACCTCCGCCTGGGCCAGAGCCGGCTCGACATAGGCTTCGCAGACTGTCAGAGAATTCGGATTCAGATTCAGCGATCCATCCTCATTATAGACGCCCTTTTCCTCATCGATGATATTCTCATAGAGGCGGGCCGTGCACGGAACCGCGTTCCCCGCATATACCCAGTGGATCGTCCCCTTGACCTTTCGGCCCGCAAAGCCGCTGCCGCACTTCGTCTCGGGATCATACGTCGCATGGATGACTGTCACATTGCCGTTCTCATCCTTCTCACAGCCCGTACACTTCACGAAATACGCATGCATGAGGCGCACCTCATTGCCCGGGAAGAGACGGTAATATTTCTTCGGCGGCTCCTCCATGAAGTCGTCCTGCTCCACCCAGAGCTCTCTGCCGAAGGTCAGGGGCCGTGTCCCTAACTCCGGATTCTCCAGATTGTTCTCCGCCGTCAACTCCTCAGTCTGTCCCTCCGGGTAATTGTCGATCACCAGCTTCACCGGATGAAGCACTGCCATCATTCTCTTGCAGCCGGGCTTCAAATCCTCGCGGATGCAGTACTCCAGCATCGCGTCATCCACAGAGGACTGACTCTTTGATATGCCGCACAGCTCCACGAACCTCCGGATCGACTCCGGCGTATAACCTCTGCGGCGCAGCGCCGCGATCGAGACGAGGCGGGGATCATCCCAGCCGTCCACAATTTTCTCTTCCACAAGCTTTTTGATGTAGCGCTTGCCTGTCACAACATTCGTCAGAAAGAGCTTGGCGAACTCGATCTGTCTCGGCGGGTGCGGATACTCCGCCTCCCGCACCACCCAGTCATAGAGCGGGCGGTGATCCTCGAACTCCAGCGTGCAGATCGAATGGGTAATCCCCTCGATCGCATCCTCGATCGGGTGGGCAAAATCATACATCGGATAGATGCACCATTTGTCCCCTGTATTCTGGTGCGCCATATGCGCCACGCGGTAGAGAATCGGATCTCTCATATTGATGTTGGAGCTCGCCATGTCGATCTTTGCGCGCAGCGTCTTCTCTCCGTCGGCAAACTCTCCGTTTTTCATCCGGGTAAACAGATCGAGATTCTCCTCAATGCTCCGGTTCCGGTTCGGATCCTCCTTTCCCGGTTCTGTCAGCGTGCCGCGGTACTCCCGCATCTGCTCCGCCGTCAGATCGGAGACGTAAGCCTTGCCCTTGCGAATAAGCTTTACCGCCACCTCGTACATCTCTTCGAAATAGTCGGAGGCAAAAAACAGCCTGTCCTCCCAGTCCGCGCCGAGCCATGCCACGTCCGCCTTGATGGACTCCACGAACTCGGATTTCTCCTTCGTCGGATTCGTATCGTCAAAGCGGAGATTGAACTTACCGCCGTACTCCTGTGCCAAACCGTAATTCAGCAGAATACTCTTGGCGTGTCCGATGTGCAGATAACCGTTCGGCTCGGGGGGAAAGCGGGTGTGCACTGTGGTGTACACGCCTTCCGCCAGATCCTTGTCAATTGCCTGTTCGATAAAATTCCTGCTCTCCGCCGCCGTTTCTCCTCCCGCAGCCTTAAGCGCTTCGTTTGTGTTCTCCGTCATACTCTCTCCCAAATTTTCTGTCTATGGCTGTCTATGGATTGAGCAGAAAACCGTAAGCGGATTTCTGCTCTGTCATCCCAAAGAGGAGCGCCCGCGGCGCAGCCTCCTTCTTTATTCGTCCACCGAGTAGTTCGGCGCTTCCTTCGTGATGTGGATGTCATGCGGATGGCTCTCACGCAGAGATGCCGCCGTGATCTTCACAAACTGGCTCTCATTGCGCAGAATCTCCAGATTCTGTGCGCCGCAGTAACCCATGCCGGCGCGGATGCCGCCGATCAGCTGGAACACAGTGTCCTCCACGGACCCCTTGTATGCCACACGGCCCTCGACGCCTTCCGGAACGAGTTTGCGCGCATTTTCCTGGAAATAGCGATCCTTGCTGCCGTTCTCCATCGCCGCAATGGAACCCATACCGCGGTAAACCTTATACTTTCTTCCCTGGTACAGTTCGAACTCTCCCGGGCTCTCCTCGCATCCTGCAAAGATGGAACCCATCATGCAGACGCTGCCGCCCGCCGCCAGAGCCTTCGTCATATCGCCGGAGTACTTAATACCGCCGTCCGCGATGATCGGAATCCCGTACTCCTGCGCCACCTTATAAGCCTCCATGATCGCCGTGACCTGAGGCACGCCGATACCGGTGACGACGCGGGTCGTGCAGATCGATCCGGGACCGATTCCCACCTTGACCGCATCCGCGCCGGCCTCGATCAGAGCTCTCGTTCCCTCTCCGGTCGCCACGTTTCCGGCGATCACGTCGAGATCCGGGTAGCGCTCCTTGATCATGCGCAGGCAGCGCAGCACGTTCTCGGAATGGCCGTGGGCGCTGTCGAGCACGATCACGTCAACTTTCGCGTCCACAAGTGCCGCCACACGGTCCAGCACGTTCGGGGTAATGCCAACGCCCGCGCCGCAGAGCAGACGCCCTTGGGAATCCTTGGCCGCCAGCGGGTATTTGATCGTCTTCTCAATGTCCTTGATCGTGATCAGTCCCACGAGGTTGTAGTTCTCATCAACGATCGGAAGTTTCTCTTTCTTCGATCTCGCCAGAATGCTCTTGGCCTCTTCGAGGGTAATGCCCTCCCGTGCCGTCACAAGATTCTCGGAGGTCATCGACTCTTTGATCTTCTTGGTGAAATCCTCTTCAAATTTCAGATCGCGATTCGTGATGATGCCGACGAGCTTTCTCCCCTCGGTGATCGGCACACCCGAAATACGGAATTTACGCATCAGAAGCTCTGCGTCCGCCAGTGTGTGCTCCGGAGAAAGTGAGAAGGGATCCGTGATGACGCCGTTCTCGGAGCGCTTCACCTTATCGACCTCTTCCGCCTGCGCCTCGATCGACATATTCTTGTGAATAATACCAATACCGCCCTGCCGCGCCATGGCAATCGCCATACGGTTCTCCGTGACGGTGTCCATACCCGCGCTCATCATCGGGATATTCAGTTCGATCTTTTTCGTCAGGTGCGTCGTCACATCCACTTCGTTCGGGATTACCTGGGAATACGCAGGTACCAGCAGGACGTCGTCAAATGTAATGCCATCTCCGATTAATTTTGCCATCTCTCTGTCTCCTCTCACATGTTGTGTTCCGGTTGCCGCGCCAAAAGCCGGGCCGGCTTCCTGTTCCGGTTTCTGCCCGCCCGGCCTTACTGCCTTTTTAATTTAAAAATGTTTTTCTCGGTGCAAACGCCCGAATCGCCTCGACCATTTCGATTGACGGTTCCAGGATCAGTTTCGTATCTCCGCCGACATACATGAAATAACGCGGATCCGGCTTCTTCTCCTCGCGGGAACTGTAGTCGAGCTCGCGCACCTTCTTATTCCGGAACTCGTCCAGATGATAGGACGAAGCCGGTGCGAACATCTCCATCTTTTCCAGATCGTACTTGCCGATCTCCTTGCGCTTGCTCAGATTCATAATCTTAGCCAGCCGCAGTTCCCGGTCCAGATAGGTGTACTCGTACTCCACTTCCACATTCTGTGAAACGAAATACGCCGCCACCGCGCACGCCGCGCCGATAATCAGCGCCGGCCACATCATCAGACCGAGCAAAACAAAACACACCGCGAGCATGATCGTCAGAATCTTCAAAAAGCTCATCAGTGTGCTTCTCTTTCTCTTTACCACGACTTCCAGACACCCTGTATCCATTTAGCCTGTCTCCTTCTCTGCGGCCGCTCCTGCGGTGATCTGCCTGATCCTTTATCCCCGCCGGCACGGCACGCGTTTGCACGTATGATTTTTACTAGTTTATTACAGGTGGGGAAAGTTTGCAAGAGGTTTTGCAAAAACTTATACCACATATAATCTGTGCTTATGTCATGTTTGTATCCATTTTACCGGAGCTTGGCCGTCCCTGCCGCGCCCCACAATATTATAACGTCTCTCTGCCGCCTTCTCAGTGATCCCAGAGATACTCCAGCATCAGAACCGCGGTTTCCGTGCGCTCACTGGAGGCGACAATTCCCAGCACCGGCACCGTATTTCCATACAGTTCAATCGAAGAGAGATACGGCGCATCGGTCATAATCACGCCGACCGGAATCGGATCCTCCATCTCCGAGGGATCGGGACTGACGTAAACATCCTTCTGCTCCCTTGCGATCAGTTCCTGCGTGACGGAATCGTCAAAAAGCGCGGCGGCCTCCGCCTCCTCCTGCGTCGTCGCTCCCGTATCGGCAGTCTCCTCGGAAGCCGTCAGATCCACATCCGCATCGTAGAGAGCCCCGTCCACATAGTAATAGTAAGGCTCATATTTCTCCTGCTGTTCCTCGGTCAGCACCGTGCGCAGATCAATGTACATCTCGCTTTTGGCATAATTCTGGAAATTATAGGGATCCGCCATCAGCACATCCAGATCCTTGGCCGCGGCATAGGCCATGATCTTCTCCGTCGTTCCCATCTCCATCTGGGAAGTGGCCCCGCCCGGGGTAAGATAGGATGAGGTGTCGATCGTTACCGAATACTCCTCCGTATCGATCCCCGCATACTCGCAGAAAGAAGCGTCAATCCACTCCGAACCGGAGGTCAGCTCCGGATTCGAAGCGTTCAGAAAAATCGCACTGATCGCGCTCGGTTTATTCGTCGCAATACTGTGCACAATACTGATTACCATTGCAATCACCGCGATCGCCGCGAGTGTCGGATACTTATAATACGTCATAAAATAGGACAAATGGGCCTTCGCCCCCTGCCCCTTCAGCTTCTGTCTCTGTTCTCTGATCTCGTCTGAAATTGCCATCTTTTGCTGCCCCTTTACCCCGACCGCGCTATACCGCCTGTCGTTTTTTATAATTTTACATTATCTTACACACACCCGCCCCCACTCCGCAAGCACCCCGCTTCGGATTTCATACTTTTTTCATAACTGAGCAGCGCGCATAAAAAAGAATGCCATCCGGCGGAGGAGTTTACTCATCCGACGAATGACATTCTTTTTTATGGATGCGGCGAAGCCGCGAAGCGAGGCAATCACGAATGCGGTTCCTCACGCATTCGTGATTGTCGAGCCGTGCTGCGATTCAGCTGCGTTTTACAACTGTGTCGTTACGAAAATATCATAGATCGACCGGATTGCCGCCTCAAAGTCGGCATTCTCCACGCCGATGATGATATTCAGCTCGCTCGAGCCCTGATCGATCATGCGCACATTGACGTTTGCGTGGGCCAGCGCCGAGAAGATCCGTCCCGCTGTGCCCCGCATGGAGCGCATCCCGCGGCCCACAACGGCGATCAGTGCCAGATCGGACTCGATCTCGATCGCATCCGGCGACGCCAGCCTGTGAATGGCGGAGACCACTCTCTGCTCCTTGTGGAGGAACTCGTCCTCGTGCACCACAACCGTCATCGTGTCGATACCGGAGGGCATATGCTCGATCGAAATCTCGTTCTCCTCGAAAGCCTGCAACACCTTGCGGCAGAATCCGATCTCCGAGTTCATCATTTCTTTATTGATCAGAACCGTGCAGAATCCCCGTTTGCCCGCGATTCCCGTCACCACATAGGCCGGCTTCTGGCAGGTGCTCTCGACGATCCACGTTCCCTCCGCCTCCGGCTCGTTCGTATTGCGGATATTGATCGGAATCCCCTCGCGGCGCACCGGGAAGATCGCCTCCTCGTGCAGGACGGATGCGCCCATGTAGGAGAGCTCTCTTAATTCGCGGTAGGTAATCGTCTGGATTCCGACAGGATCCTTGATGATGCGCGGATCCGCCACCATGAAGCCGGAGACGTCCGTCCAGTTTTCATAGACGTCCGCATGACACGCCCGCGCCACGATGGAGCCCGTGATATCGGAGCCGCCGCGGGAAAAGGTCTTGATCTTTCCGTCGTACGCCACACCGTAGAATCCCGGAATCACCGCCTTCGGCGTTTTTTCCAGCCGCTCGCCCAGCACCTTGTTTGTCTTCTCCGCGTCAAAGTGTCCGCTCTCGTCGAAGAAAATCACCTCTGCGGGATCGATGAACTCATAGCCCAGATATTTGGCCATGATCAGCCCGTTCAGATATTCTCCGCGGGAAGCCGCGTAATCCCTGCCGGCCCGCGCCTTGAAGTTCTTTGCAATCGTCTTGAACTCCTGATCCAGAGAAAAATCCCTGAGTTCCAGTCCGCGGATGATTTCGTCATACCGCTCTTTGATCTCCTCCAGCGCCGCGCCGAAATCCACTTCCTTCTTCGCCATCGCATAGCAGCTATACAGCATGTCCGTGACTTTTTTATCCTTATCAAAGCGCTTGCCGGGAGCGGAATCCACCACATACACGCGCGAAGCGTCCGCGCGAATAATATCTCCCACCTTCTTGAACTGTGCGGAATCCGCCAGGGAACTGCCGCCAAACTTTACTACTTTTTTCATCCTGAATCTCCATTCCCGGTGTGAAAACACCATTATTCAAACAGCCTCCGCAACTCCCCGTTCCCCAAGCGTTCGTTGCCGCCCCGCTGCCCTCACACGGAAAACAGTTTCTCGATCAGGCGGCTCCCTTCCGGGAAAAAGTTGCCGCTCGCCTCTGCTTCCGCCTCGTTGTACTTCCATGTATGTTCCTGCGGGTGCGCACTGTCATACAGCAGATACGGAATCGGTTTGTCCGTGTGCGTGCGCTTTGCCACCGGCGTCGGATGATCCGGCATCACCATCATGCGGTACTCCACCCCCGCCTCATCCAGTTTCTGTTTCAGCCGTCCGATTACCCGTTCATCCAGATATTCAATTGCCTGAATCTTCTTCTCCGCACTGCCCTGATGGCCCATTTCGTCCGGCGCTTCCACATGGATATAGGCAAAATCATATCCGTCCTTCGTCAGCGCATCGAACGCCGCGTCCGCTTTTCCCTCATAATTGGTGTGAAGACCACCGTTCGCTCCCGGCACATTGATCACTGTCATTTTGCTGCCCGCTGCAATGCCTTTGAGCAGATCAACCGCAGAGATCATGACGCCGCGCTTTCCCGTCTTTTCGGTAAAAGAAGCGAGAGACGGCTTCGTGCCCGCTCCCCAGAACCAGCAGCAGTTCGCAGGATTGAGCCCCTGCTCCTTTCTCGCCCTGTTGAGCGGATGGTCCTTCAGAATCTCATAGCTGCGCCGCATCATCGCCAGCAGGTGGGCGTCCTGCGGCAGATGCTCACCGATCCTCTGCCCCAGCACGTCGTGCGGTGCGGTCAGATCCAGCACACTGCCGCCCTTCCAGATCAGGCAGTGCCGGTAGCTCGTTCCCACATAAAAACGGTACGTCTCGTCTTCCAGTTCCTTCCTGACCGCCTCGAGAAGCACGGCGCAGTCCTCCGTGCTGATCTCGCCCGAACTATGATCCAGAATCGTCTGCTCCTCAAACGGCAGATCGGGATTCTCGGAGATCGTCACGATGTTGCAGCGGATCGCGATATCGCTCGGCTCCATCTCAATGCCAATGCTCAGCGCTTCGAGCGGAGATCTCCCCGAATAGTAGATGGCCGGATCGTATCCCAGCACCGCCAGATTGGCCGTGTCGGAACCGGGCTTCATTCCTTTCGGAATCGTCTGCGTCATGCCGATCTCCGACTGCGCGGCAAGCGCATCCATCACCGGCGTGCGCGCCGCCGCCAGAGGCGTCCTGCCTCCCAGTTGCTCCACCGGCTCGTCCGCCATCCCGTCGCCCAGAACTATCACATATTTCATACCGAATTTCCTTTCCCGAAATCTTCCAGCACACTCTATAAAGCTGCTTCGCCAACATCGCGGCAGTTCACTTCCCCGAAGCAGCTTAAGCACTGCAGCGCACCACTACTCCGAAGCAGCTCCGCCGTCACCTCAGCCAGCCACAATCCCCGAAGCAGCTACGCTGCTTCGAAGTAAGTTTTGCTCCGCAAAACTTACTTTTCTTCCAGCACCCGGATTCTGCTCTTGATCGTCGTCAGCTGCGCGGCTTTCTCCGCATAAGCCTCCTCGGAAATCGGCGCGGTCATAAACGCGAACTCATCGACGGCGGCCTCCGCTCTCACCTCGACGATATCGTCGCCGAAGAGCTCCTCCGCCAAAACACGCTCGCTGATGTCGAGACGGACGAACATTCTTCTCCAGTCTCTGTTGACATCCGTCAGCTCCACGACCTTGTCCTCCCAGACACAGCCCACGGTCTCGCCCTGATGCGCCGCGCAGTCGAGCACATCCGCAACGACCGCGCTGGCCGTCGGATATTTGCCCGCTCCCTTTCCGTAGAACATCAGATTATCCACCATATTGCCGTGCAGATAGACGGCGTTGTAAACGCCGCTCACACTGTAGAGCGGATGATCCTCCGGCACGAGGAAAGGCGCGGTGATCACATAGAAGGTCCCCTCCTTCTCGTTCCGGCGGCTGATTCCGAGGAGTTTGATCGACATATTCATCTGCTTGGCATACGCGAAATCCAGAGCCGAGATCGCCGACACGCCCTCGCAGGGTACATCCTCATAACGGACGGTTTGGCCGCACATCAGAGAGGACAGGATCGCGATCTTGCGGCAGCAGTCATGTCCTTCGACATCCGCCTCGGGATTGCGCTCCGCATATCCCTTCTCCTGCGCGATATGGAGCATCTCCTCGAAATCCGCACCCTCGCTCTCCATCCGGCTCAGGATGTAATTCGTTGTTCCGTTCAGAATTCCGATGATCGAGGTGATCTTTTCCTGCGCCAGAGCGCTCACCATCGGACGGATGATCGGAATACCGCCGCCGACGCTCGCCTCGAACTGATAGCTGCAGCTGTGCTCCTTCGCCAGGCGCAGCAGCTCCGGTCCGTGCTCCGCCACCAGTTCCTTATTCGACGTGCAGACGCTGATGCCCTTTTCCAGCGCTCTCTTGCTGAACGAGAATGCCGGTTCCATACCGCCCATCGTCTCGCAGATCACTTTGATCTCGGGATCGTTGACAATCACATCGTAATCGTGCACCACTCTGTCTGCGTACGGGCTGTCCGGAAAATCGCGCAGGTCGAGAATATACTTGACGTGCACTCCCTCCGGAATCTTTCTCTGAATTTCCGCCGCGTTCTTGTCAATCACCTTTGCCACGCCGCTTCCCACCGTGCCGAATCCCAGAATTGCTATTTCTATCATGCTCTCCTCCATCTCCTTTTGCTTTCTCTCCCTGCGGGCCCTGCCGCTCTCCGCCTTTCGCGCGCCCTGCCCGCTCCGTGTGCCCTGACTCTTTTGACCACTTAGTCTGCTCCACGCACCCTGACCTTCTGCATGTCTTGCCCGCTCCGGCCGTCTGTGCCCTGCCGCTCTCTACTCTCTTCCCGTCACCTTGACCTTGCGCACGCCGCTTCGATGCTCCAGTTCCGCCAGCATCGCGCTGACATTGCCCGTATCCTCCGTGATCTGAATACTGATACTCAGCGAGGCGACTCCGTTCAGCGGAATACTCTGGTGAATCGTCAGGATATTCGCCTTGTTCTGCGCGATAATCCGCAGCATGTCCGAGAGCAGTCCCGTCTCATCGTTGATCTCCGCAAACAGCGTCAGCGTCGTTCCCGCCGAGCTGTCATGGAATTCCTCGATGTCGTCCTTGAATTTGTAATAGGAACTGCGGCTGATCCCGATTTTCTCCGCGGCCTCATTGACGGTCTTGGCGCCGCCCGAAGCCAGCAGCTTGTTGACCTCGACCACTTTTTGCAGCACCTCCGGCACCGCGCGCTTTCTGATCAGGTAATATCCTGTATTCTTACCGCTCATCATCCCTCCGCGCTTCTGTCGCCGTATCCGCGCCCCTGTCTGCCCACAGCCTGCGGACGCCGTTTGCGCCTGTACAGAACTGCCGCGGCAGCAGGCGGAATACTCCAGGCAGGTTTCCTCCCGTTTCCCGCTTCAAAGTCCCCGCTATGCGGACATTTGTTCGCTAACGAGAGATATACTACCATGCCGTTTTACGGTTTGCAAGCGATTCCTGTGAAAAATACGATCAGGCGCTGTTTTTTTTCCTGCGGCCCGCGGCTCTCCCCGCCGCATACAGCGCAATCAGAACTGCCGCCGCTGCGGAGACGGCACAGCCCGCCCCGAATCCATACGGAACGTAGGTGAACTCGATCTTATGCTCTCCTTCCGGCACGTACACCGCCATCAGTCCGTAATCGGCCCTGACGATCTCGGCCTCCTCGCCGTCCACCCGTGCGCTCCATCCCTCGTCGTAGGGCACGGAGAAGAACACCAGATTTTCCTCCCCGAGCTGTGTGCGCGCCGTAAATCCGCTGTTGTCAAACGCAAATTCACTGCATGCGCTCTCCGCCCGCTCATCACAGTACGCAAAGAACGTCTCCTCTTCCATCAGTCCCGGCTCCGTCCCGGTGTCCTCTTCCATCAGATAGCCGTACTTCTGTGCATCCTCTTCGGAGAGAATCAGGTTCTTGACGAGGAGCCTGTCCGCGACCTCCCCCTTTTCCACCTGATCGTAATTCTCCTGCGTCATATAGGAACGGAAGGTGAATCCCATCGGGATGAAGTGCGTGTTTTCATAAATATGATAGCCGCCGGACTCTCCGGACACCTCGTAGCCGGGCAGCCCGCCCTGATCCGTGTAGGAATTGTCCGAACTGACGAGATCATTTTCCAGATAGTAGCGCACCGATAAAATGGCGCGGGCGCCGATCCGTGAAAACGGAAGCGTCGACTCCACCGTCCTGTTCATCCCGATCCCCGTGTAGAAATCAAAAATAGAGGGATTCACCGTACTCTGAAAACAGTGAATGGTGGCATATCCCCAGACCATCTCATAGTTGGTCGAAGTCGAATCCGTCTCCACCCGCGAAAACGTCTCCGTATCCGACAGCTCCGGCCGGTCCGTCAGCATCTGCTGACGCCATTTGACGCCGCCCGTCTTTGCGATCAGACGGTTTCCGTTGGAGAGCACCGCCGCCGTGCAGAACACCGCGCACAGCGCAATCAGCACCACTGACCGCCCCGTCGCCCGCGACCGGTTCCTCTTCGGCCGGTACAGGAAAATCAGGTAGAACAGCACCGGGAGCGTCGCCGCCGTCGCCGCAATTTCCGTGACAAGGAGCTTGGGATTCTCCGGCAGCGAGAACCACTCCATCGTCCCGTCGTCCTGCAGCACCGGCAGACACGCGCAGAGAATCAGCAGTCCCGTCGCTGTGAACGTCGCAATCGCCCCTGTCCGCAGCGCCTTCCTGTCGCCCTCCTCCATCGCCTGCGCCGACACTGCCGCCATCAGCAGGATCGGAAGGTAGTACCAGCGCGCATAGTAGGCGGCGTTCAGCGCGGAGAAGAGGGAATTGAGCACCGGCACGAACGCCATCACCGCCAACACGCTCAGCAGCGTCTTCTTCCAGTCCTTCCTGTGGGTGAGAAAATACGCGATCACCCCGGTCAGCGCCAGCGCCGGCAGATAGGCCGCCATCGACGAGTTTTTGATCTCATCGCTTGAAAACAGCGTCCCCTTCGCGATCAGATCAGGCACCATAAAGAGCGACTTGAGAATGGCAAGCGGCGTCGTCGAATCCGGATACGCCACAATATCGTACCCGCTGATCCAGTTACTCAGGCGGCTGTTGCCGAAGAGTCCCGTCACCGACTGCACGAGGAAAAAGGCAGCGAGCGCCAGCCCCCATACGCCAAAGACCAGCAGTCCCGCAATCTGACGCAGCGTCTCCCTGAGGCTCTGGCGAACCGCATAGCGGACCATATAATACAGGAACAGGAACACGACCTCTCCGACAAAGAAGTAGTAATTGAGAATCGCCATAAACGCTGTCATCAGCGTAAATCCGATTCGTTTCTTCTCCCGCACAAACCGGTCGAACACGAGCAGATACAGCGGAAAGAAGGCCGTCACCTCGTGGAAATGCTGGAACACGATGTTGCAGGCCTGAAAGCCGGAAAACGCGTAGAGCAGCGCTCCCAGAAGCGCCGCCATATCCGTTTTGGTCTGCGTCCTGATCCATGCAAAGGCCGTCGCCGTCGCCGTTCCGAACTTGAGCGCCATCAGAAACGGCATCATATAGGGCAGCCACGCCTCCGGGAACGGAATGGTCAGCCAGAAGAAAGGACTCCCCCACAGGTAGAACGCAAAGCTCCCGCCCATGTTGCTGCCGAGATCCACCCCCGCATTCCAGAAGAAATTCCCCTCCCGCACCGCCCGGTGCGCCAGAATATAGAACGGCACCTGCTGCACATTGTAGTCCCCGTAATAGAAGAAAATGCCACCGTGCCACAGAATAAACGGGACGACAATACAGACATACAGAAGCGTTCCAAGCAGGAAAATCCATCCGTACTTCCCCCGCCCGAAACGCTTTTCTGATACCGCTCTGTTGCTCTCCTGCACCGCAGTCTTCGGCTCCCGTCGTTTCTCTCCCAGATCGCCGACAATTGTCTGACTATTCCCCGTGGCGTCCCTGCCTTCTGCCGCAACCTGCTCGTCTGTACGCTCCTCCCAGCCGCTCTCCGCCGCAATCTGCACGCCTGCGCTCTCCTCCCGGCTGCTCTCCGCCGCAGCCCCCTCGCCCTCATTAATTTTCTGATAATTCTCTCTCATTTCTGTCTTCATTTCCATAACTCTTTGATTTCTTTCCCAAAACACAATCCGCTCTCATCTTTCATCCGAAGCGCTCTGCGCGGCGATCCCGCTTCCTCGCTCCATAGGCCTCAGGCAGCACCTGCCCTGCCCTAAACTGTGTACCAGCACAGCCCCGCGGTCTCAGTCAGTTTCCGGTCTGCCCTTCTCCTCCGGCATCCGGGAAAATACGAGCTCATATCCGTCGTCTCCATAATTCAGCGCCCTGTTCACGCGGCTGATCGTCGCCGTCGAAGCCCCGGTTTTCTCCGCGATCTCCAGATATGTCTTGCGCGCCCGCAGCATACTCGCCACCTCAAAGCGCTGTGAGAGCGAGAGCAGTTCATTCACCGTGCACAGATCCTCAAAGAAACGGTAGCACTCCTCTTTATCCTTCAGGCAGAGAATCGCGTCGAGCAGATGATCCACCGCCTCATTTCTGATTTTCTTATTCATTCCAGTCCCCTTCCAAATCGCGTCAAAACTACCGAGGTGTGATTCGCTTTATGATTTTAGCATTTCACCGCTGTAAAGTAAAGAACTGCCGGACGGCGCAGCTTTGAGAATGGCGCGTAACAGTTCCGCCAGCCGGGAAGCAGCGCGACTTTGCGAACGGCGCGGGCTGAACAATTTCTTTGATGGAAAAAGTCCCCCGGCGGCTCCGTTTATCTGTCGGAATTTGTGCCGTATCATCACAAATCTCGGGGATGCGGGAGACAAATTATCACCTTTTTCTGTCTCTTCGCTCTCCGGGATTTGAAATTTCATTTTTCCCCTTTTTTTCTTTAATTCGTCTTTACAAAATTTTCTGTATATTTTTGTGGATTTCTCTTTACTTTTATAATTTAATGTGATATCGTAAATTTGTTGCAGGAAGCAACATAACTATTATTTTTTTATTTATCTTTTGGAGGTAGTTCAAATGAACAAGGGTACTGTAAAGTGGTTTAACAACCAAAAGGGTTACGGCTTCATCTCTGATTCCGAGGGTCATGATGTATTCGTACACTACTCCGGACTGAACATGGAAGGTTTCAAGTCTCTCGATGAGGGCGCTTCCGTGGAGTACGATGTAATCCAGGGTGAGAAGGGACCGCAGGCCGTAAACGTAACGAAGCTTTAATTCGCTGCGTACTAATGGATCAAGACACATGTGCCTTTTGTTAAATATATAGATTTGAAGTTCGAAACCCTATTATATTTACAGATAGAGCAATATGGAATGAGCTGATTAGTAAGAAAGGGACATCTGTTCGGCAGATGTCCCTTTTTTGTGCATCTTATCCGCACGCCGCTGCCAGCTCCTCCAGCGGGAGCGTCCCTCCGAAGAGGGTCAGCGCGCTTCCCACCGTCACATCGAGCCTGCCGCCCGAGAGATCGCGTATCCGCTCCAGATCCGCAAAACTGTGGACGCCGCCCGCATATGTGGCGCGCGCGTCGTTCCCCGCGAGCCAGTCTCCCAGCAGGCGCACGACGCCCTCTTCGATTCCCGCGCTTTTCCCCTCGACATCCGCCGCATGGATCAGAAATTCATCGCAGGAGAGACGCAGCTCGTCCAGCGTCTCCGGGCAGAGCGTCACATCGGTGAACTTCTGCCAGCGGTCCGTCACCACCGCGTACGTCCCGTCCGCTCTCCGCCTGCAGCTCACATCGAGCACCAGCCGCTCTCTTCCGACTGTCTGCACGAGACGCGCCAGCCGCTCTCTGTCAATCGTTCCGTTCCGGAAAACGTAAGAGGTCACGATCACATGGGAGGCTCCGGCCTCCAGAAACTGCCCCGCGTTCTCCGGCGTCACACCGCCGCCCACCTGCATACCGCCCGGATAGGCGCGCAGCGCCGCCAGCGCCTGCTCTCTGTCCGCCGCATAGGCCTCCGGCTCCTTCTGCGCAGAATTGAGCAGAATGATGTGACCGCCCGGCAGCCCTTTCTCCCTGTAAAGAGACGCATAATAAGAAGCCGCCTGCGCGGACACATAGTTCTCGCGCAGGCTCCCCTCCCTGTTCTCATCCGTCAGCGTGCCGCCGACGATCTGCTTCACTTTTCCGTCGTGAATATCAATGCACGGCCTCAACCGCATCCTGCCACTTCCCCCTGCCCTCTTACATCCTCTCGATCAGCACGCCGTCCCGGTACGCCTGAAGCAGCGCCTCCAGCTGCCTGATCTGTATCTTCAGTTCCTCTCCGTTGTCCGTGTCGGCCACGAGACGGCGCTTTTTGTACGTTTCGATAAATTTGGAATCCGAGAGGATATCCGTCTCGCTGCGGATCGCAGACTCCGTGGATTCAAAAAGCTCGTGCGCCACCAGCCGCATCCCGTGAGAATTCGCGATCAGCGTATAGCCCGCGATTCCCGTCTTGTCATGGTAGGCCTTGGAGAATCCGCCGTCGATAATCAGAAGTTTGCCGCCGCACTTCACCGGCGACTCGCCGCGCCGCAGTTCCACCGGCACATGGCCGTTGACGATGTGTGCGTGGGGTTCTCCCTGCAGACCGAACTCCGCCAGAATCCTGTCCACGATTCTCTCATCGTTCAGAAGGCGGTAGTAGGCGTTCTTCGTCTCCGCGTGGGTCTTGCTGTCCTCGATGAAATAACGCTCGAAGGTCGTCATCCTGCTCTTGCCAAAAACCGGGGAATTCGGGCCGCCCCAGATATACCAGAGCAGATCCTCGCCCTTCTTCTTCACCTCGGAACCCCTCGGTGCAAAATAGCCCTTGCGCGCGTAGAACTCGAGAATATCATACAGCGCCTTGCCGCGGTACTCTGTCCCGTCGATGGCAAGGGCTGTGAAATTCCCCTCCTCGTCCATCGGCACGCAGCCGTGATAGAGCAGGTTCGAATTATAACGCTTGTACAGGCTGCCGTTGGTAAAGAGGAAACGAACGTGGCGCTGCAGCTTGTCGCTCCTGCGAAAGGCCTGCGTCAGCCTCTCCATGACCTTTTCCTCCTCCGGCGAGAGGGCGTAGGGATCCTCCGGGTTGACCGTCGGAAAATCGCAGTCCCGCAGCGGATACGACTTCTTCCCGACCCGGACTGTTTTATCTTTCCAGTCAATCTTATCCAGCAGCAGGCTCTCCTCCATCCCGAACTCCGGGTGCCGCCGGATGATCTGCCCCTCGAGCTTTTGCTGGAGCACCATCGCCGCCTTGTGCATCTTCATGTCGAGCGTCAAATCCTTCGTGTCGTAATCCGCGCCATAGAGAATACTGAAGGTGTTGCAGCGCACCTCCTTGTACGTCTCCATCGCGAATTTGGCAAGAGGCAGCAGGTTAATCCCGTACCCTTCCTCCAGCGTATTCAGATTGCCGTAGCGCGCGGAGATCCGGATCACGTTGCAGATGCAGGCGCCCGATCCGGCAGCCGCCCCCATCCACACGATATCGTGGTTGCCCCACTGCACATCGACCGAGTGGTGCTGCGAGATCGCATCCATAATCAGATGAGGTCCCGCGCCCCGGTCATAAATATCCCCGATAATATGAAGGTGATCGATCACGAGACGCTGGATCAGCTCGCACAGCGCGACAATGAACTCCTGCGCCCGCTCAAGGCGGATGATCGTGTGGATGATCTCGTTGTAATAGGCCTCCTTGTCGGAAACCTCCTCTTTCTCCGTGATCAGTTCCTCGATGACGTAGGCAAAATCCGCCGGCAGCGCCTTGCGCACCTTGGAGCGCGTATACTTACTCGCCACGCGCTTCGTGATCGCCACGAGACGGTGCAGCGTGATCTTGTACCAGTCGTCCGGATCCTCCTCCCGCTGCAGAATCAGTTCCATCTTCTCCCGCGGATAGTAGATCAGCGTCGCCAGACTCTTCTTGTCCTTGTCGCTCAGCGCATTGCCGAACTCCTCGTGAATCTTGGCGCGAACCGTCCCCGAACCGTTTTTCAACACATGCAGGAACTGTTCGTCCTCCCCGTGCACATCCGTCAGGAAATGCTCCGTCCCCTTCGGAAGGCTCAGAATGGCCTGCAGATTGATGATCTCCGTCGATGCGGACGCAATCGTCGGAAACCGTTTGGACAGACTCTTCATCAGTTCAAACTCGAGATTTTCCATAGGCACCCCCTGCCGCGCTCTGCGCTCCTTTGCCGGACGAAGCGGCGGCAAAGCGGCGCGGCGGTTTCCCCAAATTCCACCCTCGCCTTCGGCTTCCCCGATTCGTCCTCTATCCTATGACATCACTCATAGTATACAGCCCGGGACCTTTTCCCGCAAGGAACTTAGCCGCCTCCACCGCTCCTTTTGCAAATACGGCGCGGCTGTACGCGCGGTGCGAGAAGGTAATCACTTCGTCCTCCCCGGCAAAAATCACATCGTGATCTCCCACGATCGTCCCGCCGCGCACGGCGCTGATGCCGATCTCCTTCTCCGGGCGCTTCTGCCTGCGCGTGCTCCGGTCATACACATATTCATAATCGCCGCCGGCAGCCTCGTTGATCACATCCGCCAGCGCGAGCGCCGTTCCGCTGGGCGCATCCAGCTTCTGGCTGTGGTGCTTCTCCACGATCTCCATATCAAAGCCCGCCGCGGAGAGCTTGGCCGCCGCCTCCTGCAATACCTTGAAAAAGAGATTGATCCCCAGAGACATATTCGCGGATTTGAGAATTGCCACCCGTTCCGCCATCTCCCGCATCACCGCTTCCTGCTCCGGCGAGAGTCCCGTCGTGCACAGCACGCAGGGCATCTGCCGCTCTCCGCACCATGCGAGCAGACCGTACACCGCCGCAGCCGTCGAGAAATCGATCAGCGCGTCGGCCTCCTCCCGGCATTCCGCCAGCGTCCGGTACACCGGATACGAATCGCTCTCTCCGCCGCGCGCATCCACGCCCGCCACAATCTCACAGGACGGATCCTGCACCGCAATCTGTGTAATCATCTGTCCCATCCGGCCACAGCAGCCGTGTAAAATAATTCTTGTCATAGTTACTCTCCATTCCAGAGCGACGCAAATCACTCCGATTTGTGTCTGCCATTCTCGAGCTTTGTGACGCTACAGCAGCCCGAACTCTCTCATCGCCTCCTCGAGCTTTGCCGCGTGGGCGGGCTCCATCTCGGTCAGCGGCATGCGCAGCGGTCCGACGTTCTTTCCCATCAGGCTCAGCGCCTTCTTGACCGGGATCGGATTGACCTCGCTGAAGAGATTGTCGCACAGTCCCAGCAGCTCGCACTGGAGTCTGGCCGCCCCCGCCACGTCTCCGTCAAAGAATCTCTGGCACATATCATGCACCGCCCGCGGCGCAATATTGGAAACGACGGAGATAACGCCGATTCCTCCCATCGCCAGCAGCGGCACCACCTGATCGTCGTTGCCCGAATACAGATCGATCCTTCCCTCCGTCAGCGCCATCAGCTTCACGATCTGGCTGATATTGCCGCTCGCCTCTTTGACACCGACAACACCCGGCACCTCTTTCACCAGTCTCGCCACGGTCTCCGGAAGGATATTGCAGCCCGTCCGGCTCGGCACGTTGTAGAGGATGACGGGGCAGTCCACCGCCTCTGCCACCGCCCTGTAGTGCGCATACAGACCGTTCTGCGTCGCCTTGTTATAGTACGGGGAGACGAGAAGCAGCCCGTCCGCGCCGTACTCCTGCGCCTCTTTCGAGAGGTGAATCGCCGTCTGCGTGCAGTTCGATCCCGTCCCTGCAATAACCGGCACACGCTTCTTCGTATACTCGATGCAGAATTTCACGGCTTCCATGTGCTCCTGCTCCGTCATGGTCGCCGCCTCGCCGGTCGTTCCGCACGCCACAATCGCGTCCGTTCCTCCCGCAATCTGCTCGTCAATCAGCTCTGCGAACGCATCATAATTGACCGCGCTCCCATCCTCTGTAAACGGGGTTACTATCGCAACCGCTGCTCCCTTAAAAACTGCCATTTTTCCTCTCCTCCTTCGTAATTTCCCGCGGCAAAAAACATCCTGTTTTCAGCACCGTGTGATCCCGCAACATAAAATATCCTGTTTCCGGAACTGCGTGATCCTGTGACATAAAGCATCCCGTTTCCGGAGCCGTGTGATCCCGCGGCATAAAAAAGCCGACCGCCAGACGGGGTCAGCTTTCAATCAATATCCTTCCAATATCCTCCGGATAGCGCCCCATCTGTACAGATGACAGTCATACGACTCTTAACCGTATGCCCAAGAACACGCCTGCCAGGACGGCGCGTCTTTCGGCGTCTTTTCCTTTCCGCTTCTCTCCTCTGCTCCCGCCGCATCAAAAAGCCTACTGATAAAAAACGCAACCTCTATCTCTTGCCTTATTTTTATTTTGTTTATCCTATCACCTGTGCCTGCAGATGTCAACTGCAGAGACTGCAGGACTTCACCATCTCGATCTCGTTGATTTCGTCGGCCATTCTGCACACTTCCTCATTGATGGCCAGTCCCGTCAGGATGATGTCCGTCTCTCCCCGGCTGTCCAGAATCGCGCGCAGCTCCTCGTTCGAGAGAATATCGTTGTTGACGAGTCCCAGCACTTCGTCGAGCACCAGCAGACTGCACTCTCCGGTGGAGAGCACCTTGCGGGCATAGCCCAGCCCGTTGCGGATATTGGCGATCTCCTCCTTCTTCTCTTCCTCTGTGCGCTCCGTAAAGTTCTCAATCGATTTTTCAAAACGAAACAGCTTGATCTCCGGCTCCAGACGCTGCAGATACTGCGTCGCCTGCAGCCCCTTTCCCTTCAGGAACTGTATCACCACCACGTTCTTGCCCAGCGCCGCGCGCTGCAGCGCGTTGCCGAGCGCCGCCGAGGTCTTTCCGTGTCCGCTGCCGGTAAAAACGGTAATTTTTCCCTGCTCCATTTCCTTCTCCACGATCGCTCCCACTCTACTGCGCCTGCTGCTCCTGCGCTTCTTCCTGCGCCGCCTCTTCGCCGGCTTCCTTCGCTTCCTCTCCGAGCTCCTCGTCTTCAAAGTCATCGTCGAAATCGTCGTCGTACTCGTCGAAGTAATCCGGCGTCACGAAGCGGTACACCGCATACGCGATCGCAGCCACCAGAGCTACCGCGCCCACAATTGCCAGCGCCCAGAGAATCGCCTTGGCGGGCTTCTTGTCCTCCTCGCTCCGTTTATTCAAAACTTCACCCAGCTTCGTCATCTCGATCAATTCTCCGATTTTATCCTTTGCCATAATCTGACCGTCCTTTCCCGCCCTCCGTCCCTGTCCGGGCACGGCTGTGGCGCTTTCCGGCCGCGCGGCAGAATCCTCCCGCCGCAGCCTGTTCATGAAATATAATAACTATACCATCCGCATCGGCAGATTTCCACCGTCTTTTTGGGAAATTTGTCTAAATTTCCTCACACCTTCTGCAGCTTTGCAAAGGCGGCGTACATGATCTTCTGTCCCGCCCCGTCGAACTCCACAGTCACCTTGTAATCACGAGGGCCCTTCTCCATCGCCTTCACCACACCCTCTCCGTACTTGATGTGCTGTACGCGGTCGCCGACGTCGTAGGAGGGCTTTTCTCCCGCCTGCGGCATTCCCTTCCGGAGACCGGACAGGCTGCCCGCTCCTCCCATTTTCGCAATGGCCGGTTTGTGCTCCTGCGGGGTGTGAGGCTTCACATAGACAGCCTTCAGGCGGCCGTCCCCGGCGCGGCCCGGCGCTGCGGAACTCCTCCCTGTGCCCCCACCGGAAGTCCCGCTTCCGGAACCATAGCCCGCGCCGTACTGGTAGCTGCCGCCCCGGTAGGCCGGTCTGGCCTCCGCGCCGTAGTCGTCCCCGTAACGTCCCCGGCCGCCCGCGCCGCCTCCAAATCCCTCATATTTTCTGTCGTAGCTCTTTCTGCCGAAGGCACCGTCCTCATCCGCAAAGGGCAGGTCATCGTCGTCGTCCCGGCGTCTTCTGCCTCCGTAAGAGGGCTTTCCGTCCAGCAGATTCTCCGGAATCTCCATCACGAACCGGCTGACCGGATTGTACTGTGTCTCGCCGCGCACCATGCGGGCCCGGGCACAGGTGATCGTGAGTTCCTCCTTGGCTCTTGTGATCGCGACGTACGCCAGACGCCGCTCCTCCTCCATGGCCTCATAATCTCCCGTCTCGATCGTCATGAATCCGGGGAACACGCCGTCCTCCATACCCGCCAGATAGACATGGGAGAACTCCAGCCCCTTGGAGCTGTGAATCGTCATCAGCACCACCCGGTCATCGTCCTCCTCCACGGAATCGATGTCGGCGACGAGCGCCACTTCCTCGAGGAATCCCGAGAGCGTCGGCTCCTCTTCCTGGGCCTGCTCCTCATAGGCGACGATCTTACTGATCAGCTCATCGATGTTCGCAATACGGTCCTGCACATCGTCCTCGTCGGATTCCTCGAGATCCCTCTGATACCCGGTGACCTCGATCACCTCTTTCATCAGATCCTCGATTGAGTTCTCCTCCGCAAACGAGCGCAGGCCGTGAATCATCTCCACAAAAGGCGAGAGCTTGGCAGCCGCCTTGCCGATCGTTTCGATCTGATCCGCCCGCTCCATCGCCTCGAAGAAGCCGATGCCCTGCGCCGCCGCATACTCCGCGATTCTCTCGATCGTCGTTCTGCCGATTCCGCGCCGCGGCACATTGATGATGCGCTGCACCGCGAGATCGTCCCTTCCGTTGTCGATCGTCTTTAAGTACGAGAGCATGTCTTTGATCTCGCGCCTCGCGTAGAAATTCGTGCCGCCCACAATATTATAGGGGATTCCCTCCATAACGAGACGCTCTTCCAGCATACGCGCCTGCGCGTTCGTGCGGTACAGCAGGGCAAAATCCCGGTAGGACAGCTTGCGGTCGCGCCGCAGCCAGTCCTCAATATCCTCCGCGATAAACGCCGCTTCCTCCGCCGCGGTATTGAACTGCCGGAAATGGATCTTGTGTCCCTCCCCGTGATCGCTCCAGAGCGCCTTGGCCTTGCGCTTCGTATTGTTGCGGATCACGGCGTTGGCTGCATTCAGGACGTTCTGCGTCGAGCGGTAATTCTGCTCCAGCTTGACTGTCAGCGCGTCGGGATAAACTTTTTCAAAATCAAGAATGTTGTTGATATTCGCGCCCCGGAACTTGTAAATCGACTGGTCGTCGTCTCCGACCACGCACAGATTCCGGTACCGTCCCGCCAGCAGCCGGATCAGCTCGAACTGCGCCGTGTTCGTGTCCTGATACTCGTCCACCATGATATAGCGGAACCGCTCCTGATAATTGTCCAGAATCTCCTCATGCGACCGGAAAAGCTCTACCGTCTTCATCAGCAGATCATCAAAATCAAGCGCATTGTTGCGGTGCAGGGCGCGCTGGTATTCCTCATAGGCGTCCGCGATCTGCCGGTTCGTGAAATCCATGACATTATTCTCGCGGTAGAGCCTCGGCGTATACAGCTCGTTTTTGGCGGAGGAGATCGCGTTCAGTATCGTCTTCTCTTTGAGCGACTTCGTGTCGATCCGAAGCTTGTGGCAGACCTCCCGCATCAGCGTTTTCTGATCGTCTGTGTCATAGATGGTAAAAGACGTCTCATAGCCGAGTTGGTCGATATGGCGGCGCAGGATCCGCACGCACATCGAGTGGAACGTCGAAATCCAGATGCTCTCCGCCCCGAAACCGACGAGTTTGTCCACACGCTCCCTCATCTCTCCCGCCGCCTTGTTCGTAAACGTGATCGCCAGAATATTCCACGGGTTGACGCTGCACTCATCGATCAGATAGCAGATTCTGTGCGTAATCACCCGGGTCTTTCCGCTTCCCGCTCCCGCCAGAATCAGCACCGGCCCCTCTGTCTGAAAGCAGGCCCGCTGCTGTTCCCTGTTCAAGCTGTCATAGATACTCATACCAAAAACCTTTCTTAATTAATCCCCATTCCGGAGCGTCCCTCGCGACGGGGCAATCATTCCATTGCTATCAGGCAGAAGGCTCATCTTCCTGAACTGCGTTCAAGAAGCATCCCTCGCTGCGCTCGGTCAATGTCAAATTTGTTTCTCTATACTGGCTGTCCGCAGTTCGGGCAGAATTTCGGCGGGTTCGCCGGATTCTCGAACGCGTATCCGCAGTGGGCGCAGCCCTCCGCAGGCCGCTTCTGCCCGCAGTTGCCGCAGAAATTCCCCTTATTCTCCGCATGGCATTTCGGGCAGATCCACACAGCCTGCGGACTCTGCGCCGGAGCCGCCTGCTGCACCGGCTCCGCGGGCTGTCCCTGCATCGGTGCTCCCTGCTGCGCGGACTCTGCGGGCTGTCCCTGTGCCGACGCTGCCTGTGCAGATGGATGCGCCGCACTCTGCTGCGCGGCCGCCTGCTCCTGTGCCGCCATCCGGTACAGCTCGCCCGCGTTCAGGCCGCCCGCGCCTGCCGCCATATTCATCCCCGCAAACGCCATCATCGGCCCCGCGTTCGGATTCGCCGCGGCGCTCTTCATCGCCTCCGCCTGGGCCTGCGTCAGCGTCGCCGCCGCCATCGCGGGTGAGCGCAGCGCCCCCGCTCTCTGCAGTTCCTTGATCATATCCTCATCTTCCTGTGAGGCTTTGATCGTGTTGATGCCGAAGGAGACGATCCGGATACCGCGCAGCTGCGCCCATTTGTCCGAAAGCTCCTCATTCAGGGCGTCCGCCATCTCCTGCGTGTGCGCCGGAACGGCGCTGTAGCGCACGCCCATGGCGGAGATCCGCGCAAACGCCGGCTGGAGCGCCGTCATCAGCTCTGCCTTGAGCTGGGAATCGATCTGCCCTCTCTGATACTCCTGCGTCACATTGCCGCAGACATTCGTATAGAAGAGGATCGGATCCGTGATCCGGTAGGAGTACTCTCCATTGCAGCGCACCGAAATATCGATATCAAGACCGACGTTCGCATCCACGACACGGAACGGCACCGGAGCGGGCGTCCCGTAGCGATTTCCGGGAATCTCCTTCGTGTTAATATAATAAACACGCTGATCCTTCGGCGCATCTCCGCCGAAGGTAAAACGCCGTCCGATATTGGCGAAGGTCTGCTTCACGCTCTCTCCCAGAGATCCCGCAAAGATACTCGGTTCACTGGAAGCGTCCCATGTGAATTCACCCGGCTCCGCGCAGAGCTCCATCACCTTCCCCTGCTCCACGATCACCATGCACTGTCCGTCGGCCACCGCGATCACGGAGCCGTTCGAGATAATATTATCCTCGCCCTTCGTGTTCGAGCTCCCTCTCTTTTCACTCAGCCGCTTCTGCCCTCTCGTCAGGAGAACATCGGCTCCCATCGCATCGCAGTAGAAATACTCTTTCCACTGGTCGGCCAGAACGCTGCCCGCCGCACTCCCGATCGCCTTAATCAGTCCCATCGTCTCTTCCCTTCCGCCACTCCCGGTGGCCCTGCCGTCCGTTTTCCATGTACCGCAATGCCCGTTATTTCCTTACTCTGCCGGTTCCGCTTCTCCCTGTTTCTCTGTCACGGTTCCGCAGTCTGCCATTTGCCGCTGCTATTTCGGCTCCGTCTGATCAAACTGGTCGATCATCCTCTCGATCAGCATCTTTTTCACAAAGACCTCCGCGCTCATCTGGCAGATCAGATCAAAGCGCTGCAGCATCGCCCGATCCTGCTCCGGCGCGTCCGCAAACGAGGCGTCCGCCTCCTGGATCTGGCGCTCCGTCTCCTGCGCGATCCGCTCCATCTGTCCCTCAATCTGCTCCAGAACCGCATTGTAAATCGTCTCCAGAGATTCCCCGTCCTCCCGCTCTCTCTGCGGTACTCTTGTGTTTTTCCTGGGATCTTCGGCATACTTTTCCCGGATCGGGCGAAGGATCTGCTGAATATCCCCGATAGAAAGGAAGCTCTTGAAATAATAGATGAACAGAAGAAGCAGCATATGATCCATGTTGTACTTCTTTTTGACCGGAGGAATCAGCAGATCACTCTTGGCATAGTTGTTGATCATCGTCTTGGTCAGAATCTTGTCCGTCTCGGGATGACGCGCCGTCTGGCGCAGGCGGTCCTCCATGAAGGTCGTGACCTGATCCATGTACAGGTCGATCGCCGGAATTTCCTGTGCCCTGACGTAATGAAACGATTCGATTTCCTTTTCCAGCATCTGCCGGATGCTTTCCATCTCAGGACTCATGTTCACCTCCATCCCGGAGTGTGTTCCCTCCGGCCGGCTCCGTCTCTGCGTTCGCCGCTCCGTTGTCCGCCGCGCTGATGACTGCTGCTCCGTCGTCCACCGAACCGCCGACTGCTGCTCCGTCGTCTGCCGAAC
>JAUNGV010000031.1 GCA_030524225.1 Eubacteriales bacterium
ATATCACCGAATATATCGCCGACGTCCGCGCTGTTAAAATCAAATCCGCCCGCGCCGAATCCTCCGGTACCGTCAAAAGCCGCATGTCCGAACTGGTCATACTGCTTCCTCTTTTCCGCATCGCTTAATACGGCATACGCTTCGGAGGCCTCCTTGAACTTCTTTTCCGCCTCCTGATCGCCGGGATTCATATCGGGATGGTATTTCTTGGCCAACACTCTGTATGCTTTCTTGATCTCATCTTCCGAGGCCGTCTTGGATACGCCAAGCACCTCGTAATAATCCCGCTTCTGTTCCGCCATAATAAAACTCCTCTAACATTCATAGTGCCCGGACCGTCAGAGGCGGCCCGGGCTAACTTTATGAAGCTTTTTTATACCTCGCGGTAGTCTCCGTCTACGACGTCGTCCGCTGCGCTATCCGCGCCCGGCTGCGGGCCTGCGCCCTGTGCGCCGCCCATATCAGGGCCGGCCTGCGCGCCTGCCTGTCCCTGTACGTTCTCGTACATCTTGGCAAACAGCGCCTGCGCGTCGTTCATCAGCTTCTCTTTCTTGGACTTCAGCTCATCCACATCCGCGTCGCTGATATCCTGCTGATCCTTGGTTCTGTCGAGAACCGCCTTCAGGTCAGCCAGATCTGCCTCTACCGTGGACTTCGCGCCCGCGTCGATCTTATCGCCCGCCTCGCTCAGTGCCTTCTCCGTCTGGAATGCGAAGGAATCCGCCTCGTTGCGCGCGTCGATCGCATCCTTTCTCTTCTTATCCTGCGCCTCGAACTCCTGCGCCTCTCTGATTGCCTTGTCGATATCAGCCTCAGACATATTGGAGCCCGCCGTGATCGTGATGTGCTGCTCCTTGCCCGTGCCCAGATCCTTTGCGGATACGTTCACGATGCCGTTCGCGTCGATATCGAAGGTAACCTCGATCTGCGGTACTCCTCTCGGAGCCGGCGGAATGCCATCCAGTCTGAACTGGCCCAGACTCTTGTTGTCCTTGGCAAACTGACGCTCACCCTGCAGGACGTTGATGTCCACCGCAGTCTGATTGTCCGCCGCCGTCGAGAACACCTGGCTCTTCTTGGTCGGGATCGTCGTATTTCTGTCGATCAGTTTCGTCGCTACACCGCCCATCGTCTCAATGGACAGGGACAGCGGCGTGACATCGAGCAGAAGGATGTCGCCCGCACCGGCATCGCCCGCCAGCTTGCCGCCCTGGATCGCCGCGCCGATCGCGACGCACTCGTCAGGGTTCAGGCTCTTGCTCGGCTCATGGCCGGTCAGCTGCTGTACCTTCTCCTGTACGCAGGGAACACGGGTGGAACCGCCTACCAGCAGTACCTTTCCGATATCCGCATTCGTCAGACCCGCATCTCTCATCGCGTTCTGCACCGGAATCGCCGTCTTCTCCACGAGATCATGAATCAGCTCCTCGAACTTCGCACGGGAGAGGTTCATATCGAAGTGCTTCGGCCCCTCTGCGGTCGCCGTGATGAACGGCAGGTTGATGTTCGTCGTGGTCGCGCTGGAGAGCTCTTTCTTCGCCTTCTCCGCCGCTTCCTTCAGACGCTGCATCGCCATCTTGTCTCCGGAGAGATCCACGCCTTCTTTGGCCTTGAACTCAGCGACCATCCAGTTGATGATTCTCTGGTCAAAATCGTCGCCGCCCAGACGCGTGTCACCGTTCGTCGAGAGAACCTCGATGACGCCGTCACCGATGTCGATGATGGAGACGTCGAACGTGCCGCCGCCCAGGTCGTAGACCATGATTTTCTGCTCTTTTTCGTTGTCGAGGCCGTATGCCAACGCAGCCGCCGTCGGCTCGTTGATGATACGCTTCACCTCAAGTCCCGCGATCTTACCCGCGTCCTTCGTCGCCTGACGCTGCGCGTCGTTGAAGTATGCCGGAACCGTGATGACAGCCTCCGTTACCTTCTCGCCGAGATAGCTCTCCGCATCCGTTTTTAACTTCTGCAGAATCATTGCGGAAATCTGCTGCGGGGAATACTTCTTCCCCTCAATGGTGCGGCCGTTGTCCGTTCCCATGTCCCTCTTGATGGAGGCGATGGTATTGTCCGCGTTCGTGACCGCCTGTCTCTTTGCCGGCTCGCCGACAAGACGCTCGCCCGTCTTCGTGAAAGCCACGACGGACGGTGTGGTTCTTGCGCCCTCTGCGTTCGCGATAACAGTCGGCTTACCGCCTTCCATCACAGCGACACAGCTATTGGTTGTTCCTAAGTCAATGCCGATGATCTTGCTCATATTCGTTCTCCCTTTCTGCGCCTGCGCGCTTATCTTCTACTTTATATTTATATATGTATATTATTTCACAACCCCGACCATGCTGTGACGCACGACGCTGTCGTGATATAGATACCCTTTCTGCAGTTCCTGAGCGATTTTTCCGCTCTCTATCTCCTCGCTGTCCACCTGCATCACCGCGTTGTGGAAGTTCGGATCAAACTCCTGTCCCATCGCCTCGATCGGCTTGACGCCGAGGGCTTCCAGCTGTGTCATCAGCTGGCGGTACACCATCTCCATCCCTTCCACGAACTTCGTTCCCTTTTCCGCTTCCGGGACCGCCGCGAGACCGCGCTCGAAATTATCGACAACCGGCAGGATCTTCTCCACGACGTTCTTCTCGCCCATCGCGAACATCTGATCCTTTTCTTTATTGGAGCGCTTCCGGAAGTTCTCGAACTCCGCCATCTGACGCTTCGTCCGGTCCTCCAGCTCCGCGACCTTCTCCTTTAACGCCGTCTTTTCCTTGTCTTCCTTTTTCTTGAAAAAGCCGCCCTTTTCCTCCTTCGGAGCCTCTTCTGCCGGAGTCTTCTCCGTCTGGGTCTGCTCCGTTTGCCCTTCGGCGCTCTCCGCCGCCGTCTGCTCTGTCTGCGCGCCGTCCTGCTGCGCCGACTGTTCCGTCTGCGCCTTTGGCGCTGTATCCTGCTGCGCCGCCTGCGCGGCGTCCTGTTCCATGAATTCCTCGTTTCTCTCCAACACGGTGTCCTTTCCGGCCTTGCGCCTTTCTTATTTATACAGATCGTCCAGCTGCTGCATGATATTCTTCAACACCCCGACGACCTTGTCGTAATCCATTCGCTTCGGTCCGATAATCCCGACCGTTCCCTTCATGCCTTCGCCCAGCTCGTAGGTTGCGGTGACAACGCTGCAGTCCTGCATGCCCTGCGTCGGCATCTCATTGCCGATGTAAACCTGAATGCCCGTTCCGCTCTCGTCCGAGAGACTCTCCTGCACGATACTGCCGAGCACCTGCTTCTCCTCGAAGTCGTTGATGATCTGACTCGCCTTCTGCTGATCCGCCAGCTCCGGATACCGGAAAATATTGTTGGCTCCGCTCGTGTAAATCTCCAGATCCTCGTCGGCCCGGATGGCCTCTGCGGCGGAGTCGATCACCTGACTGATGATCCCGCTGTGAATCCCCGCCTGCTGCTTGATCGCAGCGATCAGTCCCAGATTGATCTGCTCGATCGAAAGACCGTTTAAATTGCTGTTGAGCAGCATATTGAGCTTTAACAGCGTCTCCGCGTTCAGCTCCTCTTCGACGGCGATCATCGTGTTGCGCACCAGATTTCCCTCGATCACGATCACCGCCAGCACATGTCCGGGATCCACCTGAGAGAGCTGGATGAATTTGATCTTGTTGCGCTGCACCACCGGCGAGGAAATCATGGAGGCGTAATTCGTATTGACCGCCAGGAGCTTTGCCACCTGTTTCAGCAGGTTTTCCAACTTGTCCTGTTTCTCCACGAGAACGTTCTTCATGTTCTCGACCTCGCGCTCCTTCTCCCGGAGCATATCGTCGACGTAGATACGGTAGCCCGCGTCAGTCGGAATCCGTCCGGCGGAGGTGTGCGGCTGTACGATCAGCCCCATCTCCTCGAGATCCGCCATCTCATTGCGAATCGTCGCAGAGCTCAGATTCAGATCCGTGTACTTCGAGATCGTCCGGCTTCCCACCGGCTCCCCGGTTTCCAGATAGTTGCGGATGATGGCCTGCAAAATTTTCATCTTGCGTTCCTGCAGTTCCATGCGCTCCCTCCTTATCCGTACCGCTCCCGTCCTCACTCTTCCGCGATTCTTTTTAAGTTGTTAGCACTCTTTGCTATCGAGTGCTAACTTCTTACTTCCATACGATAACACTCCCTCTGTTTGATGTCAACAAGGAGTTTGGGCAAAAATTCTAAAGTTTCTCTAAAGAAATAAATACCGGATAAACACCGCAGAAGCGACGAGCGGCTGCGGCATTGTGCGGCGCAGGGTGGTGTGTGGTGCCGGGCGGCGCAGAACGGCATGTGGCGCGAATGGCGGGCTGCGCAAGGTACGGCGCGGGCGGGCGGTACCGGGCGGCACGCGGGCGCACAAAAAAGAGACCGCCGTCCGCATTGGGAATTGGCGATCTCTTTTATCATTTGCCTCTATTATTCACAAAGTGCCCCGGCACATACTTCCTCCAGCACACCGGCAATCCTGCCCGAACGCTCCGCAGGCGACTCCGTTCAGACTCAGATAGGGAAGCTTCCCTTCTCCGTGCCGTTGATGACGTAGTACACCAGCGACTCCTCCGGCTTGACGTAGAGCTCCACTTCCTTAATATCAGCGGGATCCTTCTTCAGGTCATACTTCCAGATGTCCTTCGCAGACGCCACGAGGGTCTCCGTCGTGTAGCTCTTGGAGGCGAACTGCAGGGTCACCGTCTCCTTTACTTCCTTCTCCAGTGTCTTTACGACGGTCTTCTTTGCCTCATCCGCCTTTTTCTCTACAACCTTCTTCGTCTCCGCGACCTTCTTCTCGGCGGTCTTCTTCACTTCCTGCGCCTTTTTCTCCACTGCTTTCTTTGTCTCGACAGCCTTCTTCTGCGTCTTCTTCTCCACAGCCTTTACCTCCCTGGAAATTTCCTCCTGTGCGGACTTTACCGTTTCCTCCGCCTTTGCACTGATCTCTCTTGCTTCCTTCTCAACCACTTTCATGACGTCGTCCGCCGTTTTCCGGACTGCGGCCTTTGTTTCCTCTGTCTTTTTTGCTGTCGTTGTCTTTGCTGTCGTCTTCTTAACAGGGGCCTTGGCTGCCGGCGCTTCCTCTTTGCTCTGCTCCGGTTTTGCCGCGCTTCCCGATACCGCGGACACGCTCTTCAAGCTGGCTGTTTTCACAGTCGCAACCGGTTTTCCCGTTGCCTTCTTGTCTTCCATTCTGGAATACTCTCCTTTCGCAAACAACCGTAACTGCGTGTCGCTTACAGTTACAAGCACTTAGGTTTCGTTTCCTGCCGCCCCGTTTTTTGGAATAGTGTTACTATTCACAGCCCCACCCACATGCGCACTCGTCGCCGCTTTGCGGCTCCAGTCCCGCTCCTTACGGAGCTAAGACTGCTTATGTGGGTGAGGTGACTGCTTCACAGTCCTGCTCCAGAATGGAAGACGGGGATTGACGTGCGGGCACGACATCCCCGCCTTCCATTCTGAAGCGGCCGTGAATAGTAACGGAATAGTCAGAATCCAATAAAAAATATCCCCCAATTACGCAATTGAGTGTACCGCAATCAGGGGATAAAGTCAATGAAAAACCGCATAAATATGCATAAATTCAGTAATCACAGCTCATCCGGCACGACTTTGCAAATCGCGCAGGCTGATGGATTACGACGAACTCCCGCGATCGATCAGCGGAAAAAGGCGAAATACAGAATTACCAGAGCGCCAAGCACAATCCGGTACCAGCCAAACGGTTTGAAGTCGTGCTTGCGGATGTAGCCCATCAGGAAACGGATCACGACCACCGACACGACAAACGCCACAACCATACCGACCGCGAGGATCGCCGCTTCCGTCGCCGTGAAGGCGAATCCGTACTTGACAAGCTTTAAGAGACTCGCGCCGAACATCACCGGAATCGCAAGGATAAAGGTGAACTCCGCCGCCACCGTCCGGGAAATCCCGATCAGCAGACCACCCACGATTGTCGAACCCGAGCGGGACGTCCCCGGGAAAACCGCCGCAATCAGCTGGAACACACCGATAATCAGTGCCTGCCGGAAAGTAAGGTCATCCAGATTCGTGGTGTGCGGCACTGCATTTTTATTCCTGTTTTCCACAATAATAAAAGCGATACCGAAAAGGATCAGCATAATCGAGACACAGACCCAGTTGTACAGGTACTGATCCAGCACGTCATCGAGCGCCAGTCCGACCACCGCCGCCGGAATGCAGGCGACGAGCGCTTTGGCCCAGAGCATCAGCGTCTGCCGCTTCCACACCACCCTCTTTACCTTGCGGTGCCTCTCGATGCCGAGCGGCCAGATTGTATTCCAGTACAGCAGAACAACCGCCAGAATCGCGCCGAGCTGCACCACGACGAGGAACATATTCCAGAAGTCCTCCGAGACGTTCAGCTTCACAAATTCGTTGAGCAGGATCATGTGCCCCGTGCTGCTGATCGGAAGCCACTCCGTAATGCCCTCCACAATACCGAACAGGGCTGCCTTTAAAAATTCAACCATGGATTTTCGTTTCCTTTCTTTCCGTTTCTTATCTATGTCTTTTCTGTCTTATTCTGCGTATGATAGTCTACCCGTCCTGTCGCAGGACTTTCGTGCTCGTTTGGCGGGTTCCCGCCCGTCATTTTATTTCCCCTTGTTTTCCTCGTGCTGCTTCTCTGATAAACTCCTGTCTCCGTATTCCTCCCGCACGAATTCCTGCAGTGCCGGGAGCGAGCGGCGCACCTTGTCGGTATCGATGCAGTAGGCCATCCGGAAATAGCCCGGCGCGCCGAAGCCGTCCGCCGGAACGAGGATCAGATCGTAGGCGAGCGCCTTCCGGCAGAAGGCGACCGAATCCTCCTCCAGCGCCTTCGGGAAAATATAAAATGTACCATCCGGACGGTTCACGGTAAATCCCAGTTCCGTCAGAGCCTCATAGAGCAGATTCCGGTTCGTCTCATAGACGGAGAGATCTGAAGTCTCATCCACCGCCTCAGCCATCGCGAGCTGGATCAGAGACGAGGGACAGTTATGTCCCGTCCCCCGGGAAATCTGCCCGCACATCGGCACAATCTCCTGCGCGTGCTCGCAGTCCGGGTGCACCGCCACATAGCCGATTCTCTCTCCCGGGATGGAGAGCGACTTGGAGAACGAGTAGCATGTCAGCGTGTTCGGGTAAAAGAGCGCCGTGTACGGAACGCTCCCGCCGTCAAAACAGATCTCCCGGTACGGCTCATCCGAGAGCAGGAAAATCGGATGACTGTATTCCGCCGATTTCTCCGTCAGAAGCGACGAGAGCCGCTCCAGCGTCTCTTTCGTGTAGACGACTCCCGACGGATTGTTCGGCGAGTTGATCAGAACCGCACCGACTGCCGGAGAGAGAGCCTCCTCCAACGCCCCGAAATTGATCTGGAAATCCGGGAACTGCGCCGGCACAACCCTCGCCTTCGCTCCCGCGCCTTCTATATAAGGAATATATTCCGGAAAGAACGGGGCAAACACAACCACTTCCTCCCCCGGCTCTGTCACCGCCCGCAGGGCATGCGCAATCGCTCCCGCCGCTCCCGTCGCCGGAAAGATATGCGCCGCCGTGTAATTCATCCCGAAGCGCCGGTTCAGGGACTGCGCCACCTTCTCTTTCACACTTTCCAGTCCCAGACTGGGACTGTAACCGTGGAGCGCAACCGGCTCCTGCGTCTGCAGCAGACGGATCGCGGCATCCGTAAAGCCCTGAGGCGCGGGTACGGACGGATTACCGAGACTGTAATCATAGACATTGTCGTATCCGATCTCTTCCCCTCTCCGCGCCGCATATTCCGAGAGCTCCCGGATCACGGATTTATTCTGTAACATTGACAAATAATGACGATTGATCATAGCACTCTCCATTCCGGAACGCCCCGCGCGTCTCCTCCGCCGCCGTCACGCAAAGAATCCTCTTATCTCCCGCCGCGCCGGGTCAGCTTCAGATTCGCGCCTGCCGACACCGGGGGTTGGGGCGCCCGTTTTCTTCCTATCGATAAGCCACGGCTATTGTACCACAGAAGAGCTGCAGATCTCATCAATCTTTTTCAATTCTTCCGCTGTGAACTTCGTATTTTCCAGTGCTTTGATGTTCTCCGCAATCTGAGAGGGTCTGGATGCGCCGATCAGAACGGAGCAGACCTCGTCGTCCTTTAAGATCCACGCGAGAGACATCTGCGCCAGAGACTGTCCTCTCTCCCTCGCCATCTCATTGAGCTGCGCAATCTGCTGCAGCCGCTCCTGCGTCAGATCGCTCTCGTGCAGGAAGCGGTGATCCCTCGCAATCCGGCTGTCCTGCGGAATGCCGTGCAGGTACTTGTCCGTCAGCATTCCCTGCGCCAGCGGGCAGAAGGCAATGATGCCGATTCCCGCCTCTTTGCAGTATTTTTTGACCCCGTCCTCCTCAATCGTCCGGTCAAAGATGGAATACTTTCTCTGATTGATCACGAACGGGCAGTGCATCTCTCTCAGCAGAGCGGCGGCCCTCGCCGTCGTCTCCTGATCGTAGTTGGAGATCCCGGCATAGAGCGCCTTGCCGCTGCGCACAATGTCAGCCAGCGCCTGCATCGTCTCCTCCAGCGGCGTCTCCGGATCCATCCGATGGTGATAGAAAATATCCACATAGTCCAGCTGCAGGCGCTTCAGGCTCTGGTCGATGCTGGCCATCAGATACTTGCGGCTTCCCCAGTCTCCGTACGGCCCCTTCCACATATCATACCCCGCCTTGGAGGTAATGAGCAGTTCATCGCGGTAGGGTCTGAAGTCCTTCTGCAGAATGCGGCCGCAGTTCTCCTCCGCGCTGCCGTAAACCGGCCCGTAATTGTTGGCCAGATCGAACTGCGTGATCCCCAGATCAAAGGCGGTGCGGCACATCGCCACCATCGTATCGAAATTGTCTTTGCTGCCGAAATTGTGCCAGAAGCCCAGAGAAACAGCCGGGAACTTCAACCCGCTCCTGCCCACCCTGCGGTACTCCATGTTGTCATATCTGGCATCGCTTGCTACATAAACGTCTCCCATAGTAATCTCCATTCCGCCGCCTCCTGCTGACGGCACAAATAGTAAGGAACTCTCTGCTTTCTTTCACATGAATTTTCCATTCCAAAGTGTTTCCGCAATAGAGCGACTGCAACCAGTATAATATAAGAGGAGCCGTATTGTAAGTTCCAAAACAGCTTGCCATGATTTTTCTTCCGACTTCTGATCATGTATGAACAATGTTCTAATTACGTAAATTACGCAATTTATTGACATTGCATAATTTACGTATTAATATAAATACAGCAAAACAACCGGTATCCCTGATAGTCGTATCCCAAGGAGGATTTATGAAGCGCAGAGACCTAATCAAAAAGCTCGAAGCTGCGGGATATCGGGCAGATCGTGATGGCGATCACACAATCTATGAAAAACCGGATTGCCGTCCTATTCAAGTTCCAAAACACCGTGAAATCAATGAATACACGGCGAGAGCAATCCTGAAGACAGCGGGACTGAACTAAAGTTCCCTTTTGATACAGAGGAGGTCCTTTAATGGCTGAATATGTTTATCCGGCACTCTTTCACAAAAATGAGGACGATACCTATACCGTCCTCTATCCCGATCTTCCGGGCTGCATCAGCGAGGGAAAATCCCTTCCGAATGCAATGTATATGGCTGAATCGGCACTTTCCCAGTGGATGGAATATCTCACCGACAAAAAGCTGGATATTCCATCCCCCAGCTCTCTTTCTGCCGTCATCCCCGGTGAAAACGAATTCGTCAATCTCATCCGCGCCGATGTGCGCGAGAATCGGGCTGTCCGCCGGACTGTGAGCATCCCGAAATGGATGGATGACGCCGTTTCTGATGCCGGTCTCAGTCTGTCACGGATCTTGCAGGAAGCATTGCGTGCAAAGCTGAAGACGGATTGATCCGGCCTTCAGCGAAGGAACGTTCTTGTTACAATACCTTTTCCGCCTCTTTTCCTCTCGTATATGATTCCAAAACAAAGCGCTCATGAAATCAGCCGGTACTTCTTCCTGACCGGTTCCACGAGCGCTTAAATACTTTCTTTCTGTTTACAATCCCGCGGTTTGTAATCTAACCGCGTTCTGTTGTATCACCGTCTCCGCTTCCCGCAATCGCCGTCTCTGCGGTTTCACCATTCCGGAAACCGCAAGACACGTTCTGATCTCTCTGTACCGCTTACTTCCCCTGCGGCGCCGCGAGAATCACGGTCATCTTACCGGAGAACTCTGCCTTGCCATAGTCGCAGGGCAGCAGGAAGCTCTGTCCCTTTTTCAGCGCGTACGTCTGTCCGGAGCAGGTCACGCTTCCCTCTCCCTCAACGATACTGGCGATCCAGAACGGCGCTTTCTCTTCCATGACAAAATTTCCGTCCACCGGCAGCTTTTCCACCCGGTAGAACTTACAGGAGACGAGCTCCTGCGTCCGGTTCGCCGCCGCGTCTGCGGTGTGGAGCACGAGACCATCCATCTCCGGCGCAGGTACGGTGGAGACATCGATGCTCTGCTGAATGTGGAGCTGTCTCGGCTTGTCGTTCTCCAGCCGTCCGTAGTCATAGACGCGGTATGTCACATCGCTCGACTGCTGCGTCTCGAGGAGCATCACTCCTGCCGTGATCGCGTGAATCGTGCCGGGCTCCAGCTGGACAAAGTCGCCCCGTTTCACCGGCACTCTTCGCAGCAGCGCATCCCACTGTCCCTCTTCAATCATCTGCACGAACTCCTCTTTCGTCCGCGCATTGTGTCCGAGAATCAGATACGCATCGTCCGGGCAGTCGAGAATATACCAGCACTCTGTCTTTCCTTTGGCTCCGTTCTCATGCACGGCCGCATACGCGTCGTCCGGATGCACCTGAATGCTCAGATTCTCTCTGGCGTCAATGATCTTGGTGATAAACGGATAGCCGCTCTCCCGCACCTCATCCGGCAGCTGTGCCGCTCCGAAAAAGTCCGGCTCCGCCGCCCAGAACGCAGAGAGTGTCCTGCCCTCGCAGGGACCGTTCTCTGCGACCGACTCCCGCTCCGGATAACCGCTGACCGCCCAGCACTCACCGATATTTCCCTCCGGAATCCCGAATCCGAACTCGCTCTCCAGTCGTCTGCCGCCCCAGATTCTCTGCTCGAAGCACGGAGAAACAAACACGGGATATTGATACGATTTGCTCATTTGCAGCACCTGTCCCTTTCCCTTTTGATTGGTTTTACTCGCCCAGTTCCAGATTCCGGCGGATCAAGTCGCAGCGCTGTGCCACGCACTCCACGCTCCTGCCCGGATCAGACGGGGTGCTGAACACATAGTCCACGAGACGCTCCATGCTCGTCGTCGCGACGTGCATCCTCGTATCGCTCGATGCATAGTAAATGTAAACCTGTCCGTCGTGCACGATTGCTCCATTCGTGAACACAACGTTCGAAACATCGCCGACGCGCTCTCCCTCTCTCGGCCCGATCAGCAGTCCGGAGGGCTCCGCAATTATTTTGGAAGGATCTTGCAGATCTGTCGCAAACGCATAGAGTACATAGCGCAGTCCCGCCGCTGTATTGCGCACACCGTGTGCAATGTGAATCCAGCCCCGGTCCGTTTTGATCGGCACCGCGCCCGCTCCGTTCTTGGCCTCCGTAATCGTGTGATATTTGCGCAGGCTTGTCATCTTCTCTTCATCGATCACCGCATGCTCGATATCGTCGCAGAGACCAAAGCCGATGCCTCCGCCCGATCCGGTCTCGATAAAATCATCCATCGGACGGGTGTAGAACGCATACTTGCCGTCCACGAACTCCGGATGCAGCACCACGTTTCTCTGCTGCGGGGAACGCAGGGTCGTCAGATTATCAAGACGCTCCCAGTGCTCCAGATCCTTCGTGCGCACGATTCCTGCCGCCGCGACAGCCGCCGAGAGATCGTTTACCGTCGTATCCTTGCTCTCCGAGCAGAACACGCCGTAGATCCAGCCGTCCTCATGCTGAGTCAGCCGCATATCGTAGACGTTCGTCTCCTCTGGGCAGGTATCCTCCAGCAGAATCGGATACTTGCGGAACACGAAACCGTCCACGCCGTTATCGCTCTCCGCCACGCCGAAGAAGGACTTACGATCATTCCCCTCGATCCGTGCCACAAGGCAGAACTTACCATTTAAGTAAATCGCACCGGAATTCATCACCGCATTGACGCCGAGCCGTTCCATGAAAAACGGATTGGTCTCCGGATTCATATCATAGCGCCACGTCAGCGGAACCATCTCCCTCGTCAGCACCGGATACTCGTATCTCTCATAAATGCCATTGTAAAAAGAATCGTCCACACGATTTTTTCTCGTAATCAGCGCGTCGTATTTCGCCTGCTCCCGCGCCTTGCTCTGTTCAAATGTCATTGTTGACCTCCTTATCTGCTCTTACGCCAGTTCCGTTCCGCCCAGTCTCTTGATGACTTCCATGCACATCCGGCCATTGTGGTACGGGCACTTCCACGGCTCCACGATCGGCTTTCTGTCAGTCGGGCCGTTGTTCTTATCCACATCCCAGAACCACTCTCCGCCCTCGCGGGGATCAATCATATGCTCCTGAATGTAGTCCCACTCGGCACGGGCCGCCATCATATACTCCTTGATCTCCGGGTGCTTCAGCGCGCCGTTGACAAAGCCCAGCACCGTCTCCGCCTGTACCCACCAGATACTCGTCGTGTTCACAACTCCCCGGTCGCACTCGTTGTTCAGAGAGTGACCGTCAAATGCTACCTTATAGAGATTGTCCAGCATATCGTCCGTGATCGGAGTGATCAGGTCGCGGTACTTCTGCTCTCCCAGTACCTCTACGCCGTAATCGAGAAGCCACGATGTCTCAATATCGTGCCCGTAGGAATACAGATCAAGAATCGTATTCATATTCCGGTCAAAGAAGACCTCCTGCCGGTGCAGCTGCGGATTGTACACCTTGCCCGCAAACTCCTCGAAGATCCACTCAAGCTTTTTCTTAACTTCCTCGCTCCGGGAGACGCGATACAGCTCCGTGTAGGCCTCAAAGACGTGCAGCAGCGTGTTCATCGTCTTTTCCGCCATAACGCCGTTCTCGGAAAGCTTGTCATTATCCACCTCATGGAAGGAGCGGTCGAACGCCTCTTTGTAGCCGATCTCATCGGTGCACTTCTCCTCGATCAGACGGAACTGACGCATCGCCAGCTCCAGCGCCTCCGGATCACCGGACGCCTCATAGTACGCCGAGAGCGCGTAAATCGAGAACGCCTGATTGTACGTGTGCTTCGTCGTATCCTCCGGCGTGCCGTCATACTTCACCGACCAGTACACGCCGCCGTTCTCCGTATCAAAGCAGCGCTCCTTCATAAACGCATAGCCGTGGCGCGCCTCCTCGAGCAGACTCTCATCCCGCAGAAGCGTATAGGCCGCCGAGAAGAACCATGTGATTCTGCTGTTCAGAATACAGCCCTTCACCGCCTCCTTGTCCACCTGCAGGTCATAATCCATGTACCCGTAATACCCGCCGTTCTCATTATCCCGCAGTCCCTTCCAGAACGGGATGATCTTGTTTTCCAGATGTGACCTTACCTCTTTTACCATTGTTACCTCCTGCCGCAGCTCGTCTGCGGCACATATTCTACACGCTTCTCACCGACGCCTTCTCCACCAGCCGTCCGCCGATGACCGTAACGCCCTTTTTGTAGTACTCCTTTGCAATCTTGCGCCGCAGCATATACAGGGCCCGGCTGACCATCTCTCTCATATCCACCTCGTACGTCGTGATTTCCACATCGCACAGCCCCGGATAGAGATAATTGTCAAAGCCCACAACCGATACGTCCCGCGGCACGCGGTACCCCTTCTCCTCCAGCATCGTGATCACACGGGCGGCCGTCCTGTCACAGTTGCAGACGTACGCCGTCGGCGTTTCCCCGCGCACATCCCCCTGTGTCTGCAGATCCCTTGCCCCCACCGGCAGAGCAATCGGAAAATGATCCGCCACTCCTGTGCGGGCGTCTCTGTCTTCCAGCACCCACTCCGGCCGGAGGGGAATTCCCTTTTCCGTCAGCGCCTTGGCATAGCCGAAGTACCGGTCCGTGATGCTCTCCGTACTTCCGATGCTCCCGACATAAGCGATTCGCTCATGACCGCGCTCCAGCAGATAATTCGTCATCTTATACATGCCGTAATAATTATCCGTCATCACGCAGTCCAGCTCATGCTCTCTGTCGGCCCCGTCCAGATAGACTGCCGGCAGATCCGTATGCCCCGTCACAAAAGCAAGATAGTCTCTCGACACCGGCCCCAGAATCACGTAGCCGTCCACGAGACGCTCCGAGAGCAGACGCGGCATCGCAGGTGGTGTCTGCGCCGTATCGGAGATAATCTCCAGACTCGTCACACATTCTTTTCCCGCCGCCCGCGCCGAGAGCTCCTGATACATTTTCCAGTAAAAAGAAGTGTACTGGTCAAGATAGCGCGAAGCGATCAGAACGCCGATCGTATACGTCCGCGCCTCCTGTTCCCGGCGGATCACCGAGGGCTGTCGGTATCCCAGCTCATCCGCTTTCTGCTGGATCTGACGGCGCACCGCCTCGCTGACTCCCTTTTTCCCGGAGAGCGCCTTGGAAACCGTTACGGTGCTGACGCCGATCATTTCCGCGATATCCGACAGCTTTACGGATTTAGCCACGCTTACCTCCTCGCTGCGAGCAGAAATCCGCGCAGGCGGTTTCTGCGATGCAATCAACGAATTGTCTGCGCTCTTTGCGCCAATTCGAGTAACAGGAACATGCCATCAGGCACTTTCCGTTACGTTGCCTCCCCGCCGCAGACTGTCTGCGGCGCAAACACCTTGTTACACCCGGCTAATTTCAAACACTCTCGCCATCACCGGTTTCTTAAATTCCACAGTCAGCACACCCGCGTAGCTATCGTACTCGTATGCACAGTTCTCTGCGAGCGCCTCCTGCGGGTACGCAAGAGAAACCTTCCACTGCACGGGAGACACATTGACGTTTGCCGCGATGCCATGCGCCTGTCCGGACGCCTCTGTTTCCGAAGCACCTGCCGCCTGTCCACCCGACGCCATTCCCACTTCCTGACGGATCGCTGCCTGATCCAGATCTCTCCACAGATCCGCGAGCGGCAGTCTGCAGAAATCATCTCCGCCCCGTCTCCACACCGCCAGATAGCATTTCTCCTGCGTGCGCAGGCCGAGGCAAACCCAGGGATCCAGCGTGTGCGCGAGACCGATCGGCCAGTACGGCACCGCCTTTTTGATATCCTGACGGATCGACTTGTAATAGGAAATTCCCTCCTGCACCAACGCAAAGCGCTCGTCGGAGATCTCCGCAAGGTGGCCGCTCTGATGAATCCGACACAGCAGGACATTCACCATATTAAAGACAGCCTCCTCCGGATCGCCCTGCCGCAGCGGATAAGACCAGACTGCCGCCTGCTCCGGTGTAACGCCCGTCGGCACATTCGCCGCGATCGTCGAATAGTGGATATAGTCTTCCTGATCGCTCGTCGACTGGATGCTGTATCTCGAAAGCATCGCATAATCCATACGCAGTCCGCCGCTGCTGCAGTTCTCGATCACGAGATCCGGATATCTGGCAAAAACGGAATCAAGCCACGCCAGATACGCTCTCTCATGCTGCAGCAGACCGTCTCCGAAATTCTGGGCATCCAGCTCCGTGCCGATTCCCGGCTCGATGTTATAATCCATCTTGATATAGCCGACACCGTAATCGTTGACGACGCGGTCAATCACCTCGTTGACGTGGTCGATGACCGCCGGATTGCGGAAATCAAGCTGATACCGGCTGCGGTCGTACACTCTCTTGCCGTGACGAACGAAGAACCAGTCGTCCGGCGCGTTCTTGGCCTTGTCGCAGTCGATGCCCATGACCTCCAGCTCCAGCCATACGCCCGGAATCAGCCCTTTGGAGCGGGCGTAGTCCGTGACCTCCTTAACTCCGTTCGGGAAGCGCTCCCGGCACTCCTGCCACTCGCCGACACCGGACCACCACTCGCCCGGCGCATACCACCCCGCGTCGATCACGAAATACTCGCAGCCCGCCTTTGCCGCCGCGTCCACGAGCGGCAGTTCTTTGGACGTTCTCGGATCTCCCATCAGGCAGTTCATATAATCGTTGAAAATAACGGGCAGGTTCTCGTCGTCCGCGTTCGGCCTGCGGATTCTGCGGCGGTACTGCGTCAGCTCGCTGATCGCCTCGGAGATATCCGCGTGGGAGACGCCCGCCGCCACCGGCACGGATGTAAAGCTTTCACCCGGCTGCAGCGTCTTGGAGAAGTGCGACTGAATCTCCGTCGGACCGCTCACATTCAGGAAAAAGTGATCGTTCTGCATACCGATCTCATAGTGCCAGGAGCCGTTGTGCTCAATCTGGAAGAACAGTCCCGTGTCCGCGTCCGTATTCTCAATATACCCCATCGGCAGATAGGACTTGGCCGACCAGTGTCCGGTATTCGTCACCTCGATCGTCTTGCTCGTGCGGCTGAAAATGTGCGGCTGCGTCTGCGGCAGTCCCAGCTGCGCGAAGGTATAGGACTCCCAGGAGAGCTCCTTCTGCCAGGAGTTGTGAGGGATATAAAGGAGCATTTTGTCGTCCGGGTCCCGGAGTCCTTCCTTTTCAAAGCCCAGATAGCAGAACGAGCCGATGTACTCGATCGTCTGCGCCTCGCTTCCGGCGTTGATCACCGTGTTCTCGAACCGGGCCGTGGAGAGTCCGCGGTAGAACTGCACCGTCGTCTCCACAACCGCGCCGGTTTTCGGATCCTTCTGCGTGATCACCAGACGTCTGCCCTGCTCGTTCTCGCTCTCCTCAATCCCTTCAAAGAGAAGAGAGCAGCCCGGCTCCGCCGCCACGTACATCGATCCCTGTTTCTCATAGGGGCTGTTGACGCCCGCGTATTTCAGGATCGCAAACTGATATCCCTCCACATAATAGTGTTCCGGCTCCTGCGCCGGCACGAACGGCGCCTCGGAAAAGTGAAGCAGCCGGATCCGGTTGCTGTCCGTGATGCCGAACACGACGTGAAGCTGTCCCTCGTCATATACGCGATACTGCATGAATTACCCTCCTGTTGTGAACGCAAATGTTGTTATGAACACAAAACGCTGCGCTTTTGCCGCATGATCCCAAAAAAACAGCAAATAGAAAGAGATCCTGTCCCAGATACCACTGCCATCGCAGCAGAATGCTTGAAATGCTCTTTCTCTGATCCTGCAATCTTCTTTGACAATCTGCAAACAGATTTCATTCGGCAAGAGCTAATTTTAATTAAAATTATAAGCTAAAATTAGCTAATTGCAATCGGGCATACTTCCTGAAATCCCCCGCAATTTCTTGTGTATTTTGACGAACCGCCTGTCCCTCTGCCGGTCGCAGCACTGTTCCCGGACACTCATGGCTCCCCTGCCCCTTTTCCAGACGCGACACCGCTCGCGAAACAGCCATTTCGAATACTCACGGGCGGCTCTCCTGCTCCCTTTCCTGCGCGCGGCGGTATTCGTGGGGAAGACTGCCTGTCACCTCCCGGAACACCTCTGCGAAATGGCTGGTGGAGCAGAACCGCAGCCGCCCGGCTATATTCTGGATGGAGTCCCCGCTGTAGCGCAGGAGCGCTTTCGCCCTCTCTACCCGCGCCAGACGGATATAGCGCGAAACGGTGCAGTTCATTTCCTGTTTGAACTTGCGGGAAAGATAATAGGGCGTATATCCGACCCGGCGAGCCAGCAGTGCAAGAGAGAGATCCTCTTCAAGATGCAGCGCTATATAATCCCGGCAGCTCTGGATCTGCGCAGAGAGCGCCGGATCAGTGCGCGCCCTGTGCACTCGCAGAATCAGGTCCTCATACATGGCATGCCCGATATTTCTCAGTGCCGTAATGCTTCTGGATTCCGTTGCGCTCTGAATATATCGGTCGCCGATAGAATACGCCTGTTCCGGCGACAGACCTCCCTCGATAGCCGCCCTGACGCAGAGTGAAATAAACACCGCTTCCGTAATGACAGCCTGCATAAGCGGTGTATCGGAAGCGATCTGGACACCCCTGCTCAGTTGGCCTGCGCGCTCCAGATCGCTCTGATAATTCAGATCCCCCTCCCTGATATTGCGCAGAAGAGCCTGTTCCGCCAGATAGGTCTGATGGCGGTCCTTATCCTCACCCGAATCGGATCTGGGAAGCAGACTGTCCTCCGTCTGCTGGAACTGGATATCGCTGCGGGAGAGCTTTTCCCCCGTGGCACAGTAATGAAGCATGAGTCCATACTGGAAAAACATCGTCGATGGAATCACCGGCAGTTCCTGCAGCAGTCTGCGAAACGTATCCCGCCAGCGCATCGGAACATCGAACTGGCGCGCAGCCCTCTCAATCGCGGCAAGCGAGAGTTCGGTGTTGAACACCGGTCCTATCACCCATATGCGCACCAGATTTCCCTCGTGCTTCTCAAACGCCGCACACCACATCAGTCCCAGAAGCGTGCCGAGCACCAGCGGCGCCTCTGACTTTCCGGCATAGGTCAGCATATATTCTTTGCACTTCACCGAAGTAAAAATCGTATCGAGAACCAGATCCGGGCAGTTTGTCTCCAGAAATTCTCCGGACGCATCGTAACTCCACAGATAGACATTCGCCCCACACGTCAGCAATTCCTCCAAAAGGCGGAATTTTCTCGTCACATTCCCCTGCGTTTTATCCATGATTCCATCCCTCCGCAGTCAGAATAGCATAATTTTTTTGTGATTACGACAATCTTTTTGTCATATATTTTATCTTGGATATATTTATGGCGTTAATCACAATTATATTGCTTTTCGCTGGTATTTCCCACTGTTACAATGGGGACAGAAAGAGCCGGAAACGGCGGGGAAACAGGCAATTCATTGGGGAGGTGTCTTATGGCTTCATCAGAAAAGAGGGAAAAGAAGGGTCTGCTGCAAAATGCATTTTCTTCACACAAGTGGGACTCGCGCATTCGCTCCGCGAACACAACCAAAAAGGAAATGTGGCTGGGCTACGTACTGGGCGTCTGGGGGATGATGATGACCTCCTCCATCGTCAACAGCTACTATAACCAGTATCTGACCGATATTCTCGGCTTCACATCCAGCAAAGGCGTGTGGATCGCCACATTCATGGTGGCATTTCCGGTACTCAGCAAACTGCTGGACGCAATTACCAATATTATTATGAGCAAACTGATCGACTCAACGACCTGCCGGCAGGGCAAAGTACGTCCGTGGCTCCTGCTCTCTGCACCCGTGGTGGCCGTCAGTATCATCCTGCTGTTCTGGATCCCTTTCACAGAACCTGTGCTCCAGGCGGTCTGGGTCGTCGTGGCGTTCAATCTCTACTACAGCGTCACCTTTACCATGTGGAACATGGCCAAAGAGATCATGCCCGCCGTCTCCACCCGCAACGTCAATCAGCGCAAGAATCTCTCCATGGCAATGACGATCACGAGCAACATCGGCACGGGACTGGTCTCCATCCTGTTCCCCACCATTCTCGCTCTCATCTCCGGCATGGTCTCCAGCAGTGCCGAGGGATACCTTCTCACAATGTCCTTTATCGCCTGCCTCGGCGTCGCGACCACGTTTGTACAGTATTTCTACACCCGTGAGCGCATTACGGAGGAGCGACGCGGCCAGACGGTCTCCTCTCCGGACGCGCCGCAGACCATTCACCGCGAAGCCGGTCTGATGACGCAGTTCAGAGCCTGCATGACGACCAAATACTGGATCATCTTTATTGTCACCATCCTGCTGACCTATATTCTGGCCAATATGCGCAATATGTCGCTCGTCTACTATGCGGGATGGGTCGTGCAGGGCAACGCCTACGGCAGTTATCCCTCCGTGCAGGCCAAATTCCAGATGATCGCGCTCTCGCCAATGGGCCCCGGTATCCTGCTCCTGCTGCCCCTCGTCAAAAAGTGGGGCCGCCGGACATGCTGCTGGGTGGGCGGCACACTGTGCGTCGTCGGTTCCCTGATCGCCTATCTCTCGCCGGGCCGCGGCATGATGATCTACGCCGGCACCGCCCTGGGAGCCATCGGCACACTGTTTTTCAACTACACCATGATCACCTATATGGGAGACATTATCGACTATGTAGAGTGGAAAACAAAGGTGCGCTGCGACGGTCTGACAGGCGGACTCGTGAGCGCAGGCATGATGTTTGCCACCGGCATCGCCCAGGGACTTTTCAATCTCGGCCTCATGGCCGCCGGCTATACGACACCGGAACAGATCGGCGTCTCTGAAAACGGTGTGGCGCTCTACGCCGACCAGAGCGCCGCTGCCACCTCATGGATTAACTTCGCCTACCAGGGCACTTATATCATCATGGGACTTGCCGTATTCGCCGTATTCCTGCTCCTATTTGACATCGAAAAGCATCTGCCGCAGGCGAGCCGCGAGCTGCAGGAGCGCAAGGTAGCCGAGTGCGCTGCTCTGGGCATCGAATACATACCGGCCGACGAACTTGAACGCCGTGAAATTGAGCAGCAGGAGCGTCTTGCCGAAGAAAGCCGGATCGCAGAGCTGCGCGCCCACTGCACAAAGCGCGATCTCGACTTCGATACGGAAAACCGCAAAGTACTGGAAAAGCGCGCCGCCAAACAGGCCAAGGCAGCCAGACGCAGACGGCGCTGATCCGGCTGCCCCTCCGGCCTTTCTCAGGCCCTTACACAATCAGTCTCTTACACAATCCGAAACGCTCCGAGCACCCGCTCCGCAGCGCGCTCCAGCGCCTCCTCCGCCTCTGCGGAGGAGGCGTATTTGTCGTCCTGTGCGCGCAGGATAAAGAAGCCCCGTTCCATTAGCACATGACCCGTATCCGGCGCGGCGAGCCGGTCCCCCTGCCGGATATGGCACTCATAGCGGACGAGATGCACCGTGTCATCCGCCTCGCCGCTGCTGCCCGCCGCGATCTCCGGCGCCCGGCCGTTCCCGGAAACCGGCTCCTCCGCACGGACATCCCTGGCAGACTCCGGCAACACGCCGACCTGCCCGGCAGTCTCCGCCGCGCAGTCCAGCACCTCTTTCACTTCCTCTTCGTCCGGCACATACGCGGCCCGTCCGGTAAAGTCAAAGTAGCGGATCATCATTGGTTCCACGCGCTCCGGCACGAAGCAGTACGGCGCGCCCATCTGATATTTCACCATTTCCGCCGCCATATCCACGCCGGTGGCGAGCGGGGTAAAGAGATCATGCAGGAAATGCCCCGACGGCCGGGCGGAAAGTTCAATCACAAACGGCGCCCTGCCACGCGCGATCATCAGATCCGCATGCAGCAGACAGTCCCGCAGGCCCAGCACCCGGACAATCCGCTCCAGATACAAAGCGACCGCTCCCGTCAGATCCTCTCTCTCTCCCGCCTCTTTCTGCCCCTGCGGGACCACCGACACATAGCCGACCGCCTGTCGTGCAGGCAGAGGCGTCAGCCGTTTCTTTCTCAGCAGAATCAGATGGAAGCCGTCTGCCGTCACCGCTCCGTCCGCTCCGTACTCCTCACCGGAGACGAGTTCCTCCGCCACATAATCCTCCGGATATCCGCTCTCCGCCGCTCTGCTTTCCGGCAGGCTGTTCTTTCCTCCCGGCGGCAGAGCATCCGTCCCGCCGCTTATCCCACTCTCCGACACACCCGCGCTCTCCTGCCGCAGCGTTTCCAGCTCCGCCCGCAGCGCTTCCGCGCTCTCCGCAATCCGGATCCCCCGGCTGCCCGAGCCGTACCGCGGTTTTAATACCACCGGATAGGAAAATGCCGTCTCCCGTTCTCCCATCACGCCTGCGCCATACCGCTTCCAGAATGCGTGATCCAGCAGCTCGCAGCGGCACTCCCGCAGCCCCGCTTCCGCCAGCGTCCTGTGAAACTCCCATTTATCCGTGCAGCGCTCCGCGGCTTCCTTCGAGATACCCCGCAGCTCCAGCGCGTCGTTGACCGCTCCCGTCGTCGTCAGATACCGCCCGATCGGCGCGACGAGCAGGAAGTCCAGCCCCTCTTCTTTTCGGATCTGCCGCAGGCATTCCAGCGCCGCCGTCTCATCGGAGATATCGATGACCCGCGCCTCATCAGCCGCCGCAAGCCCCGCCGCCTGCGGATTGCCGTCCAGCGCCGTCACCCGCACTCCCAGCGCTCTGGCCGCCTCTATCGTGTGAATCGCTTCGGCGCTCGCGCCGACAATCGCCGCTCTTTTCCCGTTTTTCAATGCAACCTCCATTCCGGAGCGCTCCGCGCCACGAGACGGCGCAGCGATTGGATCTGCGCCCGCCTTCCGCGCGCGGCGAGCGCTCCCGGTGTCACTCCCAATGCCGCTCCTGTTCTCAGCTCCCCATCTTCTTCCGTGCCTTCCGGTACGCCCACAACGCCTTATAATACAGGTAAAAGGCGAGCGGTGAGCGCATCTGCATGGCGATCAGTCTGCGCTCCTCCTCTCCGACCCGCTCTCTGTAATACGGATTTTCCTGAAATTCCGGAAAGGTCTCTCTCATCTGCCGCGCGAGCGAGCGGACGAATGCGTACTTTCCCCTCTCCCTCATGCACGGCATTGCGGAAAAGAGGGTGTTTACATAAAAAAGCGTCGTAAATGAAATCATGATCTCCGGCCGGTACCGCTCCAGATACCCGTACCGCTCCGCCTCCTCCAGCATCCGTCTCCCCGCTCTCATCCTGTCCTCGAGCCGCTCCCTCGTGATCGTGTGCACAGTCGACCCCTCGTGCTGGTAATAGTAATAAAGAGGCTCCGGAAGATAGGCAAAACAGGTCGCCCGCAGCATCCACGTATTGGCGATCGCATTGTCCTCGTAGAACATATCCTCCGGGAACCGGCTCTCACATCCCAGAATGATCTCTCTCCGGTAGATCTTGACGACGAGAGAACCGCTGTCCAGAATCAGCGACCGGTACTTCGCCTCGTCCAGCGTCCCCGTCTGCTCCGGTCTGTTATTGTGAACGATCTGCCCGACTCTGCCGCTGTGTTCCCCGGTCAGACAGTAATCGCAGCCGACCATATCCGCCCCGCTCTCCTTCGCCAGTCCCAGCAGCCTCTCATAATAGTCCGGCACGATCCAGTCGTCCGCGTCCACAAATCCGATCCAGTCCCCCTTCGCCTGCGAGAGTCCCAGATTCTTCGCCCCTCCCTGCCGGCGGTTCCTGTCCGTCCGCAGCGCCCTGACCTTCCCGGGAAACCGCTCCTCGTACTCTTTCAGAATCCCGTAGGACTCATCCTGCGAGCAGTCGTCCACCGCCAGAATCTCATAGTCCGGGATCGTCTGCCCCACGAGACTGTCCATACAGTAGCGAAGCTTGCCGTCCCCGGCCATATTGTAAACCGGAACGATTACACTGAGCACCATGCGGGTCTCCTCCTTCAAAAAAGCGCCGCTTCTGACGCGGCGCTGATCCATATTATTTTGCGTAGTATTCCGCGATTCTCGTCACGGCGCGGATCACATCGTCCACATCCTGATCGGTCATCGCATAGTAGAACGGAATCGTGAGCATCTCATCATAGAGCTTCTCCGCCTTCGGACACAGCCCCTTTTTGTAGCCGTGCTTCTGATAATACGGGAAGTAGTACACCGGAATATAGTGAACGTTGCAGACGATATTCTCCGCCGCAAGCGCCGCGAAGAACTGCGCCCTGTCGATGGAGATTCTCTCCGGCACGAGACGCAGCACATAGAGATGACGCACCGTATCCGACTCCGGAATCTCCTCCTGCACAAAGAGCTGCGGGAGTCTGGAGAACGCCTCGTCATATCGTCTCTTAATCTCTTTGCGGCGCGCCGCAAAGAGGTCGAGCCGGTTCAGCTGACTCTCAATCAGCGCTGCCTGCATATCCGTGATACGGTAATTCGGCGCCAGAGCAATCTGCTCATAGTACCATGGTCCGTCCGGCGTGTGCTCCATCAAAGAAACGTCCCGCGTGATCCCGTGCGCCCGGGCCAGCAGCAGCTTTTGATAATACGTCTCGCTGTTCGTCAGCACCGCGCCGCCCTCGCCGCCGCAGATCGTCTTGACCGGATGGAAACTCAGCGTCGTCATATCCGCGATCGAGCCGTTCGGACGCCCCCTGTATTTCGTGCCGATCACATGCGCGCCGTCCTCGATCAGGACGAGGCCGCGCCGTCTGCACAGATCCAGAAAACGGTCGAGCTCGACGGACTGCCCGGTGTAATCCACCGCCACGATGGCTCTCGTGTTCTCATTGACCTTTTTCTCCGCCTCGGCGGGATCCAGATTGTAAGTGCGCTCGTTGATATCGGCAAACACCGGTTTCGCCCCGCAGTACAGAGCGCAGTTCGCGGAAGCCGCAAACGTGATCGGCGTCGTGATCACCTCGTCGCCCGGTCCTATGTCCGCCGCCATGCAGGCCATATGAAGCGCCGCCGTCCCGTTGGCGCAGACCACCGCATACTTCGCCCCGGTTACCTCGCAGAGTTTCTTCTCCACCGATGTAATTGCCGGACCGCACGTCAGATAATCCCCCTGCAGCACCCGCACCACCGCGTCGATGTCTGACTGGTCGATCGACTGGTGCGCATAGTACAGTTTGCTCTCCCGCACCGGAACGCCGCCCTCTGCTGCGGGTTTTTCCTTATTGTCACCCATGTTCTGTTCCTTCTCTGCCGTTTCACGGCTCCGCTGTCCTTGTCCTAATCCTCTTCGTAGTGAAATCCCACCAGCAGTCTGCGGATGTCCTCGACGCTCAGCCACTCGGTATTGTTGCCGGAGGAATAGGAGAAGCCCTCCGCCACCCTGCGGCCGCTCTCATCCGGCACCTGCCTCTCGTTCCATGTGATCTGCGGATAAACGATAAAGTTCTTCTCGTACTCGTACGTCGTCGCCGCGTCCTCTGTCGTCACCATGATCTCGTGCAGCTTCTCTCCGGGACGGATTCCTGTCTCCTTCGTCGTGCAGCCGGGTAGCATCGCCTCCGCCAGATCCTTGACGTAGAAGGACGGGATTTTGCTGATAAAGGTCTCTCCGCCTTTTGCCTCCTCGAGGGCTTTGACCACCAGCTCCACGCCCTGCTCCAAACTGATCCAGAAGCGGGTCATCCGGTAGTCCGTGATGGGCAGTTCCTTCACGCCCTTTTCGATCAGACTGTGGAAGAACGGGATCACCGATCCCCGGCTGCCCGCCACGTTGCCGTAGCGCACGATTGAGAAATTAATGTCCTTGTCCCCCGCATACGCGTTCGCTGCGATGAACAGCTTGTCGGAGACGAGCTTTGTGCCACCGTAGAGATTGACGGGATTGACCGCCTTGTCCGTCGAGAGGGCCACGACCTTCTTCACTCCTCTGTCGAGGCAGGCGTCGATCACGTTCTGCGCCCCGTTGATATTCGTCTTGATCGCCTCGGCCGGGTTGTACTCGCAGGCCGGAACCTGCTTGAGCGCCGCCGCGTGAATCACATAGTCCACGCCGTCCAGCGCGCGCTGCAGCCGCTCTCTGTCCCGGACGTCGCCGATGAAGTAACGCATTTTGCTCTCATGCTGTTTGAAAAACGGATCGTTTCCCATCACAAACTGCTTGAATTCATCCCGTGAATAGATGATGATTTTTTTCGGATTGTAATGCTCCAGGATATATCTGGAAAAGCATTTGCCAAAAGATCCCGTTCCCCCTGTGACGAGGATGGTTTTCTGATCCAGTAAATGTTCTGCCATAGCGCGCCTTGCTCCTTTGCTGCGTAATGAATTTTCAAACTCCGCACCTGCCGCACGCAGGTATCTTCCTTTGCCCCGATTACTGTACTCTGCCCACCATTTTACCTATTTCCCGCTCCGTTTGCAAATAAAACGTGCGCCACTCACCAGAAGGCCTCTCAGACCTCTCCGAAGCGGGCAGGGGCTCCCGTCTCCGCCCCCGGCACGCGCCCGTCCCCACCTCTGCTTGCACCCTTTCTCCGATTGTGCCACAATAGGAGACGTGCAGCGGCGCCGACGGTTCCGGGTATTCGAACCGGGAAGGCCCGGAACCGCCGCAGAACGACAACTCATCACCTACCAAAAGGAGGCAGACTATGACGATTCCATCCTATGAGGAAATTATCGACAAGATGTGCGGCGGGAAGGGCCACGTCATCATCAAACGCCTGCTCGGCGAGAAGGAACTGGACGGCAAATGCGGCCTGTTTGCACAGGTCACCCTCGAGAAGGGATGTTCCCTCGGCTATCACGAGCATCACGGCGAGACCGAGACGTACCACATTCTCTCCGGACAGGGAGAATATCAGGACAACCAGAGCTTCTACAGCGTCAAGGCGGGCGACACCACCTTCTGTCCCGACGGCAGCGGACACGCGCTCGTCAATACCGGCAATGAGCCTCTCGTATTCATCGCTCTGATTATCAAAAAGTAAAACAGCACATCCCTCTTTAAAAACGGGGTGTACCGGCTCCTCTGCGCCGCCGCAGGGAACCGGTACACCCCGTTCTGATTACAACAATAAGATTGGCGACGGCAGCCTCCGCCCCGTTTGCCCTACTCGCTCTCCTGCGAATCCTGCCCCATGCGGGCATTGTAATAATTATTGATACAGTTGTACGTCTCCTCGCTGATGTGGTGCTCGATCTCGCAGGCCTCCTTGGCCGCGGTCTTCTCATCCACTCCGATCGCCGTCAGCACCTTTTTGAGCAGACGGTGCCTCGCATAAATCCTCTCCGCAATCTCCCGTCCGGCGTCTGTCAGCGTGATGTACAGATTCCCGTCCATCTCGATATAACCGTTCTCCCGGAGCTTCTTCATCGCCACGCTCACGCTCGGCTTGGAAAACTCCATCTCGTTCACGATATCAATGGAGCGCACCTGTCCCAGTCTCTTATGAAGCACCAGAATTGTTTCCAGATAATCCTCTGCGGATTCGTGAATATTCATCATATCAATCCCCATTCCGGAGCGTTCTGCGCAGCGGACGACGCGCCGGATTTCCGGCATGCGTCTGCCGTCATGGCAGAATACCTGATTTTACACCGGTATTTGCGACGCTCCTGCACAAATACCGGTCAAAGCTCTCCGCTCTCCATCAGAACTCAAACACCAGCGCTCCGTACGGCGGCAGCGTGAACTCCAGATACTGCTCCCTGTAATCGCACTCTCCCGCTCTGGCCGTGATCGAAAGCGGCACGCGCACATCCTCCAGCGCTCCGTATTCCTTCTTTGCGCTGTTCAGAATCAGACGGTATTTCTTCTTGACCGGAACGCCGATCCGGTATTTCTCCCGCTCCACCGGCGTCATATTGAGAATAAAGAGCAGGCATCTCTTGTCCGACGGGCAGCGTCTGAAAAAGCTGTAAATGCTGCGGTCGCAGTCATCGGCGTTGAGCCATTCAAATCCCGCCCAGTCATTGTCGATCTCGTGCAGGCACGGATATTTGCGGTACATTTTCAGCAGATCCTGCACATACCGCTTCATACCGGCGTTGAGAGACTCCTGCAGCAGGAACCAGTCGAGTTCTCTCTCCTCGCTCCACTCTCTCTCCTGACCGAACTCCTGTCCCATAAACAGAAGCTTTTTGCCGCTGTGCCCGAACATAAACGTGTAGCCCGCACGCAGATTCGCGTACTTATCCGCCCGATAGCCGGGCATTTTCTCCACCATCGAGCACTTCAGATGGACAACCTCGTCGTGGGAGAGCGGCAGGATATAATTCTCTGCGCTGTTATAGCTCATCGCGAATGTCATCGAATAGTGAGAGCCCTTGCGCATGATCGGATCGAGCTTCATGTACTCGCAGAAGTCGTGCATCCAGCCCATATTCCACTTAAAGGAGAAGCCCAGCCCCTCCTTGCCGATATCGCTCGTCACATTCGGCCACGCCGTCGATTCCTCCGCAATCGTCAGGAAACCGGGATAAGAGCCCCGCACCACCGAATTCATGTGACGGAAGAATTCGATCGCATCGAGATTCTTATTGCCGCCGTACTGGTTCGGCAGCCACTGTCCGGGCTGCTTGCCGTAATCCAGATACAGCATCGAGGCCACCGCGTCCACACGGATCCCGTCGATGTGGTATTCCCGGATCCAGTAGAGTACATTGGCAATCAGGAAGTTCTTGACCTCGGGCTTGCCGCAGTTAAAAATACGGGTTCCCCAGTCAGGATGCTCTCCTCTTCTCGGATCGGGATCTTCGTAAATGCACTGTCCGTCAAAGCAGGCCAGCCCGTGCTCGTCCGGGCAGAAATGAGCGGGCACCCAGTCCAGAATCACGCCGACGCCGATCTCGTGCATCTTATTGACGAGATACATAAAATCCTTCGGCGTGCCATAGCGCGCCGTCGGCGCATAATATCCTGTCACCTGATAGCCCCAGGAGCCGTCAAACGGATGCTCGGAGATTCCCATCAGCTCGATATGCGTAAACGGCATTTCCTTCAGATACAGCGCCATCCGGTCCGCAAATTCACGATAGGTATAGAAGCCGTCTCCCTCGCCCGGATGTTTCATCCATGAGCCGATGTGGCACTCATAAATAGACATCGCCGCCTTGGTGTGATCCTCGGCGTCCCGCGCCGCCTCCCACTTGGCGTCCGTCCAGTGGAAACCGCTCAGATCCGTCGTCTTGGACGCCGTGCCGGGGCGCAGTTCCGCTGCGTTCGCGTAGGGATCCGCCTTGTACAGCTTCCTGCCGTCCTGCGTGTGAATCAGAAACTTATAGAGTTCATTCTCCCCCACGCCCGGAATAAAGCACCGGTAAATGCCGACCTCATTGATCTTCTCCATCGGGTACTGCGTCTCGTCCCAGCCGTTGAACGTGCCGATCACATAGACCGCCTCCGCATTCGGCGCCCAGACAGCGAAGAACATTCCCTTTTGGCCGTTCTCCGTGGAAATGTGCGCCCCCAGCTTTTTATAAATATCGTAGTGCGTCCCCTGTGAAAAAAGATAGCAGTCCGCCTCGGAGATAAACACCTTCCCCGGTTCCTGCAGAACCGTCTGCGCGGGCTTTTTTCTTCCCGAAGCCGCTGTTTTATTTCCCGTCGTCTTTTTTGTTTTACTTACCGCCATTGCCGCCTCCCCAACACCTTTTGTGTCCGTCTTCTTCCGCGCCTTAATAGTGCATAAAATCCTTTTCCCGCAGAATAATCCGGTCGTCTTCATCATAACGCCTGCGCAGCAGAATATCCATCAGATGCGCCAGCGTCTTTTTATCCGCATAGTACATGGCGTCGTCCACAATTTCCCTCACCTCACCCATTGTCACACTGTGATCAATGGTCTGCATGGAGGAAATACGGGTGTGCAGTGCCAGAACACCGAACTCGTCAATGCTGTAATCCTGCGAGCGGGCGTACGCCTTGGCATAACGCACCAGCGTATCGTTGTCAAGCGCCCGGATATCCACACGCGCCGTAAAGTTTCTGGAAAGATCCCCATACCGTTCCAGGAAGCGATCCATCGCCTTTTTCGTATCGAGAAGCAGGACGATCAGGCCGCGCTCCTCTTTCTCCAGCTCCCGCCTGAGATTTTTGACGCTCTGTTCACTCAATGCCGAAGCGTGCTCGACGATCAGCGCCCCGTTTTTGAGTTTGTCAATAATCGGAACAACATCGCGCCGGTTCAGGATAGCGCCCGTCGTGCGCGCCACCTTGCCGGAGAAATTCTGATCGGTCAGCTGGATCTCTCTGATCAGTCCCTTGGCCAGATTCAGCGTCCCCGCTCCTTCCGCGCCCGTCACAATCACGTTTCCGGTGCACGCCGCCAGACTGATATTGTCGATAGCCTGCATGATCTGCCTGCGGGAATTCTTCTCGCTGAGATAGGGACCGAACAGTGCCCTCTCCTCCCGGGACATCGCCCGGATTCTCTCCTCGTCGGAGCTGCTGCGCCTCTGACTGCGGTTTTCCTCGATTTCCCGCTTGAGCTCTCTTTTCTGGCTCTCGGACATTTCTTCCGGATCACCGTATTTCTCGCGGATGAATTCCGGCAGTTCCTGCGTGTCCTCCACCGGCGCCTCATCCTGCTCCGCCAGTACGCTCTCTTCGCCGTCCTCCGGCTCCCCGTCTCTGTCCTCCGGAACACGCCGTCCTCCGAACTCTCCGCCGTCATGCCGGCCGCCGCGTCTACTGCGGCCGCGACGCTCCTGTCTCAAATATTCGTCGTCTTCTCCTGACGCCCCGGTTTCCTCTGCATATCCGCGGCCCGCATATTCACGCTCCGCATCGTCGGTGTCATCCTCGTATCCGCGCCCTACGCCGTCGGTCTCATCCGTGTATCTGC
>JAUNGV010000032.1 GCA_030524225.1 Eubacteriales bacterium
GGAAAGAATATCAGGAAGGAAATAGGATTTCATGAGAAACAGACATACAGTAGAGGGGCAGTGGAAATTTATCAGAGAGGACGTCGGGATCGGGCAGGCCGGCGCGGTGCAGGGCGAGATGGTCGTTCTGCCCCATACATGGAACGCGCAGGACGGACAGGACGGCGGGAACGACTATTATCGCGGCGCGTGCTGGTATGTGAGGGGGCTGGAAGTACAGACACCCTCTCCGGAGGAAGAGGTCTGGCTGGAATTTGCAGGCGTTGCCATGGCGGCGCAGGTCTATGCGGACGGGAAGCTGATCGGGACGCATGAGGGCGGATACTCCGTGTTCCGGGTCAATCTCACGGAGGCGCTTGCGGCAGGAGCTGGAAAGGATAGAATCAAGTCCGCGCAGGAGGGAAGTGACACGGTACAGAACGGGAGTAATATGCCGCAGGAGGAGCGGAATGCATCGGAGAACGCGCAGGATGCCGAACGTGCGCCGGAGCGCCGGATGTCCCGGATCGAACTGGCGGTGCGGGCGGACAACAGCGCAAACCGCAGGGTTTACCCGCAGAAAGCGGACTTTACCTTTTACGGCGGAATCTACCGCGAGGTTTCCCTGATCCGCGTGCCGAAGGCGCACTTTGCGCTCGGTGCGGACGGAGGGAACGGAATGAAGGCGACACCGTGCATCGCGGAGGGGGAGACGGACGGATCGCTGTCCGTGGAACTCTGGACGGAGAATGCGGCGGATGGGACACCGGTTCTCGTCCGGCTCGAGGATGCGGACGGCGTGTGCGCGGCGCAGGGCGAGGCGCAGGTGAGCGGTGGTCATGCGGCGCTGACGCTGGAGGTTCTGCAGGTACATCGCTGGAACGGGACGAAGGATCCGTACCTCTATACAGTGCGCGCGGTGCTGGGAGCAGATAGTGGTGAGACAATATGCAGGCTGGGAGAGCGGAGCGGCACAGACGCGGAGAGGGCAGACGTATGGCCGGAAAAAGGCGGCGCAGGCAGTAAAGCGGACTATGATGAAATCTCTGTGCGTGTCGGATTCCGGAATGTCCGTGTGGACAGCGAGAGGGGGTTCTTCCTGAACGGGGTCTCCTGTCCGCTCTGCGGCGTCTCCCGCCATCAGGACAGACGGGGCGCGGGCGCCGCGCTGACGAAGCGGATGCACGAAGAGGATATGGCGATGATCCGCGAGCTGGGGGCGAATACGATCCGTCTGGCTCACTACCAGCACGATCCGTATTTCTATGATCTCTGCGATGAGGCGGGGCTGATCGTCTGGGCGGAGATCCCCTATATTACGGAGCATATGGAGGAGGGACGGGAGAACACGCTCTCCCAGATGCAGGAGCTTGTAGTGCAGAACTACCATCATCCGTCCATTGTCTGCTGGGGTCTCTCCAATGAAATCACGGCGTCGGGCGGTGTGAGCGAGGAGCTTCTGGAGAATCACAGAGTGCTCAACGACCTGTGTCACCGTCTCGATCCGACGAGATGGACGACGATGGCGCACGTCTTTTTCCTTGAGACGGACAGCGAGCTGGTCCGGCTGCCGGACATCCGCTCCTATAATCTGTATTACGGCTGGTACGTGGGCGAGATGGAGGAGAACGACAGGTGGTTCGATGAGTTTCACCGGAAGTATCCGGAGACGGTGATCGGACTCTCGGAGTACGGGGCGGACGCGCTGCCCTGCTACCAGTCGCCGGAGCCGGTGAAGGGAGACTACACGGAATCGTATCAGGCGATTTATCACGAGCATATGCTGCAGATGTGGAAGCAGAGGCCGTATATCTGGGCGATGCACGTCTGGAATATGTTTGATTTCGCGGCGGACGGCAGGAGTGACGGCGGGGAGGCCGGCGTCAACCACAAGGGGCTTGTGACGTTTGACCGGAAGATCAAAAAAGACGCTTTTTACATCTATAAGGCGTACCTCTCGGACGAGCCCTTCGTGCATCTGTGCGGCAGGCGGTATGTCGACCGGGCGCAGGAGGAGACAGAGATCAAGGTCTATTCCAATCAGGACAGCGTGACGCTGTATGTGGACGGAAAGGAGTACGGCACTCTGCAGGGAGAGAAGGTGTTCCGTTTCCGGGTGCCTCTGCAGGAGAAACAGGAGGCAGAAAATAACTGTGTAGGGGAATATCAGATGGAAGCCCGCGTCACGGTAAATGGCGAGACGATCCGCGATCAGATGACGATCCGCCGCGTTCGTGAGGAGAATCCCGCCTACCGGATGCCCGCGGCGCAGGTCGTGAACTGGTTTGACCGGGAGGATATGCAGGTGCGGGAGGGCTACTTCTCCATCAAAGACTCCATGGCGCAGATCAAATCGGTTCCGGAAGCGGCTGTTCTGCTGGAGAGAGTGATGGCCAAAGCGGCAGAGGCCTACGGCGACGTCGCCAGAAATGTCACGATGCCGGAATCGGTCAGGAAACAGATGGATGCGATGTCGCTGGAATCCATGCTGCGTCAGGCGGGCAAGGCAGTGACGGCGGATATGGTCGTGGAACTGAACCGGGCGCTGAACAAGATCCGGAAACCGGAGGCGTAAACACGAATGAAGGAGGTCACAATGAAACGACAGGCGTTAAATCCTTTTTTACCATTGGATGAATATATTCCGGACGGGGAGCCGCATGTGTTCGGCGACCGGCTCTATCTGTTCGGCTCGCATGATACGGAGGGCGGGACGCGGTACTGCTCCGAGGGCAATTATCTGTGTTATTCCGCTCCGCTGGACGACCTCTCGGACTGGCGCTGCGAGGGCGAAATCTTTCATGTTTCACAGAATCCGCACTGCGTGCCGGGAGAGAAGAATGATCTCTATGCGCCGGATGTGGTGCGGGGAAATGACGGAAGATATTACCTTTACTATATCATAGACGGCAAAACGCCTGCGACGGGCCACAATATGATCCATGTCGCGGTCTGCGATACGCCGGCGGGCCGGTATGAGCATTACGGATTCGTGCGCAACGCGGACGGATCACCGTACCGGAAATATCTCGACGGGGATCCGGCGGTCATCAACGACGACGGGGTAATCCGCCTCTATCACGGCTGGTCGCTCTCCATGGTGGCGGCCGGAGCGAACCGGGCCGGAGCGGGTGAGGAAGAGAAAAGGAAATTCCAGGAACAGGAGGCGTCCCGTCCCGCCATGCCGGAGCCGGGGAGTCCCGCAATGAAGGAAGCGCTGAAGCCGGTTTACCGGATGCTCTTTGAGCGCAGCGGCGGGGAGGTGGATGCGCTGGAAGAGCCGCTGATGGGCGCTAACACCGTTGTGCTGCAGGACGATATGCTCACGGTGGAGGGAGAGCCGCGCCGTATTGTGCCGGGGCAGTTCGATACGCCGGGGGACTGTTCTTTTTACGGTCATGCGTTCTATGAGGCGGCTTCGATCCGGAAAATAGGCGGTCTGTACTATTTCATTTATTCCTCGGAAAACAGTCAGGAGCTCTGCTACGCCACGAGCCGCTATCCGGACAGAGAGTTTGTCTACGGCGGCACAATCATTTCCAACGGAGACGTCGGATACCGCGGGCGAAAAGCGGAGGATCGCCTGAACATGACGGCAAATAATCACGGAAGTCTGGAATGCGTGAACGGGCAGTGGTACATCTTTTATCACAGACAGACCCATAACAGCACATACAGCAGGCAGGCGTGCGCTGAGCCGGTACGGATCGGGGAGGACGGCAGGATCGCGCAGGTGGAGTGTACGAGCTGTGGTTTAAACGGCGGGCCGCTCGCTCCGGAGGGCGCTTATCCCGCGCCGTACGCCTGCAATATTACGAACGGCCATATGCCCCATGCGACGAATACCGTCGTGAACGCGGACATCCCGTATATCACCCACGGGGACGCAGAGCGGTATATCACGAATATCAAGGATGGAACGCGGATCGTGTTCAAGTATTTTGCACTGGACGGAGAGTATCTCGTGACATTGCGAACGCGCGGAGAAGGACAGGGAGCCTATGTGATTTCGGCGCAGGAAAAGGATGGCGATTGCGGCAGCGCGGCTTCCGGTGCGGAAGCAGAAGGTACATCGGTTTCCGGCAAGAAGGCAGAGAACGAACAGGCTTTCGGCCCGGATAGGGAGGGATGCCCGAAGGGAGAGGAGACTACGGCGCGCGCGGCGGTGGAGCCGTCGCAGGACTGGCAGGAGACGGCGGTGCGGATCAGTGGACATGGGACGAAGGCGCTGTGTCTGCGCTATGAGAGCGAAACGCCGGAAGAAGGGGAGCAGAAGGCGACCCAGCTGCTAAGCGTGGCGTTTGCCCGCGCCTAAAGAGACGGAACGAAGGCAGGCGGAGGAGTATTATGTGCTTTACGATTCTGCAGTGGAGAGATCACTGCGGTAGGGCAGCGCAGGAACAGAAAGAGTAACGAGTAGGGAGCCTGTCGCAGCGCAGCTACTGCGGCAAAGAGGCGCGCAGGCGCAGAAGAACAGGAGAAAGGGAGAACATCTCATGAATCACAGCATCAGACCGGGGCAGGAATGGCTTGACACGGAAGGCAAACCGATTCAGGCGCACGGATTCTCGGTATTTTACAAAGACGGACTGTATTACTGGTACGGGGAAAATAAAGAACACACGAAAAAGGGCGGAAAGATCTGGCACTGGGGTGTGCGCTGCTACACATCGGCCGATCTGTACAACTGGGAGGACAGGGGCTGATCATTCCGCCGCAGCCGGACGACTTCTCCTCCCCGCTCCATCCGGGACACTGCATGGACAGGCCGCATATCCTCTATTGCCCGCAGACCGGCAAATATGTGGCGTGGCTGAAAATCATGTGCGAGGGGAACAACCAGTGCATGAGCGTTCTGCAGGCGGACGATTTCCTGGGACCCTATGAATTTGTGCACAGGCTCTACCGTCCCCTTGCCATGAGTACCGGGGACTTCGATCTGTATTCGGATCCGGAGACGGGAAAAGGGTACTTTATTTTTGACCGGCCGCATTTCGAGATTATTACGGCGGAACTGACGGATGATTACACGGCGGTGACGGACAGATATTCCGCGCACTGCTTTACGGACGGGAGCAGCGGAGCGGGGCGCGAGGCGCCGACGCATTTCGTGCGGGGAGGCAAGCACTACCTGATCACGTCGGGAACGACGTGGTACTATCCGAATCCGAGCAGAGTGGACAGATTCGGGGATTTCCACGGGGAGTATGAGGAGCTGGGCAATCCCTGCGTGGGGGAGGATGATTACATTTCGTTCGGCGGACAGTTCACGGAGGTGCTGCAGGTTCCGGGCAGCGACCTGTATATCGCAATGGCGGATCGCTGGGTGCTGGATCAGGAGCGGGTGCAGCAGATCGGAAAGAGCCTTCCGATGGCGGCAAAGATCCGCCCGAAGCAGCCGATTGACCGGGAGCCAAAGGGGGAGCCTGTGCTGCCGTCTGAGGAGCGGACGTTCGACGACGATACCAGCATCTCCCGCTATATCTGGCTGCCGATCGAGTGGGACGGCGACCGGCCGGTGATCCGGTGGAGGGACGAGTGGTGCGTGGAGGACTTTACAGAGCCAGGGGAAGCCGGACATTAAAAGAACAGAGAGGAACGCGCGGGGAGTCTGCTGCGGCAGAGGAAACGGCCGTGCGGCTCTGCGGGCAGGGGACCGAAGGTGCAGCGGTGTCAGGACCAGAGGAAAAGAAGGAAGAAAAAGGGAGACGGTCAGATGGATGTCAGACGGTGGAACAATACGCAGTATGAGAAATGGGAGAGGCCGGAGCTGGTCAGCGAACATACGCTTGCACCGCACGCGGCGTTTCTGCAGGAGGAGACGATCTCGTTAAACGGGGAGTGGGAATTCCGCTGCGCCTCCTCTGTAGGGGAGAGGCAGGACGATTTCTGGAGAGAGGAGTACGCCGGGAATCCGCAGGAGTGGACGCGGATTACAGTGCCGGGCTGCTGGGAGGTGCAGGGACACGGAACGCCGTACTATTACGGCTCCGGCTTCCCGTCGGCAGTGCACACGGAGGCGGAGAGCATTCCGTCCATTGAGCACGGGAAAAATGTTGTCGGTCAGTACCGGCGGCGTTTTATCCTGCCTGAGAAGACAGACAGAAGAACAGTGCTGCGCTTCGGATCGGTGAAATCCGCCTTTTACTGCTGGCTGAACGGAACCTATATCGGTTTTGCCAAAGGATCGATGCTGCCGTCGGAATTCGATGTGACAGAGCTGCTGCGGGAGGGGGAGAATCTTCTCTGCGTGGAAATCTATCAGTTCTCCGACGCGTCTTATCTGGAGAATCAGGATATGTGGGTGCTCTCCGGAATTTACCGGGATGTGGTTCTCGTCAGGGAGAATGCGATACGGATCCGGGATGTGCACGCGTGGTCGGAGTTTGAGACGGCTGGGTCCGGAATCAGAAACGGTGGCAATGGAGCGGTGTCGGCGGCGGAGGCGGTGCTGCACTGCGAGGCGGCTCTGATGATGAGAGAGACGGCGGAACGCGCGGGAGAGGACGGTGCATCGCTGCGGCTGCGCGTACAGCTTCTGGACGGGGAGCAGGTGTGCGCGGAGGAAGAGAGGGAACCGGAGATCCGGAGCGATGCCCGGACTGATGCGGAGAATGGTGCGGGGACAGCGGTGCAGGCAGGAGAGAGGTCTGTCACAGTCTCTCTTATCTGCCACGATGTCCTGCTCTGGAGCGCGGAGACGCCGAAGGTGTACCGGATCAGGCTTTCTCTCATGGAAGAGGAGAGGCCGCTGTGCGTCCGGGAGGTGGAGTTCGGCTTCCGGAAGGTGGAGCGCGACGGAGAAAGACTCCTTGTGAACGGGATGCCGCTGAAACTGCGCGGTGTCAATTACCATGCGTTTACGCCGGACGGCGGTTACTATGTGCCGCGGGAGACGATGGAAGAGGATCTGCGGACGATGAAACGATATAACATCAATGCGATCCGTACGAGCCACTATCCGCAGGATTCGTATTTCTACCACCTCTGCAATGTGCTCGGCCTGTATGTGATGGACGAGTGCAATGTGGAGAGCCACGGCGTGCGGGAGAAGGGAGTGCCGGGGGACGATCCGCTCTGGAGAGGACATGTCACGGACAGAATGGCCCGTATGGTGGTGCGGGACCGGAACCATCCGTGCGTGGTGATCTGGTCGCTCGGCAACGAGTCCGACTGCGGGGAGAATCATTACCGGATGCGGGAGACGGCGCTGGCGCTGGACGGAACGCGGCCGGTCCATTACGAGGGCGGGGCGGACTTAAAGGCGTCGGATTTCGTCTGTGTCGGCTATTCCTCGGCGGAGAGGGAGCAGCAGTTTGCGGACGGCAAAGATGTACTGGAGCGCGGCAGCGTGACGGAGACGGTGGATCCGAATCTGCTGATGTCGCTGCACACGATCCGCTTCGAGACGTATCGGGATCACCCGATTGTGGCGACGGAATATATGCACTGCATGGGAAACAGCGGCAGTGATATGGGACGTCATATGGAAGTGTTCGAACACTCGGCGCGCTGGTGCGGCGGCTTTCTCTGGGATTACAGGGACAAGGCACTGCGCAGCAGAGAGGGAGAGGGCTATGCGAGAGACGGGGAATTTACGCGGGAATCGCATCCGCTCGTCTTTGGCTGCAACGGGATCGTGAATCCGGAGGGCGTGCCGCACGAGGGAATGGCGGAAATCCGCCACGCCTACCAGACGGTGGAGGCGGAGTATCTGGGACGGGAAGAGAGCGGGGCGTGCCGGATTCGTCTGACGAACCGGAACAGCTTCCTGAATCTGTCCGCGTTTGAGTGCCGCTGCCGGATTGAGCGGGACGGTGCTCTTCTGCACGAGAGAACGCTGTGCGTGGATCTCGCGCCGAGACAGACGGCGGAGGTGTCCGTCCCGGTACCGGCGCCGGAAGAGAGCGGCGCGCGGGACTGCTTCCTCACGCTTTCCTTCCATCTGAGAGAGACGCTCCCGTGGGCGCAGGAGGGCTTTGCGGTCGCCGCCGATCAGTGGCGGATCAGCGATTCGGCGCAGGGAAACGATGATTCGGACGGCGCAGGACAGGGGTGTCAGTCAGACGGACGCAGCAACCGGAAGCCTGCTGTACAGGGTATTGCCGGGGCGCAGGCGATTCCCTTCCGGCGGCAGGAAAACGCGGATTGTGCCGCGGAGCTTTCCCGCGAGCAGAACCGCGCCGGGGAGGCAGTCTATGTCGCCGATACGCCGGCCGTGCGTTTCACGGTGAGCGCGCAGACGGGAGATCTTGTGTCGCTGTACAGAAAAGATACGCAGGAGGAACTGCTCCTTGCACCTCTGCGGCCTGCTTTTGCCAGAGCAAAGACAGATGCGGACCTGGGATTCTATGGACTGGCATTGCAGAAGGACAGGACGCCGGACGCATGGATGAAACTCTCGGCCGGAGAACTGGATTATCAGGCGGTACCCATCGGGGAGGAAGGAACGCAGGGGTCCTCCGGCGCGGGAGCAGCGTCTCAGAAGCGGCCCGGCGTCAAAGAGGACGATCAGCAGAGGACAAATAAGGAGCGCGGGGAAGCTGCCGCACTCACGTTTTGCGTCGTACTGCAGGACGGGGAGACGCGGCTCGGTGAGCTGACACGCCGGTATACCGCGTTTTCTGACGGAAGTCTGTGGGTGGAGGCGTCTTTTACGGCAATGGAGGGTCATGCGCCGATGCGTTTCGGGATGCAGACAGAGATTCCGGTGCGGTACGGGCAGATGACGTGGTACGGGAAAGGCCCGCAGGATACCTATCAGGGCAGAGAGGCAGGCGCGCTGGTCGGCATTTACCGGAAGGAAGTGCGGGAACAGGACGAACACGTCAGACCGCAGGAGCACGGCAATAAGACAGGAGTGCGATGGCTGACACTGACGGATGAGAGACAGGGCGGCGGACTGCGCGTGGAGGCGGTTACAGAGCCGGTCAGCGCCAGCGCATGGCCCTATACGCTGCGGGAACTGTGGGAGGCGCAGCGTGCGGCGGATCTGCCGGCCCACACCAAAACGACGCTGAATATCGACGCGGTGCAGAATGGACTGGGGGATTCGTTCGTGCCGGTGCCGCAGGAATACGTGATGCGTGCAGGCGAGACGTACCGGTATGGATTCCGTCTCTCCGTCGTAAAATCCATAGCGAAATAGTGAACATAAAAGCGAACTTATTACTATTCTGAATGGTAGAAGTCCGCTATGATAGAGACGTCCTTACGGACGCGGAATTTTGTTCCGGAGCCGCAGACAGGCGGCACGGAGATAAGAGGTCGGAGCCAGGAACGCTCCGACAGGGAGGTAAAAATGAACAACAGTATCAGACCGGGACAGATCTGGCTCGACACAGACGGGAAAGCGATCGAAGCGCACGGCGGCAGTCTTTTTTATGAAGATGGCACATTTTACTGGTACGGGGAGAACAAGGATCACACGGACGGTGTGAGCAAAGTCTGGACGTGGGGAATCAAATACTATTCTTCCACGGATCTGTACAACTGGAAGTACGAGGGCTATCTGATCGAGCCGGAGGAAGAGGATGAATCGTCGATGCGCCATCCGCACCGCAGAATGGATCGTCCGCATATTGTCTATAACAGAGTGAGTGGAAAGTACGTCTGCTGGATCAAGTACAGCGGAGAGGACGCGTGCTTCGGAATCTTTACGGCGGATCGTTTCGCCGGTCCCTATACGGCGGTCAGAGAGCATTTCCGCCCTTACGGGAAAAAGGCGGGCGACTTTGACCTGTGTGTGGATGAAGAGACAGGGAAGGGCTATCTGTACTTCGACAGTGATCACAGCGGTCTGCTCTGCGCGGAGCTGACGGAGGATTATCTGGACGTCACGGAGAAAACGAGTCTCCATTTTGCGGGACTGCACGCGCCGTTCTGCAGAGAGGCGCCGGCGCATTTTATCAGGAACGGTCTTCATTACCTGTTGACGAGCGGGATGACTGGTTATGTGCCGAATCCCTCGGAGTCGGCAGTGGGCGGAGACTGGCATGGACCGTATGAGGGGCAGGGGGATCCCCATGTGAACGATGACAGCAGGGCTTCGTTCAACAGCCAGATCTCTCAGGTGTTCCGCCATCCGCAGAAAAAGGATCTCTATATTGCACTGGCGGACCGGTGGGTGCCAGACTATGTGGTGACGAAGGAGCGCTATGAGGCGATTGAGCGCGCGATCGCATCGCATTTTGACAAGAGCTACCAGCCGACGCAGGAGGATTATGCGCTGCTGATGTCGAGCCCGATGCTGGCCTCCGCGGATACGTCCAAGTCACGTTATGTATGGCTGCCGCTCCGCTTTGAGGGGGACAGAGTGAGGATTGACTGGAAGGATGAGTGGCGCGCAGAGGATTACGAATAAAAGAGGCGGCAGAGCGGGTACCGGATAGGCAAAGAGACGGGAAAGAGGGCTGCTTTGCGAGGGCGAGGTATTCGTTTAGAACGGGCGGAAACGGAGAGGCGTATGGAACAGAAGAATTACTATGGTGTTTTAGACAGTGCGGAAACACAGATGGAGAAGGAACACCGCAAGCTGGCGCGGGAAGCGGCGGCGGAGGGATTTGTTCTCCTGAAGAACGGGAACGGAGCGCTTCCCTTGCAGAACAGGGAAATCGCGCTCTACGGAATGGGCGCGCGCAAGACGGTCAAAGGGGGACTCGGAAGCGGCAGCGTGGAGGAGCGCTACAGCGTCAATATCGAGGAGGGTCTGGAAAACGCCGGATTTACGGTTACGACGAAGCGCTGGCTGGACGATTACGACGCGGAGTACGAGAGGACGTACCGGGAGTACCGCGAGATGGTCGAGGAGAAAGTGGCGGGGATGACCGACGCATGGAAGATCATTCCGCTTGCGCACAGCTATGTGTACCGCTTTCCGAGCGGACGGCTGATCACAGAGCAGGATGTGCAGGAGAGCCGGACCGACACGGCGGTCTATGTGCTGATGCGACAGGCGGGCGAAGGAAATGACCGTAAGCTGGAAGAGGGTGATTATTATCTCACACAGACGGAGCGGGAAAACCTGAGAATGGTATCGCAGTCCTATGCGCACACGATCCTGATCGTCAACGTGGGCGGTCCGATGGATCTGGGAATTCTGGACGAACTGCCCGGAATTGACGCCGTCGTGCTCTTTGCGCAGGGCGGCATGGAGGGCGGCAATGCGCTGGCGGACGTCCTCAGCGGCCGTGTGAACTTCAGCGGAAAGCTGACGGATACGCTGCCTCTTTCCTACGAAGATATTCCGTTTGGAGAAGAATTCAGCTATTTAAACGGCGATCTGGAGAATGAGAACTATAAGGAAGGCATTTATGTCGGCTACCGCTATTACGATTCGTTTGACAAAAAGGTGCGTTTCCCGTTCGGATTCGGCCTTTCCTATACGACGTTTGCGATGGAAACGGAGCGCGCCGTGCTGGAGGGGACGAAGGTGACGGTCCTCGTATCAGTGCGCAATACCGGTGCGCAGTATGCGGGAAGGGAAGTCGTGCAGTGTTACGTCAGCGCGCCGAACGGACGGCTCGAGAGAGAATATCAGAGTCTGGCAGCCTTTGCCAAGACGGGAGAACTCGCACCGGGCGAATCGCAGCAGATCGAACTCTCCTTTGATCTGCGGGATCTGGCGGGCTATGAGGAGGCAGATGCGTCGTGGATTCTGGAACAGGGCGAGTATATTGTACGGATCGGAGACAGCAGCCGCAGCACGAAGGCAGCAGCGGTGATTGAACTGGAAGAGACGGCGACAGTGCGCCGGTGCCGCAGCTGCTGCGCTCCGCAGGAACCGGTAGAGGAGCTGCGGCGCAGGGCAGTATCGGAGGGGAAAGCATGGGAGACGGAGCGGCCAGACGGGAGAGAGGCGGCGTGCCGGGCGGAGAACGGAAGCGACTGTGAGACGGCAGAGGTAGCAGAGGCAGCCGAGACAGGTTGGAACTCTGCGTCAGATAAGAAGGATAAAGTCGTCCGGCTGTATCTGGATCCTTCCGCCATTTCTGCGGAAATCGTCTCTTATGAGCTGCCGGAACAGGAAGAGAGCGAGGCGGAAAAGGCGCTGCTGGATTCTCTGACAGAGAATGAGATGGCGAGCCTCCTGCGCGGCGGCAATATTCAGGCGCAGGGAGAAGGGATTCACATGGTTCTCGGTGCGGCGGGTTCGACCGCAAAGAACCTGACGGCGAAGGGAATCGGCAATGCGGTATTCAGCGACGGTCCCGCCGGACTGAATGTGACGAACCGGGTCTGCCGGGGAGAAGACGGCGTGGAGAAGGCGATGGAAGTGCCGGAGAGATACCGCTGGGGCGTGCTGGCCAAGATGCCTGTGGCGACGGAGGCGGACGGCACGGTGGTGTACCGCTATGCCTCGGCCTGGCCGGTGGAGCTGCTGCTCGCCCAGTCGTGGAATACGGAACTGCTGCGGCGAATTGGCGAGGCGACGGCGCAGGAGATGACGCTCTTCGGCGTGACGCTCTGGCTCGCGCCGGGTATGAATATCCATCGCAATCCGCTGGGCGGGCGCACCTTTGAGTATTACAGCGAGGATCCGCTGCTCTCCGGACGGATGGCGGCGGCGCTGACACAGGGCGTACAGAAGACGCCGGGATGCGGTGTGACGGTCAAACACTTCTGCTGCAACAACACGGAGGATAACCGCGACCATATCAGCAGCAACGTCAGCGAGCGGGCGCTGCGGGAAATCTACCTGAAAGGATTCGAGATCGCGGTGCGTGAGAGCCAGCCCAGGGCGCTGATGAGCAGCTATAATCTGCTGAATCACGTCTATACGGCGAACAGAGGGGATCTGCTGAACGATATTCTGCGCTGCGAGTGGGGGTATCAGGGAATCGTCATGACCGACTGGAGCTCTACCGGAGAGGGCAAGGCAGATCCTGCCAAATGCCCCGGGGCAGGAAACGACCTCGTGATGCCCGGAACGCCCTACGATACGCAGCGCATGGAAGAAGCGCTTGCGGACGGAACACTGGGAATGACGGAGGTGCGCCGCTGCGCGCTGCGAATTCTGCGGCTGCTGAGAGAGGCAGGAGTGTGAACGGGGAAGGTGTAAATCAGGAGGGAGGTGCGAATCAGCATGACGTGATTTCATGACGGCGCCGGATTTCCTTACATAAACTGAGCTGCACGCTCACGGAGAAGAGTTTCTGTCTCCGTGAGCGTGATTTGCTTCGGAACAATAGAAAATGGAAACCACAATTTTTGCAATGTTGCAAACAAAAAACGCCATGGATTTTCACGATGTTTTTTATATACTGTATTTATAGAAAAGATCTTACTGTTTAAGACAGTTCATGGGGGAAACGATCGCAGAAACCGCCTGCGCGGATTTCTGCTCGCAGAGCCGCAGACAAGCTGCGGCAAGGAGGTTAAGATGAAATTACCGTTTCAAATTAATTTGCAGGACAAAGTAGTGGTTGTGACGGGAGCGGGCGGGGTGATCTGCTCGGTGCTGGCGGAGGCGATGGCGCAAAACGGGGCGAAGGTGGCTCTTCTTGATCTGAACGAGGAAGCGGCCAAGGCCAAGGCGCAGGCGATCGCAGACAAGGGATACACCGCGCGCGGCTATCGCTGCAACGTGCTGGATAAGGCGAGCTGCGAGGAGGCACGGGCGGCGGTGAACGCGGAACTCGGAACCTGCGATATTCTGATCAACGGTGCAGGCGGCAACAATCCGAGAGCGACGACAGACAACGAGTATTTCAGCAAAGAGGATCTGGGAGAAGTCAAGACGTTCTTTGACCTCGATGCGGACGGCGTCTCGTTCGTATTCCAGCTCAACTTCATGGGAACTCTGATTCCGACACAGGTGTTTGCGGCGGATATGGTGGAGAAAAAAGGGACGTGCATCCTCAATATTTCCTCGATGAACGCGTTTACGCCTCTGACGAAGATCCCGGCGTATTCGGGGGCCAAAGCGGCGATCTCGAACTTCACACAGTGGCTGGCGGTTCATTTCTCCAAGGCGGGAATCCGCTGCAACGCGATCGCACCCGGCTTCTTCGTGACGGCGCAGAACGAAAAGCTCCTCTTCAATGAGGATGGCACGCCGACGCCGCGCACGGGTAAGATCCTCGCGGGCACGCCGATGGATCGCTTCGGAGAGGTGGATGAGCTTGTAGGAGCTTCTCTTTTCCTCGTATCAGAGGAAGCGGCGAGTTTCATCACCGGCGTGGTTCTGCCGATCGACGGCGGATTCTCCGCGTATTCAGGAGTTTAAACAGCAGGCTGCTTCGGTGGTCGGCATGAAAGGTGCATGCGTCCGGTTTGCCGGAGGATGTGAGAAGACAGAAGTGTTTTTATAAATTCGGGAGGTTACAGTATGAAATTATCATTTCGCTGGTATGGACAGGACGATAAGGTGACGCTGGAGCAGATCCGGCAGATTCCGGGGATGTATTCGATCGTGACGGCAGTTTATGACGTGCCGGTGGGCGAGGTGTGGAGCCGGGAGAGTATCGCGCAGTTAAAGCGCGACACAGAGGCGGCGGGGCTGGCTTTTGAGGTGATCGAGAGCATTCCGGTGCACGAGGATATCAAGCTCGGCAAGGACACGCGGGATCGTCTGATCGAGAACTACTGTGAGAATATCCGTCGTGTGGCGGAGGCGGGCGTGAAGTGCGTCTGCTACAATTTCATGCCGGTGTTTGACTGGACAAGGACGCAGCTCGATCACAGACTGCCGGACGGCTCGACGTCGCTCGTCTATTATCAGGAGCAGGTGGATCAGGTCAATCCCCTGCAGAGCGAGAGTGATTTAACGCTTCCCGGCTGGGATGCGAGCTATACGAGACAGGAGCTGCGGGAGGTGGTCGCGCAGTATCAGGCGATGACGGAGGAGAAGCTCTGGGATAACCTGCGCTACTTCCTTGAGCGGGTGATTCCGGTGGCGGCGCAGTGCGATGTGAATATGGCGATTCATGAGGACGATCCGTGCTGGAGTATCTTCGGGTTGCCGCGCATTATCACGGATGAAAAGAATCTCGACCGCTTCCTGTCGCTCGTGGACGATCCGCACAACGGCATTACGCTCTGCACCGGTTCCCTTGGCTGCTCATGCAAAAACGACGTGGTAAAGATGGCGGCGAAGTACGCTGCGATGGGACGGATTCACTTTGTTCATATGAGAAATGTACAGGTGTTGGAAAACGGCTTCGAGGAGAGAGCGCATCTTTCCTCCTGCGGCAGTCTTGATATGTACGCGATCATGAAAGCGCTGTATGACAACGGATTCGATGGCTATGTGCGCCCCGATCACGGACGTATGATCTGGGGAGAGACGGGACGGCCCGGCTATGGTCTCTATGACCGCGCTCTCGGTGCGACGTACTTAAACGGCCTGTGGGAGGCGATTGTCAAGGCGGGACGATAAATAGTGTGGCGGACTATGGGCGGTCACATAAAAGTGCGTACTTGTATGTTCTCCTGAATGACATAAAATAAAGGTGCAGCGGGGAAAGAGCTGCATGGAAAGCACAGATAAGAAGGAGGACAGCGATGTTTACAGAAGGAAAGATCAGAGAAGAGGCAGTCAATCCCATTCATGATTTCGGCGATGAGTGGATGGCGCTGGCGGCGGGCAATGAGGAGCGCGGCTACAACGTCATGACAGTGGCGTGGGGACATTTCGGGGCGCTCTGGGAGAGAGACAGCCATGCCAACCGCCTGCCCACCGTGATCTGCTATGTGCGTCCCGGCAGATATACGAAGGAGTTCATGGACAGGGAAGAGTATTTCACGCTCACCGTATTTCCGGAGAGCTGCAAGAAGGCGCTGGGGTATCTGGGCTCACATTCCGGCCGGGACGGCGACAAGGCCAAGGCGGCGGGACTGACGCCGGTTTATCTGGAGAATGCCACCTGTTTTGCAGAGGGGAAAACCGTTTATCTGTGCCGTAAGCTCTATCACGCTCCTCTTGTGGAAGAGGGATTCGTGGATCGTGGGCTGATCGATTTTAACTATCCGGAGAGAGATTTCCACGAGATGTACGTCGGAGAGATTGTCAAGGTGCTGGTAAACGACGGGACTGGCGAAGAACGGCAGGAAAACTGACAGAATCGGCGCTGCAGCGTTACCGGATGTGATATACTGGAAGAAACAGAACAGACAGGTAATAAAGAGGTGGCGCGTATGTATTTGGATGAAAGTTTCCGGGTGGATTTCAGAATGCCGGAATCCCTGCAGGAAGCGATTGTGGATATTGACAAAGCGTTTCGGGACGGGGATGATCTTCACTTTGCCTTACTGCTGGATGAGGTGGAGACGATGGCGAAACAGTGTGCGATCAACGGGAGCATCACCTATACGCAGCTCAATGATATTTTCTGCAGATATGGACTGCGGTGAGGAGATGGGGATGGTTGATTCGTTTGACGGGTATGCGCAGAACGATCACTTTTACGGTGGTACAGCGGGAATCAAGGTGGGAATTACGATTGATGACAGACATTATATGCTGAAATATCCCACTAAACTGAAAGGCTTGGGAATGAAAAATGTTTTTCTGAGCTATTCCAACAGCCCGGTGAGCGAACACATTGGGTGCCGGATATATGAGTCAGTGGGAATTCCGGCGCAGAACACTATTCTGGGAATGAGAAGCGGAAAAGAAGTGGTTGCCTGCGAGGATTTTCTGGCGCCGGGAGACAGATTCATTCCGTACAGCGCGCTTAAAGCGACCTTTGAACCGGCATTTACTGATCCGCAGGGGGATATCACGAATGGAACGGGAACGGTGCTGCCGGAGATTATCCGGACATTTTCCGAGCATCCGTTTCTGCAAAAGCACGCGGAAGCCGAAGAGAGATTCTGGCGGATGTTTGTAGTGGATACTTTGCTGGGGAATCCTGATCGCAATAATGAAAACTGGGGATTTATACAGAAAGCGAACGGAGAGTTTGCGCTTGCGCCGGTTTTTGACTGCGGAAATTGTTTAAACAGTAAACTGACAGAGGAGCAGATAGAAAATTCTCTTCAGGATGAAGGGATGATGCTGGAGATAGCGATCAGACGTCCGTGCGTTTTTGAGCGGGTGCATGGAAAACGGATATGTGCCTGTCAATATATTCTGAGAGCAGATAGTCCGCAGTGCAATAAGGCGGTGGAATGGGTGGTGCCGCGTATCGAAAGGAAAGAGATTATCCGGATTGTGAATGAAACGCCATTTATTTCCGAGGGCAGAAAAACGTTCTATCTCAAATTAATGCAGCTGCGGTATGACAGGATTCTGCTTCCGGCCTACCGGAAAGCGGCGGCGTAGGGGGAAACTCTATAGAGAAACAAGGGAGAAAGCGGTGGACAGACAGTGTCGCCGCTTTCTTTCTGTTCTGCACGAGATTTCCGCCAAACAAAACGAATTTTCAACAGAAATCCTTAGAAATTGTATAGGCAGAGGGAGAGAGCGGACGTAAAATATAGTCTATCGGTATCATCCATGCCGCCGGACGGTTCTGGCCGGAAACGGGATCACAGAGGACACAAATCTTATAAACAGATCACGTAAATTATAACGGGCCAGAGAAGAGGGATGATAGGATACAGTAAAGGGAAGCTGAGATTTGTGTCGGGGTGTCACAAATCTCGATCATGGCAGACGAAAATCTGAAATTGACCGAGCACAACGAGGGACGCTTCCTGAGCGTAGTTCAAGAAGATGAGCCTTTTGTGTGACAGCAATGGGAGGAGTGCTCAGAAATGGAGGTAACAATGCAGCATACGCAGAACAGTCAGGTCAAAACACTTCGGGAAACAATAACGGGACTGCTGGCGGGACAGGGAGAGAATTATATTCTGCCCTTTTTCTGGCAGCACGGAGAGGACGAGGAGACGCTTCGGGAGTATATGAAGGTGATTCAGGAGGCGAACTGCAATGCGGTCTGCGTCGAGAGCCGTCCGCATCCCGATTTCTGCGGGCCGAAATGGTGGGCGGATATGGATGTTATTCTGGACGAGGCGAGGACGCGCGGTATGAAGGTGTGGATCCTTGACGACAGTCATTTCCCCACAGGCTATGCCAACGGGGCCGTGGAGAGTGCGCCGCAGGAACTCTGCCGTCAGAGTATCTGCGCCAACCGGATCGATCTGCCCGAAGAGGCAGGGGAGCAGAAGATCGCGCTGGATGGTCTGATCCCGCCGCCGTTTACGCCGCAGGGACTGATGGAGCAGTATATCCTTCCGTCCCTGTTGGAGAACGCCCGCCACTATGACGACGATCAGGTGCTCACGGCGGTTGCTTTCTGCGAGGAGACAGGGGAGAGTGTCGATCTGAGCGAGGCGGTGCGAAAGGCCGGAGAAAGCGTGGAAGGCGGCGGGGGAAATCCTTCGGGAGACGGCGTGCTCTGCTGGGAGAAACCCGCGGGGAAGTGGACGCTCTGGGTCGTCGGACTCTCCCGCAACTGCGGGCCGCATCGCAATTACATTAATATGACGGACCGCGCTTCCTGCCGCCTGCTGATCGACGCGGTGTATGAGCCGCACTGGCAGCACTATGAGGAGGATTTCGGAAAGACCATCGCGGGATTCTTCTCGGATGAGCCGGAACTGGGCAACGGACATATCTACTGGATGGACAACAAGCTGGGGACGGATCAGGATCTTCCGTTCTCTGCGGAGATGGCGGAACTTCTTACGGAGAGTCTCGGTGCGAACTGGGCCGCGCAGATGTATCTGCTGTGGGAAAATGGGGCGGATAAAGAGCAGACGGCGCGGGTGCGCTATCACTATATGGACGCGGTGACGAAGCTGGTGCGCCGCGATTTCTCCCGTCAGCTGGCGGACTGGTGCCATGCCCATGGCGTGGAGTATATCGGCCATCTGATCGAGGACGGCAATGCGCATGCCCGCACGGGAAGCAGTCTGGGCCATTATTTCCGCGGGCTGGACGGGCAGGATATGGCAGGCATTGACGACATCGGCGGACAGGTCTATCCCCAGGGCGAAGGGTGCGACCAGAAGGATATGTTCGGACGTATGCGGGACGGCGATTTCTTCCATTTCTGCCTCGGCAGACTGGCGTCCTCCGCAGCGGCGATCGAGCCGAACAAGAGCGGCCGTGCGATGTGTGAGATTTTCGGCAATTACGGCTGGAAGGAAGGGGTACAGCTGGAGAAATATCTGGCGGATCACTTCATGGTGCGGGGCGTCAATCATTTCGTGCCGCATGCGTTCTCGCCTGCGCCGTTTCCGGATCCGGACTGCCCGCCGCATTTCTATGCCCACGGACACAATCCGCAGTACCGTCATTTCGGCGCGCTGATCGCGTATATGAACCGGATCTGCGCACTGATCAGCGACGGTCATCATGGGGCGGAGGCGGCGATCCTCTATCACGCGGAGAGCGAGTGGATGGGAGAGGCTATGCTGTGCCAGGAACCGGCGAAGGTGCTGGAACAGAGACAGATTGATTTTGACTTCCTGCCTCTTGATGTGTTTGCGGAGCGGGAACGGTACGGAACGAAGATAACGGAAGGTCTACAGGTCGGCCCGCAGCGCTACCGGGCGCTGATTGTGCCGCAGACGCAGTTTATTACGGACACGCTGGCGGCGATCGGGGAGTTGCAGGCGGCAGGCGTGCCGGTCGTGTTCCTCGGCGGACTGCCGGAGGGTGTTGTCAGGATTGGAGCGAAAGAGGGCGCGCAGGGAGCGGGAAGCGCTGTACAGCAGAGGGGCGGGGAACGTTCAGCCAGCGCGGCGGAAGCGGGAGACTGGGAACAGATCGCAGCCCGGTGCGCGGTTGTTTCTCCGGAAGAGCTTCCCGGCTGGCTGGCGGCGCATGGTATCGGTCAGATGCAGGCGAATCCGGCAGACAAGAACCTGCGCGTTCTGCACTACCACAGGGCGGACGGCGAGGTGTATTATTTCGTCAACGAGGGCGCACAGCCGTATGAGGGTTCTGTGCGGGTGCCGTCTGTCGGACAGTGCGCGGCCTACAATGCGTGGGAAAACCGGATGGAGAGCGTGAGAGCGAAGGCGCAGGAAGGCGGCGCAGGAACCGTGGTGCAGGTATCGCTGGAGCCGCGCAAGAGCCTGATCGTGGTGTTTGGTGAGGCTGTGCAGGCAGAGACGCTGTCTCTTCGCCTTGAAGATCAACTGGAAGAACGGCTGAAACAGAGCGCACCGCAGGGAGGCAATGACAGCGGGGAGACGCCTGTTCCGCTCTCTGTATGGCGCCGCAGTACCTGCGAGGGCGCAGCGTATCCGGCATTTGGCGGAACGAAGGAGATTTCTCTTCCTGATACGCTTGCGCAGGAAGAACCGGAATTTTCCGGATTCGTGCGGTATGAGAGTTCGTTTGCGTTGGAAGAGGTGCCGTCACAGCTGTTGCTGGAGATCACGGATGCGGCGGAGGGCGTCGAGGTCTTTGTCAACGGACGCAGCGCGGGACTGCAGATTGTGCCCCGGTATCTGTTTGACCTGATGAAACTGGTGAAAAAGGGAGAGAATACTCTGGTGATTGAAGTGGCGACCACGCTGGAGCGCGAATGCTATCAGATGGTCACCGATCCCAGACGGAAAATGATGACGCCGGAGCCGACTGCGGAAAGCGGCATCACAGGCGAAGTGAGGCTGTGGCGCAGATAGGCGGCACACGCTCCTGTTGCAGCTATAATGGCTGCGACAGGAGCGTGTTTTTATGTGGCAGACATGGATGTTGACAATGTCAATAAAAAAGCGTACATTGGATTTCAAACAGAAAGGAGCTGTGAGTTATGGCAAATACCAATATTAATATCCGCATGGATGCAGAACTGAAACAAAAGTTTGAGGCATTTTGCACCGATATGGGAATGACAATGACAACAGCAATCAATGTTTTTGCCCGAAAAGCAGTGCGGGAGAACAGAATACCGTTTGAAATCAGCGGGAATATTCCGAACACGGAAACCGTGGAAGCGATCCGGGAAGCAGAGAGAATGAAGGCCGATCCGACTCTTGGCAAGACCTATTCTGACGTGGATCAGATGATGGAGGAGCTGCTTGCCGATGTATAGGATAAGGCCGACAACAAAATTTCAGAAAGACGTAAAGCGAATCAAAAAGCGGGGATTTGACATCTCTCTGCTGACAGATGTCATTAAAAAACTGGCGCTGGGAGAGACTCTGCCGGAAAAAAACAGGGATCATCAGCTTTCAGGGGACTATGCGGGGTGTCGGGAGTGTCATATTGCTCCGGACTGGCTGCTGATTTATGAAGTGGATGGGAATGCGTTGATTTTATATCTTACCCGGACAGGATCGCACAGCGATCTGTTTTAAAGACGGGATGAGTATAAGAAAAGAGGCAACAAAAAGGAGGAGAAGGTATGATTTACTATGTGGACGCGGCGGCAATCCGGAGCGGGGACGGCACGAAGGAACGCCCGTTTCGCACCATTTCGGAGGCGGCAAGGGTTGCGGCTGCGGGGGATGAGGTGCTGGTGTTTCCGGGGGTATACCGCGAAGCGGTGAATCCGGCGCATGCCGGACGCGAGGATGCGCGGGTCGTGTACCGCTCTGTGGAGAGGAGACAGGCGCATATCACAGGCGCGGAGCCTGCAAAGGGCTGGGAGCGGCTGTGGGAGGGTGTCTGGAAGCTGGCCGTGCCAAACGGCCTGTTCGGCGACTACAATCCCTATACGACCCGTGTGTCAGGAGACTGGTTCAATGCGGCCATGGTGGCGCACACCGGAGATGTGTTTCTGAATGAGAAGTCCATGTATGAGGTGACGGATGCCAAAGAGGTTTATGAGCCGAAGAAGTCAAAGGGATCATGGGATCCGGAATTCTCGCTCTACACATGGTATACCGAGCAGGACGAGACTTCCGACAGCACCGTGTTTCTTGCGAATTTCGGCAAACTGAATCCGAATGAGGAGCAGGTGGAAATCACCGTTCGCCGCAATTGTTTCTATCCTTCTGCAGAGGGAATCGGCTATATTACACTCAGCGGTTTTAAGGTGAGCAAAGCGGCAACGCAGTGGGCGCCGCCGACGGCGTATCAGGAAGGAATGATCGGCCCGCACTGGTCAAAGGGCTGGATCATCGAGGACTGTGAGGTGTACGAGTCGAAGTGCAGCGGCATTTCTCTCGGGAAATATCTGCAGCCGGAAAACGACAATAAATGGCTGAAATATAAATACAAAGACGGAACGCAGACAGAGCGGGACTGCATCTGTCAGGCGTCCTATGAAGGATGGAATAAGGAGAAGATCGGATCGCACATCATCCGGCGCTGCGAGATTCATGACTGCGGACAGACCGGTATTGTCGGCCATCTGGGCGGCGTGTTTTCCCTGATCGAGGACAACCATATTTATAACATCAACAACAAGCAGAATCTGGCAGGAGCGGAGATCGGCGGCATCAAGATGCATGCGGCCATCGACGTGGTATTTCGCCGCAACCACATTCACCACTGCACCCGCGGTATCTGGCTGGACTGGCAGGCGCAGGGCACCCGCGTCACGCAGAACCTTTTTTACGACAACTGCCTGCCGCAGGAGATGGAACCCTGCGCGGAGGCGGCGATGGGGATAGGAGAGGATCTCTTCATTGAAGTTTCACATGGCCCGACGCTGGTTGATAACAATATTATGCTCTCTGACCGCAGCATCAAGCTGGCGACGCAGGGCACGGCTTTTGTCCACAACCTGATCGCGGGCGGTCTGGTTTCCGTCGGGATCGGAACGGACAACGGTGCGGAGGGGATGCCGTCGCCGCGGTACACACCGTATCACAAGGTGCACGGCACCGAGGTGGCCGGGTTTATGACGATCCTGCACGGAGACGATCGCTTCTACAACAATATTTTCCTGCAAAAGCCGTATCGACCGCTGATGAACGCGCTGTTTCAGGCGATGAGCGGCAGTCAGAATCCATGGGATGACTGCAATATTGAGGTGGGCACCCATGTGTTTGACGAATATCCGACCTTTGCGGAATGGGACGCGCATTTTGACGGCTACTGCGGAATGAATGCGACGGATGTCTATGTCAATCGTTACTATGACCATCTGCCTGTGTGGTGCGCCGGCAATGTGTACCTCTCCGGGGCAAGGCACTGGAGCAAGGAGGAGCAGTACTGCGAGGACGCTTCCACCCAGTATACGGCGGTCATCGAGCACCGTCCGGACGGCGTTTATCTGGTGACGAATGTGTATGACGCGGTGGCGGACTTTGCGGGCGGCATCATTTCCACGAAGGTGCTCGGAGAGGCGTTTGAGCCGGAGCAGAGATTTGAGAATCCGAACGGTACGCCGATCACATTTAACGAAGATTTCTTCGGAAAGAGTCGCACCCTGACGGCAGTGCCGGGGCCTCTGGCAGAGGGATGCCGGGAGATCCGGCTGTTTTAATCGGGAAAGGAATGACACAGAAGCCGGAGGCAGAATTACGATCGGAGTCGATGGCGTATGCTCCGGCGCTGGGAGCTGCATCGCGGCTGCGGCGCAGATAAGATAAAAGGGCGGTAAGAGGAGCATAGGACAGTGGGAAAATCGGGAGATTTGGAAGCGGAAGAGGCGCGAAAGCAGAAGTACGGGGAAATGAGGAAGAAAGCGGGCGGAACAGATCATAAAGGCGATCCGACAGATCTTAAGGGCGATCTGACAGAAGGCCCGGTCTTTGCCACGATGCTTCTCTTCGCGCTCCCGATGATCTTCGGAAACCTGCTGCAGCAGGGATACAATGTGGTCGACACCTGGGTGGTCGGCCACTTTGTCGGTTCCGGGGCGTTGGCGGCGGTTGGCTCGGCGTTCGCCCTGATGACGTTTCTGACCTCGGCTCTTCTGGGGCTGTGCATGGGGAGCGGGATCGTCTTTTCCCTCTGCTTTGGAAGAAGGGACGGGGAGGCGCTGCGCAGGAGCTTGTGCGCATCCTTTGTGCTGGTGACCGTGACGGCGGCCCTCCTGACGGCGGCTGCGCTGGCGGCGGTGGAGTGGATCCTGAATTGGCTGAATATTCCGCCTGAGATCACAGATATGACGCGGGAGTATCTCGTCCTCGTCTTTGCCGGTATTCCGGCTATCGCACTGTACAACTATTTTGCGGCGTATCTGAAAGCGATCGGCAATTCTCTCATGCCGCTGGCCTTTCTGGGACTCTCTACCGTGCTGAATATCGGGCTGGATCTTCTGTTCGTGGCAGTGTGGGGACGGGGAACCGCAGGCGCAGCGCAGGCGACGGTCATCGCGCAGTACGTCTCCGGGGCTGGAATCGCCGTCTATGTGCTGGCGGTGAGCGGGGAGATGCGGTCGGCGTTTCGCCATTTCCGCGTTCGCAGGGAGAGTCTGCTGGAAATTGCCAACTATTCTCTGCTGACCTGCCTGCAGCAGTCTGTGATGAATCTGGGGATTCTGATGGTGCAGGGGCTTGTCAACAGCTTTGGAACGGCGGTCATGGCGGCGTTTGCGGCGGCGACCAAGATCGACGCCTTCGCCTATATGCCGCTGCAGGAATACGGCAATGCGTTTTCCACCTTCGTCGCCCAGAATATCGGGGCGGGCAGAAGAGAGCGGGTGAGAGAGGGGCTTTCCAGAGCGTTTCTCTCGGTGATCCTCTACTGCGCTGCGGCGGGAGCGGTGCTGTGGGTGCTGGCGGAACCGCTCATGCGCTTCTTTATCAGCGGGGATGAGATGGAGATCATTGCGGAGGGAGTGCGGGTGCTGCACACGCTCTGCCCGTTTTACTTCGGGATCGGATGTCTCTTCCTGTTCTATGGGCTGTACCGGGCAATCGGAAGACCGGCGCTCTCCGTGGTGCTCACGGTCGTCTCCCTCGGCACGCGGGTGGCACTCGCCTATCTGCTCTCCTCTGTTCCCGGGATCGGCGTCGCCGGGATCTGGTGGTCCATTCCGATCGGCTGGGCGCTGGCGGACAGTCTCGGCGCGCTCTTTCTGCGCAGAACGGTATTTGCTGGAACCGGCATGCGTTCGTAGCTGGGAGCCGGAGATTTGCGATCAGAAAATTCCTTCGAGGATTCGCTGTTTCAGAGTTTTATAATTCAAAGATTTACAGATGAAAAGATTTATAATTTCAAAGATTGCAATTCGGAGATCCACAGCTTCAAGGATTTGCATGTCAGTATATTTGTTATTTTAATAAAAAATTATATACCTCAATGGGAATCAGCGAATAATTGAACTGATTCCCTATTTTTTTGCTACCCATGTTTTCCTTGTTCGGGTATGGTGTAGACAGCTGCCGGGAACATTCCAATTGACCGCCATTCTGCGCGCGAGAGGCGGAAAGAGGGAGAGGAGCGGATGCATGGTATCCCGAGAGAGGGATGCAAAAGAAAGAGGCAGACGCAAAAAGGCAGATACAAAGCAGAAACAGAAGGCAGAGACAAAACAGACAGAAGACAGACAACAGAGGGGGATTCATAAGGAGCGTCATAAATCATGGTCAGGGCAGACGTAAATTTGAAGTTTTCGCCGTCCTGTCGTAGGGAGTGCTCCGGAACGGAGAGGATTATGAGTGAACAGACTTTTTCCAATTACAGAAGAGCCAAAACATGGCAGATTGTACTGTGGCCGCTGGCGGGCGGCATCAACAATGCGTTCGTGATTCTGATGATGTTCGTCAGCTATGTGGCGGCGGGCGGATACGGGATTGCGGTGGCGCTGGCCGGGACGATTGTCACCGGAACCCGTATTTTTGACGCGATTACCGATCCGATTATCGCGCTGATCAGCGACCGGGTGAATACGAAATTCGGACGGGTGAGAATTTTGATGGCAGCCGGATTCGGCATTATGGCGATCGGTGTTCTGACGATTTTCGTCTGGGGGATCGGCAGCAACATTGTGGTCTTCACACTGGCCTACATGGTTTATATCATCGGCTATACGATCTACGGCGTCGCGCAGAACAGTGCGAACCCGATTCTCACGAACGATCCGATGCAGCGTGCCAAGCTGTCCCGCTGGTCGACGATCTATACGCTGATTCTCTCTGCGGTTCCGAGCGTCTATATGTCGATGGTCCTGTTTCCCAAGTATGGAAGTCTCTCAGTCGAGGCGTTTCAGGAGCTCTGCTACACGGTGCTGATTTTCAGTCTTGTGCTGATCGTGATCGCGATGATTGCGGTTTCTCCCAGCGATAAGCCGGAAAATTTCGTGGGGCGCAGCAAGAGCAAGGTCTCTCTGCGGGACTGCTGGAATGTGCTGAAAGACAACCGGGCGATGCAGATGTACATTGTGGCGGCCAGCTCTGATAAGCTCGCGCTGCAGGCGGCCAGCCAGTCCGCGATCTCCACGATGATCTTCGGCATTATTATCGGCAATTACAGCTTCAGCGGAAATCTGACGATGATCAACATGATTCCGTCTTTTATTGTGATCTTTTTTGCGACGCATCTCTCCGGCAAGGGCGGGGCGAAGAAATCCCTGATTCAGTGGACGCTCTACAGTATCATTGCCGCTATTGTCATGGTAGCCTATATGACCTTCTGTGATCCGACGCAGATCAGCGTCGCGGCGGTGCCGACCGTAATCTTCATCGCGCTGAATGCAATTTTCTCCGCGCTGAAAATGGCGACCTCCGCGATTACGGGAACCATGCTGCCGGATATCATGGACTATGAGATGTACCGCTCCGGCAATTTCATGCCGGCGACGGTAGGGGCAATTTACAGCTTTGTCGATAAGATTATTTCTTCTTTTGCGACCACGATTGTTGGATTCTGCATCGCACTGATCGGTTACAAGGACGTGATGCCCCAGCCCGGCGATCCGTCGAGCGCACCGCTGTTCTGGATGGCGATGTTCCTCTGGATGGGACTGCCGATTCTCGGATGGATCTGCACGCTGATCGCCATGAAGTGGTATCCGCTTGACAAGGAAAAGATGATCGAGGTGCAGGCGGCCAATCACGCGGCGAGAGAGGCGGCGAAATAGGGCGTTGCCCTCCTGCCGGGAGGATGTCAGAGTAAAAAGGGGAGCCATTATGCTCCCCTTTTTGAAGTCTGCAAAAATCAGGATTGCAGTTGTGAGAGAAATTCCAAATCCCCGCAGATACCCGGAGGTAACTTCATACAGTAAACTGAAAACGTGTGCGGTCATTAATTAAAAACCCAATATTGACCAGAAGAATCGTCGCAGCCCACGAAAGCGGAAATGCGTGATACAGCATCGGGAGCGTGGGATTGAAGCGAAATACAGTATATATCCAGATAATGCGGAACGCGCAGGTGCCTATCATGGTACTGCCGGCTGGGTACAGTGCGTGTCCGAGGCCGCGCAGTACCCCTGCCGGTATTTCATAGAAATTGCATATCGGTTCAAAGAGCAGGATGCATAAAATTCGTACGGAGGCACTCTCAATCACAGCCGCTTCCGTTGTGAACAAACCTGAGAAAAAGTTTCGGAACAGGACAATCGTGAAAATTGGAACAGAACTGCAAACAGTTGAAAATCCCAGGCATAGCCATAGAATACGTGTGCACCTTCTGTATTGTCCCGCAGCATAGTTCTGACTGGTGAAAGTAGTCGCTGTCTGTCCAAATGCCGTGATGATATAGTAGGTAAAGTATTCAAAATTCATGGCAATGGTACTGCCTGCAATCGCTATTTCTCCAAAACCGTTGACTGACGTCTGCACAAAAATATTTGCAAAGCAGAATACGGCCCCCTGCACAGCGGAAGGGATCCCTGTTTTCAGGACTTCACATGCAATACGCAGGGAAAATTTCGACTCATGGAATGTAAAATGAAACATAGGGTCTTTTACCAGCCGATGCAGCACCATCAGAGCCGAGAGCATGGTGGAAATATCGGTGGCAATGGCAACTCCGGCGACTCCCATATGGAACACGATTACAAAAAACAGATTAAGAGCTACATTTGCAATGCCTGAAATGATCAGTGCAAGAAACGGATAGCGGCTGTCGCCATGCGCTCTTAAAGCGGAAGCACCGAAGTCGTACAGTAGTAAAAATGGGTAGCCCATCATATAGATCCTCAGATAAAGCTCTGCAGCCTCAAAAATACCTTCTGGCGTTTGGATCAGCCGCAGCAGCGGTGCTGCAATGATCTGCCCCAGAAGCAGACCGATCATGCCGGCCAGCACTGCCAAAAGTATCGCCGTTTGTACTGTGGCTGGCGTTTCTTTCGTTTCATTTCTCCCAATGTGATTTGCAATCAGGATGTTTGCACCGACGGACAGGCCAGAGGAAACCGTAACGATCAATGCGATGATCTCGGTATTTGTTCCTACTGCCGCAAGTGCGCTTTCCTTGCCAAAATAGCCGACGACGGCGATATCTGCTGCATTGAATAACTGCTGCACAATGCTGCTTAGCGCGATGGGCAGTGTAAAAAGCAGTAGCTTTCCGGTCAGCGAACCGTGCAGCATATCCATATCTGTGGTTTTTAAATTCATATTTGCTCACTCCTGAACCGTTCTTGAAACATGATACAAGAAGCATTAAAATAAAAAAAGCGAATATTATAGATAATTAAAATCGAAGAATGGAATGATTGTGATATGGATAATCCTATGCTGAAGTATCTTGCTTTTGTCAAGACGGTGGAAAAAGGCAGTTTTACCCTTGCGGCGCAGGAGCTTAATTACGCACAGTCCTCTGTCAGTAAGATGGTTGCTGACTTGGAAAAAGAATGGGGGATGACTCTGCTGGAGCGCAGCAAAAGCGGCGTTTGTCTGACCTCTGCCGGAGAACAGATAATGCCATTTCTGCGTAAAGTTTTGAATGATTATCACGAGATGGAGGGGCAAATCTACCGAATGAACGGGATCGAATGCGGAGTCGTTCGTATAGGTACCTTTTCCAGCGTGGCGATCAACTGGCTTCCGAACATATTAGCCAAATTACAGCAGGATTACCCGGGGATTGAATACGAAATGCTTCTGGGTGATTATGAGGAAGTGGAGCAATGGATTGATAAAGGGCGAGTGGACTGTGGTTTTCTGCGGCTGCCAACTCTGCCGAAATTCGATACGATACTGCTGAAACAGGACGAATATAAGGTTGTACTGCCGGAAGGACACTCGCTTGCCGAGAAAGAAACGATTGCCATTGAAGATTTGAATGAGTTGCCGTTCCTGCTGTTGGAGCGCGGAGGAAAAACCGAGGTTTCAGATCTGCTGGAACGCTACCACGTACAGCCGGATATTCGGTTTACCACTTGGGAGGACTTTGCGATCATGGCGATGGTAGAAAAAGGGATGGGCGTCAGCATCCTGCCGGACATGATTTTGCAGCGCATTCCCTATGAAATCGAGATACGCTCTCTTCAAAAACCTTATTATCGTCAGATTGGTCTGGTAATAAAAAATCAAAGGCATACAACGCCTGCCGTACAAAAGTTTGTTGATTACTTGTCGTTTCGGACAGAGGCAGAATGAGGGGATAGTTGTAGAGAGAGGATTGATGATAAGTTGAAACATGTTCTGTATCAGGTGCTGGAATGTGATTCATAAGGAATACATGATTTAAGATGGCAGAAGATTGGGAAGACAATTTATTTAAAGGAGTACTTTGGAGGTATAATGGATGTATTCATCTATGAAAGAAGCGATATAACAGGTGAAATCCTTAAACTTAAAGAATAGGTACAAAGTGTTAAAGCATTATGACTTCTATATTGAGGTGGGGGAAAGTGAATGGTAGAAAATCAAAACACAGAATGGAAAGAATCATGGCGTGATGAGTACCTGAAATGGATCTGCGGATTTGCCAATGCACAGGGTGGAAAAATCTATATAGGAACTGATGACAGCGGGAATGTTATAGGCGTGTCGGAAAGTAAAAAACTGCTCGAAGATATTCCCAATAAAGTCAGAGATATCCTTGGTATTATCGTGGATGTCAATCTGCTGACACAGGATGGAAAAAATTACATTGAAATATGTGTGAATCCTAGCAGCTATCCGGTCAACTATAAGGGAGAATATCATTACCGCAGCGGCAGCACAAAACAGCTTCTCAAG